>NZ_JAMOKF010000077.1 GCF_023656545.1 Micromonospora phytophila | reverse complement strand
GCACCGATGCCCTCGCGCTCGGCGGTGGCGAGCAGCATGGCCCGCAGGCCCGTGCGGAAGTCCCGGTCCACCTCGACGGCCGGCGGGTCCGCGCTGAGTCGCTGCCCGATCGCGACGAGCGCGGTGAGCTGGTCGTCGGCCCGGGACCGGACGTGGTGTCGTCGGCCGCCGTTGGCTTCGTCGAGAAGCTGCGCGAAGCGCTCGGCGCGCCGACGGGAGAAGAGGTCGCTGTCCACCGAAGGCACCTCCTCTCGCTGGTCACGGCCGGTCGGCCGCTGTCCTCAGCGACCGGTGACGGCGTGACACCACGGACGAAGGCCGTGGCTGGCGCGCCGCCGGACCTCGGGGGCCCGGGGAGGCCGGGCTACCACCGGTCGCACCCGGAGAAACGGTCCGCGCCGGGCATGGGTTACGGGGCCAGCGGGGGCGAAATCACGCAAAGTGATCGTCGTCACGACGTGAAAACGGCCCTGAGCTGCGAAAACCTCTATCGAAGCTCGCCAGTCCCGCCGGTGGGATCACGGTTGGAAGCCGTCGGGCAGCAGCCGTGCCAGCGCCCGCACCGCACGGTACTGGAGGGCCTTGATGGCGCCCTCGTTCTTGCCCATGGAGCGGGCCGTCTCGGCCACGGAGAAGCCCTGGAGAAAGCGGAGCACGATGCACTCCTGCTGCTCCGGGTTGAGCTGCTTGACGGCGCTGAGCAGCGCCACGTTGGTGATGTGCTCGACGACCGCCGCCTCCGGGCTGCCCTCCGGCCCCCGGTCCTCGCGGTCGGCGTCCAGCACGTCGCCGGTGGTGACCTCCAGCCGGTAGCGGCCGGACTTGAAATGGTCCGCCACCAGGTTGCGGGCGATGGTGACCAGCCACGCGCCGAGGTCACGGCCCTGCCAGGTGAAGCTGCCGATCCGCTTGAGCGCGCGCAGGAACGTGTCGGAGGTGAGGTCCTCGGCCAGTTGCCGGTTGCCGACCCGGAAGTAGACGAACCGGAAGACGGTGTCCACGTACCGGTCGTAGATCAGGCCGAACGCCTCGGACTCGCCGGCCTGGGCGCGCTCGACCAGCGCCCACACCTCGGTGGCCGGGTCGGACGGGTCCGGACGGCTCGGGTACCCGGTGGAGGTGATGGCGGGGGCGGCGGTCGCCGGCACCGCGGGCAGCACCGCCGTCTCCGTCGTCGACGGATCGGGCGCGGTCGGCGGCTCGGCCGTGCGACGGCCCTGCGCCGGCATGGTCGGGCGGGCCGGGACGGCGACCCGACCACCGATCGGCTTCGCGTTCCCGCCCGGCGTCGCCGGGCGCGGGGGTGGCTCGTTGTGGTGCGGCCGGTTGCGGATCCGGTTCGACCCGGACTCGCCCCGGACGGCGAGACCGCCCGTGTCCTCGGCCGGACCCCGGGCCGCGGGCCGTTCGTTGACCGAAGCGCGGGTCACCGGTCCGGTCAGGCCGACCGGCCGCTCCGCGTATCCGAAGGTGGTCACCGCGCCGCCTCCGACTCGGTCTCCGGTCGGCGCGTCGCCGCGTCCTGACCGGGTACGCCGCGGTCGGGCAGGGCTGGCTCGGGATGTGCCGACGGGCGGCAGATCCCCTTGAGGTGCTGGTCCAATGCGCTCACAGGCACGGGGGCCTCCTCGGGCTGAGGGGTGTCGACTCACGGCAAATTGGGTGAGCCGACCCGAGTGATGATAGGGCCAACGTCACCCACGCGTGGCAAGTCCGTTACACAGGGCGGAAGTATTTCCCGCCGCGTCGCACCGATGGCGGACCGGTTGTCCGTCGGGTGCGGTTGACTTTCGGATCTACCCATGGTCCGCAATGGAAGCCCTGGTCAGCGACGGAATGACGGCCGTCGCACGACCGCCGTGCGACGGTCCGGCACGGGGAATCGCCGGGCGTGTCACCGCCAGCCGGGCGTGTCACACCCGCGAGACACTTCCCGTCTCGTCGCCGTGCCACCGCCGTCCTCCCCACAGGACCGGCGGCGGCTGGCGGCGACGGTCCTGCGTCCCCCGGCCGTCGAGAGGCATGGCCGGCGGTGCCGCGCTGTGCCAGACTCAGCCACCGTGCAGGACGCAACCGACAGCTCCGCGACGAACCTCGCCGACCGGCTCGCCCGGGCGGCCGTCGCCCACGGCGACCGACCCGCGCTGCACTGGCGCGAACAGATTCTGAGCTGGTCGAAACTGGACGCCTCGGTGACCGCGGTCGCCCGGGCGCTCGCCGCCGCCGTCCCCGGCTCCGACGCGGACGGCCGCCCGTCCCGGGTCGCCGTCGCGCTACCCAACTCGCCGGACTTCGTGCTCGCCCTGCTCGGAACGCTGCGCGCCGGGCTGGTCGCCGTGCCGGTCAACCCCGGGTTCACCGCCCCCGAGCTGCGGCACGTGCTGGCCGACTCCGGCGCGTCCCTGCTGATCGGCACCGAGCGGGTCCGTGACCTCGTCGCCGACGTCGCCGCGGAACTGCCCGCGCTGACCGCCGTGCACACCGCACCGCCCGTCGCCGCCGGCGGGTCACCGGCCCCGGGCGGTGACGACGCGTTCCCGGTGCGGGGCGGAGACGATCTGGCGGTGCTGCTCTACACCTCCGGGACCGAGGGGCGGCCGAAGGGCGCGATGCTCTCGCACCGGGCGCTCGCGGCCAACCACGAGCAGGTGGGGCGGATCGACCCGCCGGTGGTGGGGCCCGACGACACCTTGCTGCTGGCGCTGCCGCTGTTCCACGCGTACGGGCTGAACTCGGGGCTCGGGGCGGTCGTCCACCATGGCGCGACCGGGGTGCTCGTCGACGACCTCGGCGCCGACGCCGGCCTCGCCGAGATCGCCCGGCACCGGGTCAGCGTGCTGGTCGGCGTACCGTCGATGGTGGCGGCCTGGTCCACGGCGGACGCCGACGCGCTGGCGACGGCGATGGCGTCGGTCCGGGTCGCGGTCTGCGGCGCGGCGCCGCTGGAGCCGGCCGTCGCGGCGCGCTTCACCGCGGTCACCGGCCGCCCGGTGCACGTCGGGTACGGCCTGACCGAGACCGCGCCGGTGCTCACCTCCACCCTGGTCGGCGGGGAGCCGAAGGCCGGCTCGATCGGCCGCCCGCTGCCCGGCGTCGAGCTGCGCCTGGTCGGCGCGGACGGGGCCGACCTGTGGCGCGACGGCGTCGCCGAGGCGGACGACGACGCCGACGAGCTGGACCTCTCCGACGTGGCCCCGGGCACCGACCCCGGTCAGATCGTGGTGCGGGGGGCGAACCTCTTCGCCGGCTACTGGCCGGACGGCCGGGGCGGCCCGGACGCCGACGGCTGGTGGGCCACCGGCGACGTGGCGTACGCCGACGCCGACGGCGACCTCTTCCTGGTGGACCGGATCGGCGAGCTGATCCTGGTCAACGGCTTCAACGTGTACCCGCACGAGGTCGAGCAGGTGCTCGGCGCCCACCCGGGCGTGGCCGAGTCGGCGGTACTGGGTGTGCCGCACCCGCGGACCGGCGAGACTGTCCGGGCGTACGTGGTGCCGGCGCAGGCGCGTCCGGTGACCGGCGAGGAACTGCTCGCCCACTGCGCCCGCAACCTGGCCCGGTTCAAGTGCCCGACCACCGTCGAGTTCGTCGACGAGTTGCCGCACTCGGCGATCGGCAAGGTACGCAAGACCCTGCTCCGGCCGGCGTCGTCCCCGGCGGCCCCGGCCCCGGCGCCGTCCCAGGCGCCGGACACCCGCCCGCCGGCACCGGCCGGCGCCCGCACGACGGAGGAGACCGATGCGTGAGCCTCGACTCACCCTGATCACCCGCCCCGGCTGCCACCTGTGCGAGGACGCGAAGGCGGCGATGGACCGGGTGGTGGCGGTCACCGGGGACCGGTGGCTCGAGAAGGACGTCACCGACGACGTCGAGCTGGAACGCGAGTACGGCGACCGGCTGCCCGTGGTGCTGCTCGACGGCAAGGAACACGGCTACTGGCGGGTGGAGGAGGAGCGGTTGCTGCGGGACCTGACCACCCCCCAGCTGTAGAGCCGTACCGCTATGGTGCGGCGATGAACGCTGCACACCCCCACCTGGTCTGGGACTGGAACGGCACCCTGCTCAACGACCTCAGCCTGGTGGTCGCCGCCACCAACGCGGCCTTCGCCAGCGTGGGTGGCCCGAGCGTGACCGCCGACGAGCACCGGGTCAGGTTCCGCCGGCCGATCGCCGACTACTACGCGGAGGTGCTCGGGCAGGCCGTCGACGAGGAGGCGTTCGGCCGACTCGACAAGATCTTCCACGACGCGTACCGGACCGGGCTCACCACCTGCGCGCTGGCGCACGACGCCCAGGTCGCCATGGCGGCGTGGCCGGGCAGCCAGTCCCTGCTCTCCATGTGGTTCCACGACGAGCTGGTGCCGACCGTGCACACGTACGGGCTGAGCGGGCACTTCGTCCGGGTGGACGGGCTGCGGGCCACGGTTGGCGGCGACCGCAAGGCCGAGTCGCTCCAGCGGCACCTGGCCGAGCTGGGCGTCGACGGCTCCGACGTGGTGCTGATCGGCGACTCCGTCGACGACGCCGACGCCGCCCTGTCCGTCGGCGGTCGCGCCGTCCTCTACACCGGCGGCTTCACCGACCCCGGCCGGCTGCGCGCCTCCGGGCACCCGGTCGCCGACACCCTCACCGAGGCGGTCACCCTCGCCCGCACCCTCCCCTGACCGCCCGCCCCGGCCTCCGGCCCTGGGCCCTGGGCCCCTGGGTTCTCCGGCGGTTGACCAAGAGGTTCGGGTCCGGGAGTCGGGTCTGATCGGGCGCAGACTTCCTGATCACCGAGCTGCCTCAGCTGCGAGGGGTGGGTGGGTCAGCTGCGGAGGTAGGTGAGGACGGCGAGGACCCGGCGGTGCTGCTCGGTGTCCGGCGGGAGCTTGAGTTTGGTGAAGATGTTCCGGACGTGCTTCTCGACGGCGCCGTCGGTGACCACCAGGGTCCTTGCGATGGCCGTGTTGGAGCGGCCCTCGGCCATCAGGGCGAGCACCTCGCGTTCGCGGGGGGTGAGCTCCCGCAGCGGTTCGTCGCGACGGCGTCTCGCGAAGAGCTGACCGACCACCTCGGGGTCGAGCACCGTGCCGCCGCCGGCCACCCGATCCAGCGCGTCGAGGAACTCGTCGATGGCGGCCACCCGGTCCTTGAGCAGGTAGCCGATCCCGCCCCCGCCGCCCCCGGTGGTGGCCAGCAGGTCGTCGGCGTACGACACCTCGACGTACTGGGAGAGGACCAGGATCGGGGTACGGGGAACCAGCCGCCGGGCCTCCACCGCCGCCCGCAGCCCCTCGTCGGTGTGCGACGGCGGCATCCGCACGTCGACGATCGACACGTCGGGCCGGTGGGTCACCACCGCCTCGACCAGCGCGTCGCCGTCGGCCACGGCGGCCACCACCTCGTACCCACGTTCGGTGAGCAGCCGTACCAGCCCCTCCCGGAGCAGCACGGCGTCGTCCGCGATCACGATCCGCATGGTGCTGTCTACCACGTCCGCCCGGTCCGGCTCCGCCGTGTCACAGCGGCAGCTCGGCGCGGATCTCGGTCGGTCCGCCGACCGGGCTGACCACGGAGAGCCGGCCGCCGACGGCGCGGACCCGGTCGGCGATGCCGACCAGCCCGTGCCCCTTGGCCAGGTGGGCGCCGCCCTGGCCGTCGTCGCCGATGCAGACCTCCAGCAGCTGGTCGTGCCGGGTCACGGTGACCAGGCACTCGGTCGCCCGGCTGTGCTTCGCGACGTTGGTCAGCGCCTCGGCCACGACGAAGTAGGCGGTGTTCTCCACCGCCGGATCCAGCCGGCCGGCCGGGCTGGCCAGCTCCGGGTCCACCCGCAGCTCGATCGGGATCAGGCCGCGCCCGGCGAGGGCCGCCAGAGCGCTGGGCAACCCCCGGTCGACCAGGACCGGCGGCGCGATGCCCCGGGACAGGGCGCGCAGCTCGGCCAGCGTCTCCCGGGTCTGGGTGACCGCCTCGTCCAGGGTCCGGCCGGCGGCCTCCGGGTCGGTGGCGAGCTGCTGGCGGGCCCGGCTGAGGTCCATGGCCAGCCGGACCAGGCGCTGCTGCGGGCCGTCATGGATGTCGCGCTCCAGCCGGCGCAGCGCGCTCGCCTCGGCCGAGACGGCGGCCCGCTTCTGCTCCTCCAGCACCGTGATCCGGTTGCGCATCTCGGCCACCCCGGTCAGCAGGGCGCGGCCGAAGCTGGCCTGGAGCAGCGCGCAGCCGCGGGCCACGATCGGCAGGGTGATCAGGAAGAACAGCCCGATGGCGGTGTGCAGCCCGATCCGGGCGATGGTCGAGTCGCCCAGGCCGAGGAGCTGGGCGAGGTCGCTGTCCTCCGGGCCCCGTGGCAGCGCCCAGTCGTACACCCAGTAGAGGGTGCCGGTGACGGCGCCGGCCCACCAGAGCAGCGTGACCACGAAGGTGATCACGGCCACGATCACCTTCAGCAGGCCGTGCGCCAGGTCGAGCCAGGACTGGGCGTCGCCCATCGGCACGAAGATCCGCCGCCAGGCGCTCGCCCCGGGTTCCGGGAGCCGGTACTGCGGGCGGATCCGGGACTGGCGCAGCACGGCGGGCAGGCGGAGCCGCTCGATGTCGGCGAGCCCCCGGGCGACGTAGAGGGTGCCGCTGAGGATGGGCAGGCCGATCACCGTCACCACCAGGCCGATCCCGACCGAGAGACCAACCACGAGGACCACGAAACTCGCCACCGCCAGCGGGAGGCCGAGCAGCACGTAGCCGGAGTCGAGGAAGAGCTGCCGGGAGATGCTCGGTGCCAGCGGGGGCTGGTCGGCGGTGGCGGGAACGGCGGTCATGCCCATGAGGCTAGGCAGCCGGCGGGCGACGATGAATCCCGTCGACCTGCCTTTCCGGCGTAGGGCTGGCCCTACCGGGACGATCGCCTGCGGGAGGTCGCCGCACGAGCCTGGAAGTCCCCAGGCCGCCTGCGGCGTCAGTGATGCGCGGCACGGGCGCGGGCCCGGGCAGGGGTTCCCGCCCTACGGTGACGTGGCCGAGCGGCGAGCCGGGCGCGTGCGATTGGTCAGAGAAGTCGTAATTGAGCAATAATCGCCGAGCGGCGCCGGCGGAGCCCGCTGGATCGATCTTGCGGAATGGAGGGCCTGGTGGAGCCGCGTCGCGAGCCGACAAGATCGCGATTTGTGCACGTCTTCACAAGCGCCTACTCTGTAATTCCGACGCGCCCTGCTAGCACAGCCGGCAATCTCGGTCGCCAGCGGGAGTCCCGAAACGACCGGCCGGTGGAGCCGGCAGAGGATCGCACCGCACGGAGTCTCATGAGTCAGCACCGTCACCCTGGCGCGCCCGGCCGCGCCGGTGCCGTACCGGCGCTCCCGGACCTGCCGGAGGCGACCGTCGCGCGGCTACCGGAATACCTCCGTGCCCTGCACAATCTCGCCGAAACCGGTCACGAGACCGTCTCCAGCGAGGGCCTGGCCAGCGCCGCCGGGGTCAACTCCGCCAAGCTCCGCAAGGATCTGTCCCACCTCGGCTCGTACGGCACCCGCGGGGTCGGCTACGACATCGCGCTCCTGGTCGACCAGATCGAGTCGGTGCTCGGGCTCACCCAGTGCCGCTCGGTCGCCCTGGTCGGGGTGGGTAATCTCGGTCACGCCCTGGCCGGCTACGACGGCTTCGCCAGTCGCGGGTTCCGCATCGCCGCGCTCCTCGACGCCGACCCGTCCCGGGTCGGCGAGGAGATCAACGGCCTGGTCGTCCGGCACATCGACGAGCTGCCCCGGGTCGCCGTGGAGGAGGCCATCGCCATCGGGGTGATCGCCACCCCCGCCCCGGCGGCCCAGGCGGTGGCCGACCAACTCGTCGCGGTCGGTGTGACGAGCATCCTGAACTTCGCGCCGTGCGTACTCTCGGTTCCGGAGGGGGTCGACGTGCGCAAGGTCGACCTCGCCATCGAGCTGCAGATCCTGTCCTTCCACGAGCACCGCAAGGCATCGCTGACCGCGCTGCCCGCCGCCGGCGGGTCCGCCCTCACCGCCCTGCCCGGCGGTCTCGCGGTCACCGACACCCAGGAGGCGATCGGCACGTGAAACTGCTCGTCGTCGGTGCGTCCTACCGCACCGCTCCCGTCGCCACGCTGGAGCAGCTCGCGGTCGCCCCCGCCGACCTCACCCGCATCCTCGACCGACTGGTCGCGCAGCCGTACGTCAGCGAGGCCGTGCTCGTCTCCACCTGCAACCGGGTGGAGGTCTACGCCGCCGTGTCCGGTTTCCACGGCGGCCTCGGCGACATCTGCGCCGTCCTTGCCGAGCACGCCGGTAGTCAGCCGGCCGCGCTCGCCAACCACCTCTACGTGCACTTCGACGCCGCCGCCGTGGACCACGTCTTCCGGGTCGCCACCGGGCTGGACTCGATGGTGGTGGGCGAGGCGCAGATCCTCGGCCAGCTCCGCGACGCGTACCACTGGGCGACCGGGACCGACAGCGCCGGCCGGCTGCTGCACGAGCTGATGCAGCAGGCGCTGCGGGTCGGCAAGCGGGCCCACGCGGAGACCAACATCGACCGCGCCGGTCAGAGCGTGGTGACCGCCGCGCTGGAGCTGGCCGCCGAGCACCTCGACGGCGACCTCGCCGGCCGGCCGGCGCTGGTGATCGGCGCGGGCGCGATGGGTTCGCTGGGCGTGGCGACGCTGTCCCGGCTGGGCGCCGGGCCGCTCACCGTGACCAACCGGGGCGCCGACCGGGCCGTCCGGCTGGCCGAGTCGTACGGGGCCGCCGCGGCCCCGATGGCCGAGCTGACCGCCACCCTCTCCACAGTGGACATCGTAGTGGCCGCCACGGCGGCCACCGAACCGGTCCTCACCCGCGACGTGGTCGTCCGGGCGCTCGCCGACCGCGACCCCGACCGGGGGCCGCTGGTCCTGCTCGACCTCGCCGTGCCGCGTGACGTGGAGGTGGGCGTCGCCGAGCTGCCCGGCGTCGAGGTGATCGACATCGACCGGATGGCGGCGCTGCTCGCCGACGGTCCCGCCGCCATCGACGCCGCCGCCGTCGAGCGGATCGTGCTCGGCGAGGTCGAGGGCTTCCTCACCTGGCTGCGCGGGGCGGACGTCGCGCCGACCGTGGCCGCCCTGCGCGGCCGCGCCGACGACGTGGTCACCGCCGAGCTGCGCCGGTTGGCCCAGCGCCGCCCCGACCTCAGCGACGACCAGCGCGCCGAGGTGGCGCGGACGGTGCACCGGGTGGTCCAGCGACTGCTGCACCAGCCCACCGTCAAGGTCCGTCAGCTCGCCGCGGAGCCCGGCGGCGACCAGTATGCCGCCCTGCTGCGGGAACTGTTCGACCTCCAGGTGCCGCAGACCTCCCCGGTCGACACCGTCCCCGACATCGTGGACATCGACGTGCCGCCGTCGGCCGGTCCCGCCGACGTCCCGCCCACCGGAGGTGAGCGATGAGTACCCCCCTGCGCCTCGGTACCCGGGGCAGTGCGCTGGCGATGGCCCAGTCCGGGCAGATCGCCGACGCGCTGACCGCCGCCACCGGCCGCCCGGTCGAGCTGGTCGAGGTGGTCACCGCCGGCGACCGCTCCTCCGCCCCGGTGCACCGCCTGGGCGTCGGCGTCTTCGTCTCCGCGCTGCGCGACGCGCTGGTCGCGCGCACCATCGACCTCGCGGTGCACTCCTACAAGGACCTGCCCACCGCGGCGGCGGCCGGGCTGCACATCGCCGCGGTGCCGCCCCGGCAGGACCCGCGCGACGCGCTGGTCGCCCGGGACGGCCGGACGCTCACCGAGCTGCCGGCCGGCGCCACCGTCGGCACCGGCGCGCTGCGCCGCATCGCCCAGCTGCACGCGCTCGGAATGCAGCTGGAGGTCACCCCGATCCGCGGCAACGTCGACACCCGCCTCGCGCGGGTGCTCGGCCCGGAGGCCGACCTGGACGCCGTCGTCCTGGCCCGGGCCGGGCTGGCCCGGCTGGGCCGGGCCGACGTGATCACCGAGACGCTCGACCCGATGCTGATGCTGCCCGCGCCCGCTCAGGGCGCGCTGGCGGTGGAGTGCCGGATCGACGACCCGGACCTGGTCGAGCTGCTCGCCGTCCTCGACCACGCACCGTCGCGCGCCGCGGTCACCGCGGAGCGGGCGTTGCTGGCCACCCTGGAGGCCGGATGCTCCGCTCCGGTCGCCGCCTACGCCGAACTCGCCGAGGGCGACGCCGGCGATGAGATCTACCTGCGCGGGGCGGTGATCAGCCCGGACGGCACCCGAGAGCTCCGGCTGTCCCGCACCGGAACGCCCGCCGACGCGGCGGAGATCGGCAAGGCACTCGCCGCCGAACTCCTCGACCTCGGCGCCGACTCGATCCTCGGCCAAGAAGGACACACCGGCCCGGGGACCCAGCAATTTGGGAGCACAGAATGACCCGCACCCGTAAGCCCGTAGGCCGCATCGCGTTCGTCGGGGCCGGCCCCGGCGACCCGGGCCTGCTGACCCGCCGGGCGCACGACGCCCTGGTCGACGCCGACCAGGTGGTGTACGACCGGGGAGTCCCCGAGTCGCTGCTCGATGCCGTCCGTGCTCAGGCGAAGGAAGACGCCCAGTTCAGCCCGGCGGAGGGTGCGCCGGGTGACGTGGCGAAGGTGCTGATCTCGGCGGCCCGTTCCGGGCTGAACGCGGTGCACCTGGTCGCCGGCGATCCGTTCGGGCACGACTCCGTGGTCAAGGAGGTGCAGGCGGTGGCGCGTACCGCCGCGCACTTCGAGGTGGTCCCGGGCGTCGGGCAGGCCGAGGGCGTGGCGACCTACGCGGGCGTGCCGCTGCCGGGCGTACGGACGGCGGCCGACGTCGAGGACGTCAGCACGCTGGACTTCGAGGCGCTGGCCGCGGCCGTCGGCCGGGGTTCGCTGGCCGTGGCCGTGGACGCCGGTGACCTCGCCGCGATCCGGGACGGCCTGCTCGCCGCCGGGGTCGACGGCGCCACCGGCGTCGGGGTGACCGGCGACGGCACCGGCGAGACCCAGTACACCACCACGTCGACCGTGGACTCCTTCGTCGCGGCGGCGCTCGGCTTCACCGGCCGGGTCGTGCTCACCGTCGGTGAGGGCGTCGGCCAGCGGGACAAGCTGAGCTGGTGGGAGAACCGGCCGCTGTACGGCTGGAAGGTGCTGGTGCCCCGCACCAAGGAGCAGGCCGGCGCGATGAGCGCGCGGCTGCGCGCGTACGGGGCGATCCCCTGCGAGGTGCCGACCATCGCGGTCGAGCCGCCGCGTACCCCGGCCCAAATGGAGCGGGCGGTCAAGGGCCTGGTCGACGGCCGGTACGCCTGGGTGATCTTCACCTCCGTCAACGCGGTGCGGGCGGTCTGGGAGAAGTTCGCCGAGCACGGCCTGGACGCCCGCCACTTCGGCGGCGTCAAGATCGCCTGCATCGGCGAGGCGACCGCCGACGCGGTCCGCGCCTTCGGCATCCAGCCCGAGCTGGTCCCGTCGGGGGAGCAGTCCTCCGAGGGGCTGCTGGCCGAGTTCTCGCCGCACGACGAGATCCTCGACCCGGTGGGCCGGGTGCTGCTGCCGCGCGCCGACATCGCCACCGAGACCCTCGCCGCCGGGCTCACCGAGCGCGGCTGGGAGGTCGACGACGTGACCGCGTACCGGACGGTCCGGGCGGCTCCGCCGCCCGCCGAGATCCGCGACGCGATCAAGTCGGGCGGGTTCGACGCGGTGCTCTTCACCTCCTCCTCCACGGTGCGCAATCTGGTCGGTATCGCGGGGAAGCCGCATGCGCGTACCGTTGTTGCAGTCATCGGGCCCAAGACGGCGGAGACCGCGACGGAGTTCGGCCTGCGGGTCGACGTCCAGCCGCCGCACGCCTCGGTCCCCGATCTGGTGGAGGCGCTCGCCGCCTACGCCGTCGAGCTGCGCGAGAAGCTCGCCGCCATGCCGGCCAAGCAGCGCCGCGGCTCGAAGGTGCAGGGGCCGACCGCCCTGAGGTTCCGCTGACAGGAGGCTCCCGTGCCGTACCCCGAGATCCGGCCCCGCCGGCTGCGTCGTAACGCGGCCGTGCGGCGGCTGGTCTCCGAGACCCGCGTCGACCCGGCCGAGCTGGTCGTGCCGATGTTCGTCAAGGAGGGGCTCACCGAGCCACGGGCCATCGCGTCGCTGCCGGGGGTGCTCCAGCACTCCCGGGACTCGCTGCGCAAGGCCGCCGTCGAGGCGGTCCAGGCCGGTGTGGGCGGCATCATGCTCTTCGGGGTGCCCACCGAGCGGGACGCGACCGGTTCCGGCGGGATCGACCCGGACGGCATCCTCAACGTGGCGATCCGCGACGTGGTCGCCGAGGTGGGTGACGCCACGGTGGTGATGAGCGACCTCTGCCTGGACGAGTTCACCTCCCACGGGCACTGCGGTCTGCTCACCCCCGACGGCGGCGTCGACAACGACGCCACCCTTGCCGCGTACGCCGAGATGGCGGTGGCCCAGGCCGCCGCCGGGGTCGGGGTGGTCGGGCCGTCCGGGATGATGGACGGCCAGGTCGGGGTGGTACGCCGGGCGCTCGACGCCGCGGGCCACCAGGACGTGGCCGTGCTGGCGTACGCCGCGAAGTACGCCTCGGCCTTCTACGGCCCGTTCCGGGACGCGGTGGAGTCGGCGCTGGAAGGCGACCGGCGCACCTACCAGCAGGACCCGGCGAACCTGCGGGAGTCGCTGCGCGAGGTCGAGTTGGACGTCGCCGAGGGCGCCGACATGGTGATGGTCAAGCCCGCGCTGCCGTACCTCGACGTGGTCGCGGCGGTCCGCGCGGCGGTCGACGTCCCGGTCGCCGCCTACCAGGTCTCCGGCGAGTACGCGATGGTCGAGGCGGCCGCCGCGAACGGCTGGATCGATCGGGAGCGGGTGATGCTGGAGACGCTCACCTCGATCCGCCGGGCCGGCGCCCAGATCATCCTCACCTACTGGGCGGTCGAGGCCGCCCAACTGCTGCGCCAGCGCTACTGAGCGGCGGCGCTGCCGATCCGCACCCAGGACACCCGGTAGACCCGCGCGCTGCCGGCCGGCACCTGCACCCGATCCGCACCGTGCGCCGATAGTCCCGCCAGGCCCAGCCGACGACGGTGCCGAGCCGGTGCTTGTCGGGGTCACCAGTTCTCCGACTGTCTCGTCGGCAAGCACTACTTTCCATGACACGCTCGCCTCCTACCTGCTCCCGGGCACGCTGCCGCTGCCGCTGCTGCCCCTGCCCCTGGCATGCGGGTGGCGTCGTGAATCGGCAACCGATACCCCAGCTGGCCTTCCGACTCCAACTGCCGGGCGTAGGCGATGGCCACGGACCTGCCGTCGCGAGACACCGGACGAGACCACCGGATGAGACACCGGGGGCCGACGTTCCGCCGCGCGTCGGGTGGCCCGAGCGGTGGCACAGGAGACCGGCGCAGCGTTCAAGGCGTTCGCGATGAGTAATCAATCCGCCTGCTCCCCCCCTCGCCTCTCGCACGCTTTGCTCTGCACCCACCGGCGCACCAGCTACGGATAGTCACCGGTGCGCATGTGGGTGCAGAGCAAAGGGGGCCGAGCGGGTTGGTGGCTAGGGCAGGGACTTGGAGACAGGGCCCAGCTCAGAGGCTTGGGCGGCCGGGCCGGTGCGGCTGCGTGGCTTCGGCTGCCGTCACCATGATTACCAGTAGTAACTTTCCGCCCGTCGTCGCTTGCTGTCACTCACCGCGACGAGCGGTCGTCGGTGTTATCCACGGCGAGTTGGTTGTCCACAGGCGGAGCGGACGGGATTGCGAGCCGCCGGTGGGAATCGGGACGGTAGCGCAATGACGGACGTTCCTGCCGTGTCCGAGACCGACGAGCCCCTCCGCGATGAACCCCTTCCGCACGAGCCCTCTCCCGAGGAACCGTGCCCGCACGTGCCGTGTCCGGATGAGCCGTGTCCGCGCGAGCCGCGTCCGAAGGAGCCGTGTCCGCACGAGCCGTGTCCGGAGGAGTCGTGGCCGCGCGGGTCCGACCAGTCCGGACTCGCGGGGGGCGAGCGGGCGTCGGGCGGTGCGCTGTCGGACCCCCAGCCGGGGTGCCGACGAACCTGTCCTGCTGACCGAGCCGTTCGACATCCCGTGGCCCGCCGCCTGCATCGTACGGGCGGTCCGTCGCCGCGCCGACCTCAGCCAGCGCGAGCTGGCCCGGTGGGCTGGCGTGCACCACGCCACCGTGGGGCGGATCGAGGCGGGCCGGATGGTCCCGAGCATCCTGCTGTTGCGTCGCATCATCGGGGTCGCCGGCTTCCGGCTGGCCGTCGTCGACGAGTTCGGTCAGGTGCTGAAGCCGATGCGGGACCGGGAGGACACCCGGGACGGCGCCGAGCGCCGCTACCCGTCGCACCTGGACACGATTTTGGATCCGGAGCCGGGGGAGTGGTGGGCGGACGTCTACGGGCTGGCGCGCCCGCCGGAGACCTTCCACCGCAACCGTGCCGTCCGGGACGCGATGCGCCGGCGCAGCCAGTGGGAGGTGCGGGTCGCCGAGCACCGGAACGTTCCTCCGCCACCGCGCGTTCACCGGTTCGACTGATGGCCGCCAGACGTGCGGCCCGACCGGCGGGACAGTCACAGTTCGGCCTGCGGGTCGACGTCCAGCCGCCGCACGCCTCGCTCCCGCCCGACAACGACGACGGCCCGCCGCCCAGGTTCGCCTGGGTGACGGGCCGTTGCCGTTGCCGTTGCCGTTGCTGTTGTGCCGTTGCTGGGTCGGGTCGGGTGGGTCAGTCGTCGTTGGCGATGGTGCCGACCGCGAGCGGGTCGGTCGGGCGCAGCCCCGGCACGCCCGCCACCAGCAGGGTCACCTGCTCGTCCGCCTCCGGCTTCCGGTCACCGCGTACGGTCACCGGGAAGGCCAGGGAGGTCTGCCCGGCCGCGAGGGTGCGGCAGCCGACGTACGGGTCGTAGTCGGCGCCGGTCTGCGCCGTGGTGCCGTACGTGGCGGCGCAGATCATGGCCGGCTGGGACAGCGGGCGGGAGACGCTGACCGTGAAGGTCAGCGGGCGGGTGCCCTGGTCGCCCTCGGCCACCGAGACGTCCCCGACGCTCAGTGACGCCCGGGAGCGGAAGCGGGCGACCTGCGGGTCGTGGTCGCTGGAGCCCCGCGAGCCGTCCGCGGCGTGCTCCGCCGGCCAGTCCGCGTTGATGTGCGCGGCCCGCACCTGGACCAGGTCCTTGCGGAAGGCCTCGTTGACGAAGAGGTGGTCCAGCGTCTGGGCGTGCCCCTCGAAGCTGTACGAGTAGGCGGCGGAGGGCACCTCGGCGACCAGGGTGTCCCAGAGGTTGTGCAGGCCCGACTCGTACAGCGGCGCGAGCTGGTCCGAGGGGGTCGGAGCGTCGGCCGTGGCGATCGGGTCGTCCGGGCGGGGGAAGACGTTCAGGTCCCCGCCGTAGACCACCCGCGCCTGCGGGTCCGACGCCTCGATCGCGGTGACGATCGCCGCCCCGTACGCGGCCTGCTCGCGGCGCTGCCCGACGCGGCTGTCCGGCCCCGACGAGTAGTGGTTGCTCGCCGCCCAGAGGGTGAAGCGCTCGGCCGAGCCGGGTGCCGCCGCGACGCTGAACTTCCCGAGCTGCGGGGCGCGGGTGAAGACGTTGTTGCCGTCCTTGCCGGTCGACGTGTCGACGTCTGCCGGCAGCACGGCGTTCAGCGCCTTCGGGTTCTGCACGTCCGCGTTGCCCGGCAGTCCGGCCCCCCGGTACTGCACCGTCGGCGCCGAGCCCAGCAGCGGGTCGCCGGCGGTGGCCTCGGCCAGCGCCACCCGGTCGGTGCGGTAGAGGAACGCCGCCGTGATGCCCCGCGCGTCCGCGCCGCTCCGGTCGTAGGCGGCCGCGTAGGCGGGGCCGCCGGCGGCGGCGACGGTCAGGGCCAGCTCCTGCAGGGTGTCCGGTGCGCCGTCGGCGTTGTCGGTGCTGCCGCAGACCAGCTCCGTCCCCGAGATCGCGCAGATGTCCTGGTCCTCGGCCTCCTGCACCAGGATCAGGTCGGGGGAGTGCAGGTCGGTGGTGATCTGGTCGGCGAGCGCGGCGAGCTGCTCGCGGTACTCCTGCTCGCTGCCCGGCACGTAGTCGAACGGCGGCCGGACCCCGGTGCAGCCGGCGTTGCCGGTGAAGTCGCAGCCGTCGAACGGGTCGTCGCGGAAGTCGTACAGGTTCTCCACGTTGTAGGTCGCGACCGCAACCTCCTCCGACCGGTTCGCCGGCTGCGGCGGGTTGTTCTTCGACGGGTCGGCCCCGGCGGCGAACTCGGCCGCCTCGACCTGCACGCCGTACTTCTCGAAGGAGTAGTAGAGGCCGCCGACCGCGTCGGCGCTCAGCGTGTCGAAGGTGTGTGCCGGCGGCAGCAGCGCGGTGCTGTCCCCGGTGCGGCCCTTGACGCCCATGCTGCCCAGGAGGATCCGCTGGCCGTTGCCGTCGTCGAAGCGGCGGGTCGGGTCGTTGTCCAACGGGTGGGAGTCCCGGAACACTCGCCGGGCGTACGGGTCGGCCCGGTCCAGCAGGGGGTCGTCCCGGTCGATCACGAAAATCTCGGCGTCGGCGGTGGCGCCGAAGACGTTCCGTCCGCTCACCGCGCCGCTGCCGGCACGGACCCGCAGCCGGGCGCCCTCGTGCCGCTCCCAGAAGCGCTCGGCGTCGGCCAGCTCGACCGGCGGCACCGCGTCGGTGACCTCGACCTCGGTGTTCACGTCGACGCCGGAGGCGACCTTGGTGACCAGCGAGGCGCCGGAGAGCTGAGTGAAGTTGAAGTACTCGGACACCCGGGCCCGGAGCACCACCTCGTCGCCGACGGTCGGCACGTAGCCGCCGATCAGGGAGGTGAACGAACCCATGAAGACGAAGATGCCGTCGGAGCTGGTCGGGTCGCCGTCGGTGGCGCCCTGGCGGCTCTGCAGGAAGAAGCCGCGCTGCTCACGCCCGGACGATTCGCGGGCCAGCGTGAGCTGGGTGATCACGCCTCGGACGTCGTGCAGGGTGCTGCTGGTGCCGTTGCCGGTGGCCGGCGCGAGCGGGGACCGGTCGGCCGGGCCGGACTCGGCGTCGGCGGTCGGCCCCTGCACCTCGCCCACCGTCAGCTCCCGGGTGACCTGGACGGCCAGGGTGCAGGTCGCGGTGCCGCCGTCGGCGTCAGTCGCGGTCAGCCCGACGGTGTACGCCCCGGCGGCCAGGTCGCCGCTCGCGGTGATGGTGGCGGTGGCGGTGCCGCCGGCCGTGTCGGCCGGCGTGAGGGCGGTACGGCTGATCGAGCCGGTGGACGGCGCCGGGGTGACCGAGGTGACCGCCAGCTCGACGATCCGGTCGTCGGCGTCGGTGGCCGTGACCTCCCGGGTCGCCGCCGTGCCGGCCGGGGTGACCAGCGCCGGGCCGCAGTTCAGGGTGGCCGGTGCGTCGACCGGGCCGCCCCCGTCGACGGTGTGCGCGCCGAGCCCGTCGAAGGTGTCGACCGCGAAGCCGGCCCACTGGGCGGCCGGGTCGAACGCGTCGGCCGGGTCGACGTCGCCGGTGGTCACGCCGCCCGACCGGCGCAGGGTGTTGTCGGCGGTGCTGGTGACGCCGGTGCCCCACTCGGTGCCCGGGTCCACGCCGACCTGGCCGATGGAGTCGAGCACGGCGCCGCCCCGGCGCAGCACGATCGCGTCGTCGCCGTTGAACAGGCTCGCGCCGGTGGTCTGGTCGGCCTGGGCGAGGATCGCCGGCGCGGCCGAGGCGGCGGCGAGGACGAAGACGTCGCCGGCCGCGACGGTGCCGGTCAGCGCGAGGTTCGTCGCCGTGGTGGAGCCGTTGAAGTGCAGCTGGAGCTGGTAACCACCGGCGGCCAGGTCGACTGCCGCGCCGGTGCCGTTGAACAGCTCGATCGCCTTGTTGTTCGACGAGCCTTCGACGTACTCCGAGATGAACAGGTCGGTGGGCGCGGCGCTGGCCGCGGTGGGTGCGACGCCGATGGCCGTGGTGGTGACGGCGGCGGCGGTCGCGAGCGCGGCGATTGTGCGGCGCGGGCGCATGGGGCCTCCACGATGGGTGGGCAGGATCTAACGCACGTTAAGGGGCACTGCTGTCCACCGTCCATCCCCCACCGGACAGTTTCGTGAACTCTCCGGTCAGCGTCCGTTGTCGAGCCGGTGCACCAGCTCGGCCACGTCGACGCTGTATTCGCACCACTCGCGGTCGGGGCGGTAGCCCAGCTCCGCGTTGACCTTGAGCATCGCCTCGTTGGCCTGGGCGTTCCAGGTCTGCACCTCGGCCAGTTCCGGCTCCGCCGAGCGGAGCTCCAGCAGCATCCGCGCCTTGATCGCCCGGTCGATGCCGTAGCCGCGGTGGTCCTGGACGACGATGGTGTCGTACTGGTCGGCGCGGGTGGGGTGCTGGGCCGGCACCACCACCTCGGTCAGGCCGGCCACCTCCCCGGTCTGCTCGTGCAGGGCGAGCACGATGTAGGGCTTCATGCCCCGTCGGTGCAGGCAGTTCAGGCTGTCCCGGAGCCGCTCCGAGTCGTACGAGCTGGGGCGCAGCTCACCGTCGTCGACGTCGCGCACCTCGGCCTTGGCCCGCGCGTACGCCTCGATCAGCTCGTCGGGCGGGCCGCCGGGGCAGAACTCCAGGTGGTAGCCCGCGCCGATGCCGGTGGCCATCTGGGCCAGCTCGGCCCAGTCGACCCCGGACAGGTCGAGCACGCTGCGGGTCTCGACGTACTCCCTGGTGAAGCCGAGCGACTCGTAGAAGGCGACGGCCGGGGTGTCGCCGACCACCTCCACGCCGATCGACCGGAAGCCCTCCTGGTAGACCCGGCGGGCGGCCAGCATGACCAGGTCGCGGCCGAGCCCGGTGCGCCGCACCGCGGGGTGCACCAGCACCTCCAGCACGCCGATGTCCCCGAGCAGCAGCACGTGCACCTGCCCGAGGATCGCCCCCGGCGTCCCGTTGGCGGCCGGCTCGGCCTGGGCGACCCAGGAGATCCGCCGTTCGCCGGGCATCACCTCGGCGAGGTATTCCCGCAGGGAATTCTTTCGCCAGGGCGGATCCTGCGGCAGATCAGCCGCCAGGACCGCGTTCAACGTGTCCAGCAGCGACGCGATCTCGGCGGACGACGCGTTCCTGGGGTCCCACTCGCGCACCATCACCCGTCTAGCTTGCCGTCAACCGCTGCTCGGGGGAAGTGTCCAGTTCTCCAATGTATGCGGACGATCACTTCACGTGCGGCTGGCCTGTCCGTACCGGTTGGCGGTGTCGAAGACGTCCTGGGCGTACCGGCGGACGTCGTTGTACGACAAAATCGCGTTCCACCAGTCGGCCGCGATGGTCAGGTTCCGGCCGCCCTTGCAGAGGTAGTTGCCGGCGGCGAGGGCGGCGTCGTCGAGGTCGTGCGGGTCCTTGACGCCGTCGTTGTCGGCGTCGGCGCCGATCTCCTGCCAGGTGGTGGGGATGAACTGCATCGGCCCGATGGCCCGGTCGAGGGTGGTGTCCTTGTCCAGCAGGCCCCGGTCGGTGTCCGGGATCCGCATCCGGCCGCCCTGCCCGTCCAGCGGCAGACCGATGATCTCGGGCAGCGCCTTGCCGTTCACGCCGAGCCGGGCGTTGTTGGCCTGCCCGTGCCCGGATTCGACGAACCCGATGGCGGCGAGGGTGGTCCAGCTCAGGCCGCAGCTGCGGTTGGTCTGGGCGAGTACCAGCTCGGCGTAGCCGTACGCCTGCATGGCCACCGGCGAGATGCCGACCTTCGGCCCGACCTGCGCGGCCCAGCCGGCGAGCACGTCCGACGGTCGCCCGCTGCCGACGCCGACGGCGGGCCCGGTGGGCAGCGTGCCGGCCGGCGGGAGCGTCCCGTTGGGCAGCGGCGTCCCGCCGGGCAGCGGCCCCTGCGGCGCGACGGTCGGTGCGGAGGTGGCG
>NZ_JAMOKF010000617.1 GCF_023656545.1 Micromonospora phytophila | reverse complement strand
CAGGTCGGGGCGGAGCCGTCGCCGACCGGTGCCGCCACCGCGACCCCCCGGCCCAGCCGCACCGCCACCCGGCCGCCGACCACCCGGCCCCGCGCGACGACGCAGGCGCCGTCGGCGCCGCGCACCACCACCAAGCCGCCGACCTCGACCACCCGCACCGTGACCGGGCCGGTGGTGGAGAACGAGTACGGCAACGTCCAGGTGCAGATCACCCTCTCGGGCTCACGGATCGTCAACGCGGTGGCGCTGGAGCTGCCGGAGGAAACCGCCCAGTCCGACCAGCGCAGCGAGGACGTCGACGGCCGGTACAGCGGCACGTCGGGGCAGGTGGTGCAGCGGCAGAGCGCAGACCTGGACACCGTCTCCGGGGCGACCGCCACCAGCAACTCCTACCGGCAGTCGTTGCAGGCCGCCATCGACCGGGCCTGACGTGCCGGCGTCGTCGACCCGGCCCGGTCTGCGCCGGGTCGAGCACATCATGGGTACGGCGATCAGCCTGGACCTAGCCGACGACCTGCCCGCCGCCGAACTGGACGAACTGGCCGAGGGCGTCTTCTCCTGGCTGCGCGAGGTGGACGCCCGGTTCAGCACGTACCGGGCCGACAGCGAGGTGTGCCGCTTCTCGCGGGGGGAGTTGCTGCTCTCCGAGGCCGGCGCGGACCTGCGGGCGGTGCTGGAACGCTGCGCCGACCTGTGGGGGGCCACCGACGGCTTCTTCGACGCGTACGCCACCGGGGGGCTCGACCCGTCCGGCTACGTCAAGGGCTGGGCGGCGCAGGTCGCCTCGGACCGGCTGCTCGTCGCCGGGGCGGTGAACCACTGCCTCAACGCCGGCGGCGACGTGCGGGTACGCGGGTTCTCCCCGTCCGGGCAGCCCTGGCGGGTCGGCATCCGGCACCCGTGGGACGCGATGTCGACCTGCCTGGTGCTGACCGGCACCGACCTGGCCGTGGCCACCTCCGGCGTCTACGAGCGGGGCCACCACGTGCTGGACCCTCGCCGGGGTGTGCCGGCCCGTGGGCTGCGGTCGGTCACCGTGGTCGGCCCCGACCTCGGGCTGGCCGACGCGTACGCCACCGCGGCGGTGGCGATGGGGGTGGCCGGGATCGGTTGGCTGGACAAGCTCCCCGGTCACCAGCACGCGGTGATCACCGAAGACGCCCGCTGCCTG
>NZ_JAMOKF010000616.1 GCF_023656545.1 Micromonospora phytophila | reverse complement strand
CCAGCCGGGCGGTCGGCTCGTCGAGCAGCACCACCGGGGCGTCCCGGAGGAACGCGCGGGCCAGCGCGACCCGCTGCCGCTGCCCGCTGGAGAGGCCGTGGCCACGCTCGCCGAGCACGGTGGCCAGCCCGTCGGGCAGCCCGGCGACCACGTCGTCCAGCGCGGCGTCCGCGACGGCGGCGGCGAGCGCGGCGTCCGGGGTGTCGGGGGCGCCGAGCCGGATGTTGTCGGCCAGCGAGGCGGCGAAGAGGTGCGCCCGCTGCGGCACCCAGGCCACCTGGGCGCGCCAGGCGTCCGGGTCGGCCCCGGCCAGGTCGACCCCGTCGACGGTGACCCGACCGGCCGTCGGGGTGACGAAGCCGAGCAGCAGGTGCAGCAGGGTGCTCTTGCCGGCGCCGCTCGGCCCGATGATCGCGATCCGCTCGCCCGGCCGGATGGTCAGCGTCACGTCCCGCAGCGCGGTGGTCCGCTCGTACTCGACGGTCACCGCCTCGAACCGGATCTCGCCGCGCCCGTCGGGTGCCGGCGCGTGCGTGCCGCCCGCGGCGGGGGTGGGGGCGGTGGCGGAGAGGGTGAGCGCCTCGTCCAGCGCGGTCAGCCCCTCCATGCTGGCGTGGAAGCGGCTGCCCGCCGTGCGCAGCGGCAGGTACGCCTCCGGGGTGAGCAGCAGCACCAGCAGCGCGGTCTGCAGGGTCAGCCCGCCGCCGAGCAGCCGCACGCCGACCGGCACCGCGACCAGCGCCACCGACAGGGTGGCCACCAGCTCCAGCACCAGGGCGGAGAGGAAGGCGATCCGCAGCGTCTTCATGGTGGCGACCCGGTGCCCGTCGGCCATCCGGCGCACGACGTCGGTCTGTGCCAGGGCCCGGCCGAAGGCGCGCAGCGTGGGCAGCCCGGCCACCATGTCGAGGAAGTGGCCGCCGAGCAGGGAGAGCCGGCGCCACTGGCGTTCGGTCGCGGCCTGGGCCTGCCAGCCGAGCAGCGCGCCGAAGACGGGGATCAGTGGCAGGGTGAGCGCGATGATCAGCGCCGAGCTCCAGTCGGCGAAGAGGATCCGGGCCAGCACGGCGAGCGGCACGGTGACGCTGAGCACGAGCTGGGGCAGGTAGCCGGTGAAGTAGGCGTCCAGGGCGTCCAGCCCGCGCCCGGCGAGGGTGGCGAGCTGCCCGGCCCGCTGGCCGGCCACCCAGC
>NZ_JAMOKF010000615.1 GCF_023656545.1 Micromonospora phytophila | reverse complement strand
GCCACCACGCGGGCCGCCGGCAGCTCCTGCGCGACCGACAGGGCGATCGCGCCGGAGCCGCTGCACAGGTCGACCACCAGCGGGGCCGCCATCTCCCGGCCCCGCGCGATCCCCCAGCCGGCGAGCAGCTCCGTCTCCGGCCGGGGCACGAAGACGCCCGGTCCGACCGTCAGCTCCAGGTGCCGGAAGCCGGCGAGGCCGGTGAGGTGCTGCAACGGCTCCCGCTCGGCCCGCCGGGCGACCAGCGCGTCGAACCGGTCGCGCTGCGCGGCGGTGAACCCGTCGGCCAGGGCCAGCCGCCCCCGGGGCACCGCCAGCACGTACGCGGCGAGCTGCTCCGCCTCCGCCCGCGCCGGCTCGACGCCGGCGGCGGCGAGGATCCGGGCGGCCCGGGCCACCGCCCGGGAGGGACGCTCGCGTTCTGTCCCTTCGGACGGGTGTTGCGGCAGGGAGGTCACGACATAATCATGAAGCGTCGCGCAACGCATCACGAGCGGGTGCGCCCAGGCGCACACCGACAGGGAGGTCGCGGGTGGGTTGGCTCGACCGGGTCACCGACCAGGTTGACGCCCTGACGAGGTCACGGACGTTGCAGGAGGCGAGCCGCTCCGCCGAGGCGTACACGATCCTCGACCGGGTCATCCGCACCACCGAGGACCCGTACGCGCGGGCCGACGCCCTGGTGCAGCGCCTCTCCGCCCTGATCAATCTCGGTCGGACGGCGGAATACACCCGGGCCATCGAGGAGGCCTCCACCGCGGTCCGGGACCTGGCCGAGCCCTACCTGCACGGGCACCTCAACGCGCTGGCCGCGCTCGCCGCGCACCACCAGGGCGCGCTGGACCGCTGCGTCACCCACCTGGTGAAGGCCGCCCGGGCGCTGGGCGCGGTGGCGGACCCGGACCGGGACACCGCGTGGGGCTGGCACGACCTGGCGATGGCCTACTCCTACCTGAGCTTCCACGGCTACGCCCTCGGCGCGATCGAGCGGGCCCGGCAGCTCGGGCTGACCGCCGGGATCCCGGAGGAGACCTTCGCCGCCCCGGGCATCCGGCTGCGCAACGCGGTCGCGCTGGACCACAACGGCGACAGCGACGGCTGCCTGCGGGTGCTCCGCGACGTCGCCGCCGACCTGGAGCGGTTCGGGCGCGCCGGGCGGGTCGGCCGGCTGCGGCCGAGCAGCCTCGCCGCGTACGGCTACG
>NZ_JAMOKF010000614.1 GCF_023656545.1 Micromonospora phytophila | reverse complement strand
GCCGCGCATCCGGCGCGGTGCCCGCCCGCGACGGCTCGCCGGCAGCGGCCTGCCGCTAGGCCACCCGGCGGGGCCGGGCGGTGCGGGATCCCCCGGCGGGGCGCCGGGGGGCGGGCAGCACCTCCACCTCGAACCCCGCCCGGGCGAACACCTCGATCGCCCGGGCCTCGGCGCCGTCGAGGCCGGCCGCCGGGGACGCCTCGTCGAACAGGGCGGTCACCAGGCAGCCGGAGCAGCCGTCGCCCCGGATCCCGCACCCGTCGCAGTCGATGAGCATCTCGCCTCCTGATGCGCTGCGGCGGGCGGGACGCTCTCGTCGCCACCCGGCCACCGTCGGTCACATCGACGCTAGGTGAGGGGTACGACAGAACCCGGACATCCACCCCGGACTCCCCCGAACCCGATCACCCCACCCACCACACCCCGCTCCAGCACCGTCGATCATGGAGTCGTGGTGGGCGGATGGTGACAACGCATCCCTTTTGGGAGCCACCACAACTGCATGATCGACGGTGCCGGGGCGTGGGGGCACGCCGTGCGGGTCAGGAGCGGGAGAGGCGGCGCAGCAGGGAGTCGGCGCCGAGTGGGTAGGCGCCGTGGCGGCGTACCCCGTCGGCGACCTCGCGGTCGGAGGAGACCACCACCACCGGCCGTCCCGACGGCTCGGCGCGGACCAGGCGCCGGATCAGCTCGTCCGCGGTCTCCCCCTTGCGGGAGAAGAGCACCCGCACCCCGCGCGGGCTCGGCGGCAGCCCGTGCATCCGCTCCGCGCCGTCGAAGACGACGGTGACCTCGTCGCCGGTCTGCGCGGCGATTCCGCCGAGACCGCTGATCAGCCGCTTGCGCTGCTGCTCCAAGGACATCTCGCCGAAGCCGCGCTTGGTGACGTTGTAGCCGTCCACGACCAGGTGCGCGCGGGGCAGCGCGAGCAGCTGGTCCAGCCGGGCCGGGTCGTCGGTGTCCCGGGCGCGGGCGGCGGTGCCGGCCGCGGTGGTGGCGGACTGGTCGGCGAAGGCGTCGGCGACGAAGTCGGCGGGCATCTTCTCGACCGGCTCGAGCGCCAGCTCCCGGCGCAGCCCGACGGCCGCCTGCCCGATGGTCTCCAACAGCAGCCAGAGCCGCGCGTCGTCGACCGAGCGGGCCTCCTTGGCGCTGGCCCGGGCCACCCCGGCCGCCGCCTCGGCCTCGGCCAGCCGGGCCCGGGCCCGACGCAGCTCG
>NZ_JAMOKF010000076.1 GCF_023656545.1 Micromonospora phytophila | reverse complement strand
GCCGCCGCGCACGCCGCCTTCGGCGCCGGTACGCCCGGCGCGCGCCTCGACTACCTGGTGCTCACCGACCCGGACCTGGAGCCCGGCCCGGTCTCCGGCCCGGCGCGGCTGCTGATCGCCGCCTGGGTCGGCACCACCCGGCTGATCGACAACACGGCGATCCGGCTCGCGCCGACCCCCTGAACCCCACCACCTGCTGAGAGGCGCACGATGTTCCGGACCATGCTGAAGTCGAAGATCCACCGGGCCACGGTGACCCAGGCCGACCTGCACTATGTCGGCTCGGTGACCGTGGACCAGGATCTGCTCGACGCCGCCGACCTGCTCCCCGGCGAGCAGGTGGCGATCGTGGACATCACCAACGGGGCGCGGCTGGAGACGTACGTGATCCCGGGCGAGCGGGGCAGCGGCGTGATCGGCATCAACGGCGCCGCCGCCCACCTGGTGCACCCCGGTGACCTGGTCATCCTGATCTCGTACGGGCAGATGGACGACGCCGAGGCCCGCGCGTACCGCCCCCGAGTGGTGCACGTCGACGCCGACAACCGGGTGGTGGACCTGACGGCCGACCCCGCCACCGCCGCCCCGGGCACCGCCGGCGACCCGGTCCCCAACCCCCTGGCCGCCGCCTCCGCCTGATCCGTCCCCGCCGGTCCTCGGCGATCTCGCACCGCACCCGGGCCGGCCCGCCCCGGTCGTCCGCGCGGTCGCGGGCGTACGCACTTTCGGTCTGTCACCGGAAGGTCATTGTTGGTTACCCTGATCACGCCGTCGTGAGGACGGTCGCTGGCTGGGGAGGCCGCGTCATGCGCCGTGCGTGGAGAGCTCTGATCGCGGCTGTGGCCACGGGAGCGCTGCTGGTCGGCTGTGCCGGCACCGCCGCGACCGACGGCGACCTGGTGGACGACTGGGCCGCCCTGCCGGCGCCGGGCCCGTTCGCCCCGGCCGCCGGGGTCTGTCAGATCGCCGACTTCGCCGACGTGGTGACGTTGGCCGCGTACCAGCCGGTGGACTGCGCGGTGCCGCACCGGGTGGAGAGCGTGCACGTGGGCGCCTTCCCGGCCGAGCGGGCCACTCCGCCGCCGGGCGGCTCGGCGGAGCTGCGTGGCGCGTTCGCCGACTGCGACACCCGGGCCACCGGTCACGTCGGGGACGACTGGCGGGCCGGCCGGCTCCGGCTGGCGGTGGCGCTGCCGTCCGGGCCCGGCTGGGCGGCCGGCTCCCGCTGGTACCGCTGCGACCTGACCGAGGTGAGCACCGTCGAGGCCGCCGCCACGGTGGTCACCCGTGCCGGCAGCCTCGCCGACGCGCTCAAGGCGCCGTCGCCGCTGCGGCTGGGCTGCCAACAGACCCGCTCCGGCCGGGGCGCCGGAGCCGTGCAGACGCTGCTTCCGGTGGACTGCGTCACCCGCCACGACGCGGAGTTCGTCGGGGTGTGGCGGGCGCCCGACCGCCCGTACCCCACCCGGGCCGCCGACTGGGCCCCGCTCTACGCCGGCTGCCGTTCGGTGCTCGGCCGCTACGTCGGCGTACCCGACGACGCGAACCTGCGCTTCCGCAGCGGGGTGGTGGTCCGGCCGCCCGGCGCGGGGCGGTGGCGGGTCGGTGACCGGGGGGTGCGCTGCTACCTGTGGCTCGACGACCGTGCGGTGACCGGCTCGCTGAGGGGTGCCGGGCCCGCCGCGCTGCCCGTCCGGACGCGGTAGCCGAAACCACTCGTCCCGCCCCCGCCGCCCTGAGCGAGGGACCTTCGGGTTGACTGGGGGCATGGACCTTCCGACCGTCGACCTGCCGGCCCTGCCCCCGCTGCTGGCCGCTCCCGCGCCCGGCTGGGTGGAGACCACCGACGTGATCGTGGTCGGCTCCGGGGTGGCCGGGCTGACCGCCGCGCTGCACCTGCGCGAGGCGGGGCTGCACGTCACGGTGGTCACCAAGGTCAACATCGACGAGGGTTCCACCCGCTGGGCGCAGGGCGGCATCGCCGCCGTGCTGGACCCGCACGACACCCCGGCCGCGCACGCCTCGGACACCGAGATCGCCGGGGTCGGGCTCTGCGACCCGGCGGCCGTCCGGGTCCTGGTCGAGGAGGGCCCCACCCGGCTGCGCGAGCTGATGCGGATCGGGGCCGAGTTCGACCGCAACCCGGACGGCTCGCTGATGCTCACCCGGGAGGGCGGACACCGGGCGGACCGGATCGTGCACGCCGGCGGCGACGCCACCGGCGCGGAGGTGCAGCGCGCCCTGCACGACGCGGTCCGCCGCGACCCGTGGATCCGGCTGGTCGAGCACGCCCTGGTGCTGGACCTGCTCCGCGCGCCCGGCGACGGTCCGGGCGGGCTCGGCCCGGCCTGCGGCATCACCCTGCACGTGCTCGGCGAGGGCAGCGAGGACGGCGTGGGCGCCATCCTGGCCCGGGCGGTCGTGCTGGCCACCGGCGGGATGGGGCAGGTCTTCGCGGCCACCACCAATCCGGCGGTCTCGACGGGTGACGGCGTGGCGCTGGCGATGCGCGCCGGCGCGGCGGTCACCGACATCGAGTTCGTCCAGTTCCACCCGACCGCGCTGATCGTGCCCGAGCACGCCCGGGTGCCCGGCGCGGGGCACGCCCAGCAGCCGCTGGTCTCCGAGGCGCTGCGCGGCGAGGGCGCCCACCTGGTCGACGCCGACGGCAAGCGCTTCATGGTCGGGCAGCATGAGCTGGCCGAGCTGGCGCCCCGCGACGTGGTGGCCAAGGGCATCCACCGGGTGCTGCTGGACACCGGCGCGGACCACGTCTTCCTCGACGCCCGCCACCTGGGCGGCGACTTCCTGGCCGGACGCTTCCCGACCATCGTCGCCTCCTGCCTGGCCATCGGGGTCGACCCGGCGACCGACCTGATCCCCGTCGCGCCGGCCGCCCACTACGCCTCCGGCGGCGTCCGCACCGACCTGCACGGGCGCACCACCATCCCCGGCCTGTACGCCTGCGGCGAGGCCGCCTGCACCGGCGTGCACGGCGCCAACCGGCTCGCCAGCAACAGCCTGCTGGAGGGGCTGGTCTTCTCCCGACGGATCGCCGAGGAGATCGCCACCGGCCTGCCCGAGCAGGCCAGGCCGGCGCCCACCGGTGCCTGGGTCGGCGGCGCGGGCTGGTTGGTTCCGGCCGAGGTGACGCCGCCCCTGCAACGGGCGATGACCCGGGGTGCCGGTGTGCTCCGCTCGGCGGAGACGCTCGCCGGGACCGCCGGCACGTTGACCGGGCTCGGCGAGGCCCGGGGTCGGCCGCGTACGGCCGACTGGGAGGCGACGAACCTGATCACCGTGGCGTCGACCCTGGTCGCCGCCGCGTACGCCCGCCGGGAGACCCGGGGTTGCCACTGGCGGGAGGACTTCCCGACGGCCGACGAGCGGTGGCACGGCCACCTGCTCGGGGCGGTCGGGGCGCAGGGCCGGTTGACGCAGACGTGGGAGGAGTCGCGATGAGGGAGTCGACGGAGCGGGCGTTGCGGGACGCCGGCCTGGACCCGGCGCAGGTACGACGGGTCGTCGAGGACGCCCTCACCGAGGACCTGGGCCCCGACTTCCTCGACGTCACCAGCGTCGCCACCATCCCGGCCGGGCAGACCGACACCGCCGACCTGGTGGCCCGCGCCGACGGGGTGGTGGCCGGGCTGGCCGTGGCGGCGGCCGTCTTCGAGCTGGTCGGCGAGGTGACCGGTGCCGGTCGTACGGTCGAGGTGTCGGTGGTGGCCCGCGACGGCGCGCGGGTGGCGCGCGGCGACGTGCTGGCCACGGTGACCGGCCCGACCCGCCTGCTGCTGACCGCCGAGCGCACGGCGCTCAACCTGCTCTGCCGGATGTCCGGGGTGGCCACCCACACCCGCGCCTGGGCGGACGCGCTGGCCGGCACGAAGGCGATGGTGCTCGACACCCGCAAGACCACCCCGGGCCTGCGTGTTCTGGAGAAGTACGCGGTGCGCGCCGGTGGGGGCACCAACAAGCGGATGGGGCTGCACGACGTCGCGATGATCAAGGACAACCACAAGCTCGCCGCCGGTGGCATCACGGCCGCCTTCCGCCGGGTCCGGGAGACCTTCCCGGACGTGCCGGTGCAGGTCGAGGTGGACACGGTCGCCGAGGCGGTGGAGGCGGTGGAGGCCGGCGCGGACTTCCTGCTGCTGGACAACATGACCCCGGCGCAGCTGCGCGAGGTGGTCGCGGCGGTGGGGGACCGGGCCGAGCTGGAGGCGACCGGTGGGCTGACCCTGCCGGTGGCCGCCGAGTACGGCGCGACGGGCGTGGACTTCCTCTCGGTGGGCGCGCTGACCCACTCCTCGCCGATCCTGGACATCGCGCTGGACCTGCGCACGCGGTGACCCGCCGCCGCGGCCGGCAGAGGTGGGCGCGCGTCCCGGTCCTTCCGGCCGACGGCGATCCCACCCCCGGTCGCGGCAGGCCACACCCTGTCGGGCGTCGGTCGCCACGCCGTGCCGCGCCCGGCCGACCCGCCGTTGTCTAGGCTGCGTGCGTGCTGCTCTGCATCGACATCGGAAACACCAACACCGTGCTGGCGACCTTCGACGGCGACAAGCTGGTGCACTCCTGGCGGATCAAGACCGATGCGCGGTCGACGGCGGACGAGCTCGGCCTGATGTTCCGGGGCCTGCTCGCCGGTGACGCGGTCGAGATCACCGGGGTGGCGGCCTGCTCCACGGTGCCGGCCGCGCTGCGCTCGCTGCGCACCATGCTGTCCCGCTACTACGCGGATCTGCCGAGTGTGATCGTCGAGCCCGGGGTGCGCACCGGTGTGCAGCTGGCGATCGACAACCCCAAGGAGGTCGGCGCCGACCGGGTGGTGAACACCCTGGCGGCGTACACCCTCTACGGCGGGCCGTCGATCGTGGTCGACTTCGGCACCACCACCAACTTCGACGTGATCAGCGGCCGGGGTGAGTTCCTCGGCGGCGCCTTCGCCCCCGGCATCGAGATCTCCTTCGACGCGCTCGCCGCCCGCGCGGCCCAGCTGCGGAAGGTGGAGGCGACCAAGCCCCGCTCGGTGATCGGCAAGAACACCGTCGAGTGTCTCCAGTCGGGCCTCTACTTCGGCTTCGCCGGGCAGGTGGACCGGATCGTCGAGCGGATGACCGAGGAGCTGGGCGAGGTGAAGGCGGTGATCGCCACCGGCGGGCTGGCCTCCCTGGTGATCAACGAGTGCCGCACGATCACCCACCACGAGCCGATGATCACCCTGATCGGCCTGCGGATGGTCTACGAGCGCAACCTCTGACCCGGCGTCGGTCCCCGGGCGCTGGCAGTCGGGCGCGGCGTGGTTTCCGGGCAGCCCGACCGGCTCCGGGCGGTCAGGCTCGATCCCTCCGCCGCCGGGCCGTGAAACCCCGGTGGTTCAGCGCCGTCGGGCCCGGAACACCAGCGTCTTGTACGGCAGCTCGACGGTCTCCCGCCCGGCCAGGTCCGGGTGGGTGGCGAACAGCTCCCGCAGTTCCCGGTCGACCCGCTCCCGCTCGGCCGGCCCCGCGGTGAGCCAGTACGAGCGGGTGTGCAGCATCCCGATCACCTCCTCGGGTGAGAGCGTGGTCCGGTGCGCGAACTCGGCCAGCTCCACCGGGCCGAAGGCCGGCCCGAAGTCGGTGGTCTTCTCGACCAGGTTGCCGGCGGTGTCCCGCAGGTCGGCGATCCGGCTCAGCCGGGCCACCCATCCGACGCTCTCGTCCCGGGTGTTCCAGATGGGGGCGAACGTCCCGCCCGGGCGGAGCACCCGGGCGATTTCGGCGTGCGCGCGCTCCTTGTCGAACCAGTGGTACGCCTGCCCCACGAGCACCGCGTCGGCCGCGCCGTCCGGCAGCGGCAGCGACTCGGCGCTGCCGGCCAGGGCCGTGACGCCCGGGGTGGCGGCGTCCAACTGCGCCCGCATCCCGGGGTCGGGCTCCACCGGCAGCACCTCGTGGCCGAGGGCGAGCACCGCGCGGGTGAGGATGCCGGTGCCGGCGCCCAGGTCGACGACGCGGGCGGCGGTCTCCACCCCGTCCAGCGCCCAGCGGACCGCCGGTACCGGATAGCGGGGTCGGAACCGGTCGTAGTCGGCCGCCGCGGCCCCGAAGGAGAGGGCGTGAGTGGGGTCGGTCATGGCGGGCAGGTTATCCGGTGAACGACACGTGGGCCCTTGAGTACGCTCGGGGGCTGACCCCGCCGATATCTCCTTCTTTGAGGAAGCGTGCCGTGACCGAGCAGACCCCCGTGCCAGTGGACCCCGCCGACGACCTTCCCGAGCAGATGAAGGTCCGCCGGGAGAAGCGGGACCGGATGCTCGCCGAGGGCGTCGAGCCGTACCCGGTCGGATTCCACCGGACCAGCACGCTGGCCGAGATCCGCGAGCGCTACGCCGAGCTGCCCACCGACACCGCCACCGGCGACCGGACGTCGGTCACCGGACGGGTGATCTTCGTCCGGAACACCGGCAAGCTCTGCTTCGCCACCCTGCGCGACGGTGACGGCACCGAGTTGCAGGCGATGCTCTCCCTGGACCGGGTCGGCGCCGAGCGGCTGGAGGACTGGAAGCGCCTGGTCGACCTCGGCGACCACGTCGGGGTGACCGGCGAGGTGATCACCAGCCGCCGCGGCGAGCTCTCCGTGCTGGCCGAGGAGTGGGCGGTCACCGCCAAGGCGCTGCGCCCGCTGCCGGTGGCGCACAAGCCGCTGAGCGAGGAGGCCCGGGTCCGGCAGCGCTACGTCGACCTGATCGTGCGGCCGCAGGCGCGCCAGATGGTGCGTACCCGCGCCGCGACCGTCCGGAGCCTGCGGGATTCGCTGCACGAGCGGGACTTCATCGAGGTGGAGACCCCGATGCTGCAGTTGCTGCACGGTGGCGCGGCGGCCCGGCCATTCGTGACCCACAGCAATGCGTTGAGCACCGACCTGTATCTGCGAATCGCGCCGGAACTGTTTCTCAAGCGGGCCGTGGTAGGTGGCGTGGACCGGGTCTTCGAGATCAACCGCAACTTCCGTAATGAGGGCATCGACTCGTCGCACTCCCCGGAGTTCGCGATGCTCGAGGCTTACCAGGCGTACGGCGACTACGACACGATGGCCGAGCTGACCCGCAATCTGGTGCAGCAGGCCGCGATCGCGGTCAGCGGCTCGACGGTGGTGACCCACGCCGACGGCCAGGAGTTCGATCTGGGCGGTGAGTGGCGTTCGGTGACCCTCTTCGGGGTGCTTTCCGAGGCGCTCGGCGAGGAAGTCACGGTACGCACCGAGCACGCCCGCCTCGTGGAGTACGCCGACAAGGTCGGATTGTCCGTCGACCCGAAGTGGGGGTCGGGCAAGCTGGCCGAGGAACTGTTCGAGGAACTGGTCGTCCCCGGTCTGCAGGCGCCCACCTTCGTCCGTGACTACCCGGAGGAGACCAGCCCCCTGACCAGGGCGCACCGCAGCGAGCCCGGGCTGGCCGAGAAGTGGGACCTCTACGTGCTCGGCTTCGAGCTGGGGACCGCGTACTCGGAGCTGGTGGACCCGGTGGTGCAGCGGGAGCGGCTGATGGCCCAGGCGCAGCTCGCCGCCCGCGGCGACGACGAGGCCATGCGCCTCGACGAGGACTTTCTCCGGGCGATGGAGTACGGAATGCCACCCGCCGGGGGTATGGGAATGGGAATCGACCGGCTCTTGATGGCCCTGACCGGCCTCGGAATTCGGGAAACCATCCTCTTCCCCCTGGTCCGGCCCGAGTAGCCGCCACCGCTCGTCACCCATCCCATTGACGCGGCGAGCGTCGCGCGGGTTATTGTGCTCTCAGTTTGCAGGAGCACCCTGCTCGAAAGGAATGTGGGACGTGGCCAAGCAGATCATTCATAAGCTGGTCGATGACCTGGACGGCGGGGACGCTGACGAGACCGTCAAGTTCGCGCTCGACGGCGTTCAGTACGAGATCGACCTGTCGAGCTCGAACGCCGAGAAATTGCGCGAGGTATTCGCTCCGTACGTCGCCCACGGCAGCAAGGTGGGTCGGGGCGGCGTGGTCGTCGGCGGCCGGGCCGCCCGCGGTCGGGGTGGTGCCACCGCCGACCGGGAGCAGAACAAGGCGATCCGGGCCTGGGCCAAGAAGGCCGGCAAGGACATCTCCGACCGGGGCCGGATCCCGCAGGAGATCGTCGAGGAGTACCACTCGAAGGCCGGTCACTGACACCGACGCCAGACGGGCGACACCGACGCCGGGCCGGAGCACGACTCCGGGCCGGCGTCGCCGCATATCCGCCCGGGGCCGCGTCCGAGCCGGAAGAATTCCGGGTCGGCGGGCGTTGTCCACAGGCGGTGGAGATTCTGTCCACAACCTGTGGACGACTCCCCGGGCGGTCCGGATCCCGGCCGTCCCGGCCCCGTCCCGGCCCCGTCCCGGCCCCGTCCCGGCCCCGTCCCGGCCCCGTTGCGGGCCCCCGGAGGGCGCTCGGGAGGCGGTCGGATTTCGCTCTGCGCGTACAGGCGGGGGTACCGGAACACCTCCTGAGCGCGGACGGTTGTGCAAAACGACGCGTACACGGCTTCCCACGGGGACACACGACCTCAGCGGAGTCGGTCCGCGGCGATAGAGTAAGGAGGCACGGACGCCCGTCCCGGACGTCCGCGCACCGGCCCCGCCACGACTTCTTGACCATCAAGATCGAGTGCGCACGGCACGTGAGGAGCACGAGGGCATGTTCGAGCGGTTCACCGACCGAGCGCGACGGGTTGTCGTCCTGGCCCAAGAAGAGGCCCGGATGCTCAACCACAACTACATCGGTACGGAGCACATCCTGCTGGGCCTGATCCACGAGGGTGAGGGCGTCGCCGCCAAGGCTCTGGAGAGCCTCGGCATCTCCCTGGAGGGTGTGCGGCAGCAGGTCGAGGAGATCATCGGCCAGGGTCAGCAGGCGCCGAGCGGGCACATCCCGTTCACGCCGCGGGCCAAGAAGGTGCTGGAGCTGTCGCTGCGTGAGGCGCTGCAGCTCGGCCACAACTACATCGGCACGGAGCACATCCTGCTCGGTCTGATCCGTGAGGGTGAGGGCGTCGCCGCCCAGGTGCTGGTCAAGCTCGGCGCCGACCTCAACCGGGTCCGCCAGCAGGTGATCCAGCTCCTCTCCGGCTACCAGGGCAAGGAGCCGGCCGCGGCGGGCGCCGCGCCGGGCGAGGCCGCGCCGTCCACCAGCCTCGTGCTGGACCAGTTCGGCCGCAACCTGACCCAGGCCGCCCGCGAGGGCAAGCTCGACCCGGTCATCGGGCGCGAGAAGGAAATCGAGCGGGTCATGCAGGTGCTCTCCCGCCGTACCAAGAACAACCCGGTTCTGATCGGTGAGCCCGGCGTCGGCAAGACCGCCGTGGTGGAGGGGCTGTCCCAGAAGATCATCAAGGGCGAGGTGCCCGAGACGCTGAAGGACAAGCAGCTCTACACCCTCGACCTCGGCGCCCTGGTCGCCGGTTCCCGCTACCGCGGTGACTTCGAGGAGCGCCTCAAGAAGGTGCTCAAGGAGATCCGCACCCGCGGCGACATCATCCTGTTCATCGACGAGATCCACACCCTGGTGGGTGCGGGTGCCGCCGAGGGCGCGATCGACGCGGCGAGCATCCTCAAGCCGATGCTGGCCCGTGGCGAGCTGCAGACCATCGGCGCAACCACCCTCGACGAGTACCGCAAGCACCTGGAGAAGGACGCCGCTCTCGAGCGCCGCTTCCAGCCGATCCAGGTGGGTGAGCCGTCGCTGGCCCACACCATCGAGATCCTCAAGGGCCTGCGCGACCGCTACGAGGCGCACCACCGGGTCTCGATCACCGACGCCGCTCTCGTCGCCGCCGCGACGCTGGCCGACCGGTACATCTCCGACCGCTTCCTGCCGGACAAGGCGATCGACCTGATCGACGAGGCCGGTGCCCGGATGCGGATCCGTCGGATGACCGCGCCGCCAGACCTGCGCGACTTCGACGAGCGCATCGCCCAGGTGCGCCGCGACAAGGAGTCCGCGATCGACGCGCAGGACTTCGAGCGCGCCGCCCAGCTGCGCGACAAGGAGAAGCAGCTCCTCGGCCAGAAGGCGCAGCGGGAGAAGGAGTGGAAGGCCGGTGACCTGGACGTCGTCAGCGAGGTCGACGACGAGCAGATCGCCGAGGTGCTCGGCAACTGGACCGGCATCCCGGTCTACAAGCTGACCGAGGAGGAGACCTCGCGCCTGCTGCGCATGGAGGACGAGCTGCACAAGCGCGTCATCGGCCAGGAGGACGCGGTCAAGGCGGTCTCGAAGGCGATCCGGCGTACCCGGGCCGGCCTGAAGGACCCGAAGCGTCCGTCCGGCTCGTTCATCTTCGCCGGCCCGTCCGGCGTGGGTAAGACCGAGCTCTCCAAGGCGCTCGCCGAGTTCCTGTTCGGCAGCGAGGACGCCCTCATCCAGCTGGACATGTCCGAGTTCCACGACCGCTACACGGTCTCCCGGCTGGTTGGTGCCCCTCCCGGCTACGTCGGCTACGACGAGGGCGGGCAGCTGACCGAGAAGGTGCGGCGTCGGCCGTTCTCGGTGGTCCTCTTCGACGAGATCGAGAAGGCCCACCCGGACGTGTTCAACACGCTGCTCCAGATCCTGGAGGACGGTCGGCTCACCGACGGTCAGGGCCGGATCGTGGACTTCAAGAACACGGTCATCATCCTGACCACCAACCTGGGCACCAGGGACGTGGCCAAGGCGGTGTCGCTGGGCTTCCAGCAGTCGGAGGACTCCGAGTCCACCTACGACCGGATGAAGCAGAAGGTCAACGACGAGCTCAAGCAGCACTTCCGGCCTGAGTTCCTCAACCGGATCGACGACACCATCGTCTTCCACCAGCTGCGCCAGAACGAGATCCTCTCGATCGTGGACATCATGATCCAGCGGATCGAGGGCCAGCTGCGCAACAAGGACATGGGCCTGGAGCTCACCGACAACGCCAAGAAGTACCTGGCGGTCAAGGGCTTCGACCCGGTGCTGGGCGCGCGTCCGCTGCGTCGCACGATCCAGCGCGACATCGAGGACAACCTCTCCGAGCGGATTCTCTTCAACGAGCTGACCCCGGGTCAGATCGTGGTGGTGGACTGCGAGGGCGACCCGAACAACGTCGACAAGTCCAAGCTCGTCTTCCGGGGTGCGGATCGACCGGCCGTCGTGCCGGACGCCGTTCCGGCCGACCTCGGCGGCACCGCCGCCGCGGGCGCGGACGAGTAAGGCACCAGCACGGCACGAAGGGCGGCGGCCCGGTGGCACCAGTCACCGGGCCGCCGCCTTTTCCGTACGCCCAGGGCCGTGCCACCTTCTCCTGGACGGGGTCGGGCGCGCGCAGGGCCTGCCGGGTCCTGTTACTCGCGGTCGGGCCGCGTAGGGCCGTGACACCTTCTGATGGGCGGGGTCGGGCGCGCGCAGGGGCGTGCCGCCTGCTCTTGGGCGGGTCGCGGCGCGTTGCGCCCTGTCGGGTGTCCGGCGGCCCGTCTGGGTCTAGGTTGCGGGATCTGTCGGCGGTGTCCGAGTCGCGGGGGGTGAGACCGGTTTGCGGAGTGCCGCACGTCCGTCATGCGTCGGAAGGCGCGCCTGTCCGGTCTGTGTCCGTCTGTGGTGGTCGGGGCCACCGCCCCGGCGGGCATGGGCCGTCGACCTCGGTCGTTGTAACCGTCGTAGGCGTGGCCCCGAGCGGGGGTCGCTCCGGGCCGGTGGATGGGCCCGGCTGGCTGAGCCGGTCGGAATGCCAGCCCACCCACAGTCGTTACATCCCTCGGACCGCAGGCCGTAGCCGTCGGAATGATCGGCGGGCCGGCCTGGTTACATCCCCCGGACCACCGGGTCGTGGCCGTCGGAATGATCGGCCGGCCCGGTTGCATCCCCCGGATCGCAGGTCGTGGCCGCTGGAATGATCGGCGGGCCGGCCTGGTTGCATCCCCCCGGGAGTTGCCGTGGGCGTCCCCGCCCGGCTTCCTGTTGATCTTCCTGCCAGCACCCCGTCCCCCCGGTGTGGGTGCTGTATCCCCCGAACGGAAAGGCGCTGCCATCATGACTGCTCTGATCCGTAAGGCCGCTCTGACCGCTGTTGGTGCCGCGTTCGTCGGTGGTGCGCTCGCCGGCCCCGCGACCGCCATGGCCGCCCCCGCCCCGAACGCCGTCAAGGCGACCTCGGTGAGCGCCGACCGCAAGGCCGGCGGCGAGCGGGAGCTGAACATCCGCTACGAGGCCCAGCCGAACTTCTTCTACTGTGGCCCCGCCGCGACCCGCAACGCGCTGACCGCGCTGGACAAGGACCTCAGCCAGGACGACCTGGCCCGGCAGATGGGCACCACCGAAGCCGGCACCGACTCCGCGGTCGACATCACCCGGGCGTTGAACAAGCAGACCCGTGAGGGCACCTACCGCACCATCGAGATCAGCGCCCCGCGCGCCGATGACGCCCAGACCGACAAGCTGCGCGAGGACGTCGTGAAGGCAGTCGACTCCGGCCGCGCCGTGGTCGCGAACATCGCCGGCACGGCCACCGACACCGACGGTGGTACCCACTCCTTCGAGGGCGGGCACTACCTCAGCGTCGTGGGCTACCGCGACAACGGCGACACCGTCAAGATCGCCGACTCGGCCAACCCCGACCAGGCCTCCTACTGGATGACCACCGAGGCCATGGCCGACTGGATCGCCACCCGCGGCTACTCCGCCTGACCCAACCCGACAAACCACAAGGGCCGGCCCCCATCAGGGGGCCGGCCCTTGCGCATACCGGTCGCCAGCGGTGCGGCGTGGCCTCAGCGGACCGGGACCGGTGGGCCGTCGCCGACGAGGCGGAACGACGACTCGCCGACCGGCTCCACCAGGCCGTCCTGCACCAGCCCGGCCAGTGCCCGGGAGCGTTGGACGTCGTCGGTCCACACCTGGTCGAGCCGCTGGTGCGGGACCGGGCCGGTCGCCTCCCGGAGCACGCCGAGCAGCAGACCGCGTACCTGCCGGTCGGTGCCGGCGTAGCGCTGGGGGCGGCGGGTCGGGCCGGCCGGCGCCGCCTGCCCGGACGCCCGCCAGGCGCAGACCGCCTCCACCGGGCACGCTCCGCAGCGCGGCGACCGGGCCGTGCAGACGATCGCACCGAGTTCCATGAAGGCCGCACTGGCCAGCGCGGCGGCGGCCGGCTCGACGGGGAGCAGTTCCTCGGTGGCCACCAGGTCGGCCGGTCGCGTCGCCGGGCCCGCGTCGGGTTCGCCGGCCACCGCCCGGCAGACCACCCGGCGCACGTTGGTGTCCACCACGGGGTGCCGCTGCCCGTACGCGAACGCGGCCACCGCCCGGGCGGTGTACGTCCCGACGCCCGGCAGGGCCAGCAGGTGGTCCAGCCGGTCCGGAACCTGGCCGCCGTGCCGCTCCACGATCGCCACCGCGCAGTCGCGCAGCCGTACCGCCCGTCGGGGGTAGCCGAGCCGCCCCCACATCCGGATGGCCTCGGCCGGGCTGTCCGCCGCCAGCGCGGCCGGATCCGGCCAGCGGGCCAGCCACGCCTCCCAGGCGGGCAGCACCCGTACCACCGGGGTCTGCTGGAGCATGACCTCGCTGACCAGGATCGCCCACGCGCCCACATCGGGCTTGCGCCACGGCAGGTCGCGGGCGTTCTCCTCGTACCACCGGCTGACCAGGGTGGCGAAAGTGGGCTCAGACATCGCGTCGCCGATGATGTCACGCGGCGCGACGGCGACGCGGCGCGGGCGTCCGCGCCGCGACCGGCACCGCCGACCGTCCCGCTGGCTGGGCGACCCGGGCGGGGCGCTGCGGCGCTGGCGGACGGATCGGGCAGAATGCCCGGATGAACGAGCTCGCGATCACCGTCATCGGCCGGGACCGGCCGGGCATCGTGGCCGACGTCGCCGAGGTGCTCGCCCGGCTCGGCGCGAACCTCACCGACAGCACGATGACCCGGCTGCGGGGGCACTTCGCGATGACCCTGATCTGTGTGGGCCCGGCCGCCGCCGACGTCGAGGCCGCGCTGGCGCCGCTCGCCGCCGACGGCCAACTGCTGGCCACCGTACGCGCGGTCACCCCCGACGGTGAGACGGCTCGTGCCGGCGAGCCGTACGTGATGGCGGTGCACGGCGCGGATCGGATGGGCATCGTCGCGGCGATGACCCGGGTGCTCGCCGACGCGGGCGGCAACGTCACCGACCTGAGTACCCGGCTGGCCGGTTCGCTCTACGTGGTGGTCGCGGAGGTGGACCTGCCGCGCGGCACGGCCGACGAGCTGTCCGGGCGGCTGGCGGCGACCGCCGCCGACCTGGGTGTCGAGGTGTCCCTCCGGCCGGCCGACCCGGACCTGCTGTGACCGGCGACGCGCTCCCAGCCACCGAGGCGTACGCCGGCCTCGGTGGCTGGGCTCCGGAGTCGCTGGGCGTGCCCGGGGAGCTGCGGCCGGTGGTGTCCGCCCCGAATCCGGTGCTCAGCCGGGCCGGCGGTGAGGTGGACCCGACGTCCGAGGAGACCGTACGCCTGGCGGCCGACCTGATCGCCACCATGCGGGTGTCGCCGGGCTGCGTGGGCCTGGCCGCCCCCCAGGTCGGCGTGGGCGCGCAGGTCTTCGCGGTGGACGTCACCGGCCATCCGAAGGCGGTCACCGTGCACGGCGCCTTCGTGCTCTGCAACGCCCGGGTGGTGGAGGCGAGCCGGTGGAAGGCGGGCCGGGAGGGGTGCATGTCGGTGCCCGACCTGACCGGCGACGTGAAGCGGGCCAGCCGGCTGGTGGTGGAGGGGGCGCTGCCCGGCACCGGCAGGTCCGTCCGGCTGGTCACCGACGGGTTCGAGGCGCGGGCCCTGCAGCACGAGATCGACCACTGCGCGGGGCTGCTCTTCCTGGACCGGGTCGCCGGCGCGCACGCCATCTACCAGCGCAAGGTTTATCTCTGACCGAGCGCCCGCCGCGGGTGCACCGTGCGTCGCCGGGGGGACACCGTCGGCGGGCGTGACCGTCGAGTGTGGAGGGTTGGTGCGGTGAGCTGTCGATGGCTCGGCGCGTCGCGGCGGACTGCCGCGCGATGCGCCGCTACGGTGGGGGCATCATGCGTCTGACGGTCGGCCCCCTGGCACCCGCCATTTACTGGCGGCGTCGCGCCGTCGTACTCGGAGCGGGGCTTCTCTTCCTGATTGTCCTGCTCTACTCCTGCTCCGGCTCGGACCGGAACCCCGGTACGACCGGCGACGCGCAGCCGACACCGGGTGCGACGTCCTCGGGTGCGACACCGGTGCCCACCGGGTCCGTGCTCGCCCCGCAGACCGGTGCGCCGTCGCCGGGCGCCCCCGGCGCCGCCGGCTCGTCGGTCGAGCCGACCACTGCCGACACGCCGCCGGCGGCTCCCGTCGTACCGGCCGTCGACGACGGCACCTGCACGGACACCGAGATCACGGTGACTCCGGTGGCGCTGCCCGCCTCGGTGGTCCGGGGCGCCGTGGTGGATCTCCAGCTGAAGATCAAGAACCGGTCGGAGCGGACGTGCAGCCGCGACGTCGGCGCGGGCGTGCAGGAGTTGTTCATCAAGTCCGGGGCCGAGAAGGTCTGGTCGTCCGACACCTGCGGCACGGGCAAGGGCTCCGACGTGCAGTCCTTCACGCCCAACTTTGAGCGCGCCTACCAGGTGGGCTGGAACGGGCGGGACACCAGCCGGTGCAGGAACGGGCTCGCGGACGGCCCCAACCCGCCGGCGGGGACCTACCAGGTCTTCGCCCGGGTCGGCACCAAGCTCAGCGAACCGGTGAAGCTCACCATCACCGGCTGAGCGACCGCGCGGGTGGCCGGCGACGGAACGCCCGGAGGCCGGACGTGCGGAAGGTCGACGGGCGTGCCCGGGACGACGTGCCGAGGGGACGACGGGTCGGACGTGCACAGGGACGACGGGCCGGACGCGCCCCGAGCCCGCGGGCGGCCGGGTCAGACGTAGCGTTCCAGGATGGACGCCTCCGCCAGCCGGGAGAGCCCCTCCCGCACGCCCCGGGCGCGGGCGTCGCCGACCCCTTCGACGGTCTGGAGGTCCTCCACCGTGGCGCCGAGCAGCCGCTGGAGGCTGCCGAAGTGCACGACCAGCCGGTCGACCACCGCCACCGGCAGTCGGGGCACCTTGGCCAGCAGCCGGAAGCCACGCGGGCTGACCGCCGCGTCCAGGGCGTCGGAGGCCGCCGGGTAGCCGATCGCCTTGGCGACGGCGACCAGGTCGATCAGCTCGGTGGCGCCGAGCAGGTCCAGCTCGACCAGCGCCTCGTCGAGGGTGCGGGACTTCCGGCCGACCGGGAGGTAGTCCCGGATGACCAGGGTGCGGTCGGCGTCGACGCCGGCCATCAGCTCGTCGAGCTGGAGGGCCAGCAGCCGGCCGTCGGTGCCGAGCTCGACCACGTAGCCGGCGATCTCGTCGGCGATCCGGCGGACCATCTCCAGCCGCTGCACGACCGCGACCGCGTCCCGCACGGTGACCAGATCCTCGATCTCCAGGGCGGAGAGGGTGCCGGAGACCTCGTCCAGGCGGAGCTTGTAGCGCTCCAGGGTCGCCAGCGCCTGGTTGGCCCGGGACAGGATCGCCGCCGAGTCGTCCAGCACGTGTCGCTGGCCGTTGACGTAGAGGCTGATGATCCGCATCGACTGGCTGACCGAAATGACCGGGTAGCCGGTCTGCCGGGCGACCCGCTCGGCGGTGCGGTGCCGGGTGCCGGACTCCTCGGTCGGGATGCTCGGGTCGGGCATCAGGTGCACGGCCGCGCGGACGATCCGGGTGCCGTCGCTGGAGAGCACCACCGCGCCGTCCATCTTGCACAGCTCGCGGACCCGGGTGGCGGAGAACTCCACGTCGAGCGGGAACCCGCCGGTGCAGAGCCCCTCGACCACCTTGTCGTAGCCGAGGACGATCAGCGCGCCCGTCCGGCCGCGCAGGATCCGCTCCAGGCCGTCACGCAGGGCGGTGCCCGGTGCCATCAGGGCCAGGTTGGCCCGCAGCGGGTCGCCGGCGCTGCCGGAGGCCCCGGTCACGTTGACGCTGATCGGACGGGCGGGCGAGCCCACGGCAGCGGTGCGGGCGTGGGGCGTCGCGCCGGCAGGCTTGGTGGTGTCGCGGTCGATCGGCACGGGCACAGTCTACGGACTGCCCTGCGGTGGGTGCTGTCGTGGTTACTGTGATGTGTCACGATGCCCTCCGTCGAACGGAGCGGGAAGCCCGCCCGGGGTGTCCGGTATCGCCCCGCCGGTCCCGCGGATCCGGCACCTTCGGTCACTCCGCGGACGCGCGGGCGACCGCCTGCAGCGCCGACCGCACGTCCGTGACCTCGGTCACGCGCATGTGCTCCGGGGTCACCCCGGTGCTCTCGGGCCCGCAGCCGGGGGGCACCAGGGCGAACCGGAACCCCAGCCGGGCCGCCTCGGCCAGCCGCCGTGGCACCGCGCCGACCCGGCGTACCTCGCCGGTCAGGCCGACCTCGCCGATCGCCACCAGGTGTGGCGCGATGGCCAGGTTGAGCCCGCCGGAGGCGACGGCGAGGGCGACGGCCAGGTCGGCCGCGGGCTCCACCACCCGGATGCCGCCGACGGTGGCCGCGAAGACCTCCCGGTCGTGCAGGGTCAGTCGCTCGGTGCGCCGCTGGAGCACGGCCAGCACCATCGCCAGCCGGGCCGAGTCCAACCCCGAGACCGTACGCCTCGGCGAGCCCGCCACCGTCGCGCCGATCAGCGCCTGCACCTCGGTGACCAGGGCCCGGCGCCCCTCCATCGCCACCGTCACGCAGGTGCCCGGGACCGGCTCGGAGTAGCGGGTCAGGAAGAGCCCGGACGGATCGGCCAGGCTGCTGATGCCGCCCTCGTGCATCTCGAAGCAGCCCACCTCGTCGGCGGCGCCGAACCGGTTCTTGACGCCGCGCACCATGCGCAGCGAGGAGTGCTTGTCGCCCTCGAAGTGCAGCACCACGTCGACCAGGTGCTCCAGCACCCGGGGGCCGGCGACCTGGCCGTCCTTGGTGACGTGACCGACCAGCACGGTGGCGATGCCGCGCTCCTTGGCCACCGAGACCAGGGCGGCGGTGACCGCCCGGACCTGCGTCACCCCGCCCTGCACCCCCTCGGTGCCGGTGGTGGAGATGGTCTGCACCGAGTCGAGCACGAGCAGCCCCGGCTTGACCGCGTCGAGGTGGCCGAGCACCGCGGCGAGGTCGCTCTCGGCGGCGAGGTAGAGCTGGTCGTGCAGGGCGCCCATCCGCTCGGCGCGCAGCCGGACCTGGCTGACCGACTCCTCACCGCTGACCACCAGCGAGGGGCTGCCCGCCCCGGCGGCCCACTGCTGGGCCACGTCGAGCAGCAGGGTGGACTTGCCGACCCCCGGCTCGCCGGCGAGCAGCACCACCGCGCCGGGGACCAGGCCGCCGCCGAGCACCCGGTCGAGCTCGCTGACCCCGGTCGGCCGGGCCCGGGCGGGCGCGGCGCTGATGGTGGCGATGGGCCGGGCCGGCTCGGCCGGCATCCGGGAGCTGACCACCCGGCCGGAGACCGTCGGGCCGGTGACCGTGGACTCGACCACCGAGCCCCACTCGCCGCACTCCGGGCAGCGCCCGACCCACTTCGGCGGCTGGTGACCGCAGGCGTCGCACTCGTAGGCGGGACGGGGCTCGCGGGCGGAGGCGGCCGCGCGACCGCGCCCGCCGGCGCCGCCGGCGCGTGGGGTGGTCGATCGGGAGGTGGTCACACCGGGACGTTAGTCCCCTGGTACGACGAAACACCGCCGGCGTGGTGGTCACCACGCCGGCGGTGTCGGCAGTCGCGTACGGGCGGGTCAGTGGCCGCCCTCGCCGCCCTCTTCCTGTCCCTCGTAGCCGCCCTCACGCTCGATGATCGCCGACGGGGGCGCCACCGGGGTGAGCGGCACGGCGACCGGCGCGGGGCCGGTGACCGTGTTGCCGTTGCCGAAGTCGAAGGTCACGAAGGCGTTCTGGCCGGGGCGCAGCGCCTCGTTCAGGCCGACGAGCTGAAGGGTCTGCTTGCCCTGGGTGTTGAGCTGCACGTAGCTCAGCGGCGGGATCTCGATCCGGGCCGGCTGGCCGGCCGGCGGGGCCGGGGCGGACGCGCTGACCGGGGCCGCGGGGCTGCCCGAGGCCGCTGGGCTGGCCGGGGCGGAGGTGGTCGGCGATGGGCTGGCCGAGGGGGACTCGAGCGGCGACTGGCTCGGGGAGACCGACGCGGTCGGGCTGGCGGGAGCGTCGGCGCCGGCACCGCTGATCACGACCTCGCGGGCGCTGTCGGTGGTAACGGTCACGGTGACCGACTGCTCGGAGTCGTTGTAGATCACGGCGTTGAGCGTGGCGTTGGCGCCGGCCTTGTAGCCGTCGACGCCCGGGAACTCGACCAGCAGGCCGCGGACGGCGAAGTCGCCGGTCTGGATGTTGACGCCCTGGACCGACGGCTCCTTGTTGGCGGTCTCGGCGGCCTGGCCGGTGCCGCAGCCGGACATCAGCAGCCCGGTCGTCACCGCCATCCCGGACAGCAGCAGGGCCGCCCGCCGGGAACCCCTGATCGAGCGCGTCACGTCGGTCCTCCTCGTCACGATCCCACCCGGTGCGTACGCCGGGCCCGATGGCCATGCCCGCGCAGACCGCGCTCCAGGGTAGTTGGGCCTGATCCACCCCCGCACGCCGACCCGGGGATGCCACCTGCCGGGGTGGCGCTCAGACCACCCGGCCGCTCGTGACCAGCAGGACGACGTCGATGAGGGCCACCAGCATCACCGCGCGGAACGCGGCCACCGGCCGTCCGCCGGCCCGCACGGCGGCGCGTCCGCCGTACCAGCTCAGCGGCGGCACCACGACGGCGGTGGCGACCGCGGCGAGGCCGACCCCCGACGGCGGCCCGGGGGGCCCCAGGACCAGGGTGGCGGT
>NZ_JAMOKF010000613.1 GCF_023656545.1 Micromonospora phytophila | reverse complement strand
CGGCCAGCACGGCCCCCGCGTCCCGGCCCGCGTCGGCGGCCCCGGCGCCGGCCCGCAGCGCCGCCGACAGGCTCAGCGCGGCCTCCCGCTCGGCCGGGGAGAGGTAACGGTTGCGGCTGGAGAGCGCCAGCCCGTCCGGCTCCCGGACGGTGGGCACGCCGACCACCTCGACGGGCACGTCGAGGTCCCGGGCCATCCGCCGCACCAGGGTCAGCTGCTGGTAGTCCTTCTCGCCGAAGAACGCCAGGTCCGGGCGGGTGAGCTGGAGCAGCTTCAGCACCACGGTGAGCACCCCGTGGAAGAACCCGGGGCGGCTCTGCCCCTCCAGGTCCTCGCCGAGCGGGCCCGGGTTCACCCGGACCCGGGGCTGGCCGTCCGGGTACATCTCGGCCACCGACGGGGCGAAGACCACGTCCGCGCCGGCCCGCCGGCAGATCTCCAGGTCGGCGTCGAGGGTCCGCGGGTAGCGGTCGAAGTCCTCGTTCGGCCCGAACTGGAGCGGGTTGACGAAGACGGTGACCAGCACGTGGTCGGCCCGCTCCCGGGCCGCCCGCAGCAGCGTCTCGTGCCCCGAGTGCAGGGCCCCCATGGTCATCACCACGCCGACGGTGCCCTTGAGCCCATCGCGCGCGGCGGCCAGGTCGGCGCGGGTGTGCACCACCACCGGCCCGTGCTCCCCGCCGCCGGTCGTCGCCGAAGCGTTCACGCCGCCACCTCCCGTTGCTTCTCCGCCAGCACCCCGAGCAGCGGCTCCGCGTCGACCGGGCGGAGCCGGCCGGCGGCGATGGCCCGGTCCGCGGTGCGCCGGGCCAGGGCCAGGTAGGGGGCGACCGACTCGGGCGCGGTGGCCGCCAACCGGGCCAGGTGCCGCTCGACGGTGCCGGCGTCGCCCCGGGACACCGGGCCGGTCAGCGCGTCGTCGCCCAGGCGCAGCGCGTTCTCCAGGGCCGCCCGCAGCAGCGGGGCGAGCACCTTCTCCGGCTGGCCCACCCCGGCGTCGCGCAGCCGGTCGGCCGCCTCGTTGACCAGGGTCACCAGGTGGTTGGCGCCGTGCGCGAGCGCGGCGTGGTAGAGCGGCCGGTCCGCCTCGCCGACCCACTCCGGCACGCCGCCGAGGTCGGCCGCCAGCCGGGCGGCCAGCGGTCGCAGCTCCGCCGGGGCGGTCACCCCGTACGAGATGCCGGGAAGGCGGGCGAGGTCGTCCGGCGTACCGGTGAAGGTCATCG
>NZ_JAMOKF010000612.1 GCF_023656545.1 Micromonospora phytophila | reverse complement strand
CTGCGGGGGGAGCGTCGGCCGGGTTCCGGTCGTTGCCGCCGGCGGACCGTCGGTCGGAGGCGGGACCGGCCCGATGGCGGGCGCGGGCCACTGCGGGCCGTGGCGCGCGGCGGACCGCTGCGCGTCCGCCGTGCCGGTCGCCGTCACCGCGCCTCCTCAGCCGATCACTCGCCGCGACGTTGGTGCCGCCCATCGTAAGGGCCCGGACCGACGGGGCGCGGGCCCGGTTGTCCACAGGGGAGGACGCGGGGGTAGCAGAACCGCGACGGGGCCGCTACCGTCAGCGACGAGTTCCGCTGACCCGCGCCCGCCGTGCTCGACGTCCCGGGCGGCGCGAGCGGCGCGCCCGGCGAGCGGGTGCGTCGACGGCCAGCCACGACCGAGGAGACGAGGTGACGTCCGGGGTGTCCCAGACCCAGGCAGAAGCAGCGGTGATGCAGCAGACCGCCGCGAAGTTCGAGCAGGTCGACCAGTCGTTGCAGTCCATGCTGAGCGGCCTGTTGGCCGAGCTGGAGGTGTTGCAGCAGGCCTGGCGCGGCGCCGGTGGGCGCTCGTTCGAGCAGGTCAAGCAGCAGTGGTCGCAGGACCAGGCGGCGCTGCAACGCGCGTTGCGCGAGACCGCCGGCGCCATCCGCACGGCCGGTCAGCAGTACGACGTCTCGGACGCCGAGGCCGCCAGCCGGGTGTCCACCACCAACCGCGGCGGCATCCAACTGCCGCTCTGACCCCTGACCCCGGGGAAGGGAGACCTCCGATGGACCACGGTGTGCTGGTCGTCAACTTCGCCGCGCTGCAACAGGCCGGCGCGGACATCCAGAAGGCGTTGAACACGCTCGACTCGCAGCTCGGGCAGCTCGAACGCGACGCCGCCCCGCTGGTGGCGAGCTGGTCGGGCGAGGCTCGGCAGGCCTACGAGCAGCGGCAGGCCCGCTGGCGGTCCGCCTCGCAGGACCTCCAGACCATGCTGCGCGACATCAAGCTCGCGGTGGACGACTCCGCGGCCGACTATCTCGACACCGAGAAGAAGAACGTCGGCCTGTTCCAGTGAGCCCGGCGGTGGTGGCGCCGACGCGGTCGGCGCCACCACCGTTTCCGGCCTCAGGTGTGCCCGACCGCCACCGCGGCGCACGGTCGAGACCGCGCAGGTGTGCCCGGCGTGCCGCCGCGGCGCGCGGCCGAGAATGCGCGTCAGGCGGGCCCGGCGGGCTGCCAGCGGCGCCGGGCGCCGCGCGGGACCACCAGGGCGAGCAGCACC
>NZ_JAMOKF010000075.1 GCF_023656545.1 Micromonospora phytophila | reverse complement strand
CTGCGCGGGGCCGCCCTGGTCGCCGCCACCGACGTGGACAACCCGTTGCTGGGGCTGCACGGCGCGAGCAACGTGTACGGCCCGCAGAAGGGCGCCAGCCGCGCCGACGTGCTGCTGCTCGATGCCGCCCTGGAACGCTGGGCGGCCGTGCTGGAACGGGACCTGCCCGGGTGCCCGCCGGGCCTGGGCGTGCTGCCCGGCGGCGGCGCGGCCGGCGGGCTCGGTGCGGCGGTCCTCGCCCTCGGTGGGCGCTGCGAGTCCGGCATCGGCCTGGTCACCCGGGCGATCGGGCTGGAGGCCGCGCTCGACGCGTGCGACCTGGTGATCACCGGTGAGGGCTCCTTCGACCACCAGTCGCTGCGCGGCAAGGTGGTCGCCGGAGTGGCCGGGGCGGCCCGGGACCGGGGAGTGCCCTGCGTGGTGCTGGCGGGGCGGGTGAGCACCGGCCGGCGCGAGGCCGCCTCCGCCGGGGTGACCGAGGCGTACAGCCTCGTGGAACATTTCGGGGGCGAGGAGCGCGGCGGGGTCGAGGCGGCGATGGGCCGGCCCGCCGAGGGGCTGCGGGCGCTGGGCGCGCGGCTCGCCCGGCAGTGGAGCCGCTGAGCGCCCGTCGGGGCGTGCGGGCGGCGGGACGACCTGCGCCGCGAGTCACGCCACCCGGGCCGACTTCGGCGGGGCGGCGTAGGATCGGATCTGGACCACACCGGGAATCACTGGACGACGCGCGACGTTGGCCAGTGCGTCCGGACCCATACCGCGCAGGGAGATTTCCACGTGACCACGCCAGCGCAGACCGAGTCGACCGAGGCCAAGGCCCCCACGTCCGTCGTCCTCACCGACGTCGCGGCGCAGAAGGTCAAGGCCCTGATCGAGCAGGAGGGCCGCGACGACCTGCGGCTCCGGGTCGCGGTGCAGCCCGGTGGCTGCTCCGGCCTGCGGTACCAGTTGTTCTTCGACGAGCGGTCGCTCGACGGTGACGTCGTCACCGACTTCGACGGTGTCGAGGTCGTCGTCGACCGGATGAGCGCCCCCTACCTCGCCGGCGCGACCATCGACTTCGCGGACCGCATCGACGCCCAGGGCTTCACCATCGACAACCCGAACGCGGGCAACTCCTGCGCCTGCGGCGACTCGTTCAACTGAGTCGACCTGTCTCTGCGACAGCGGGGCCGTCCTCCGGGACGGCCCCGCTGTCGCGTTCCAACCCGCTTGACCGCTCCGCGGCGCAGCGGCCCCGCCGCCCCGGCCGTTCGCCCGTACGCCGCCTGGTCGGTGTCGCCCGGCCGCCCGCCGGCCGGATCGGCGCGGTGACCAGGGAGGGTGAGCGGGAGGCGGCCGTCGGGCGACCGACCGGTCACCGCCGGGTTTCCGGGCCGGTAGGCTGACCGGCGCCCTGCTCCCGACCCCGAGGGTTGACATGAAGATCGCCGTGACCGGCTCGATCGCCACCGACCACCTGATGAGCTTCCCCGGCCGGTTCGCCGACCAGTTCATCGCCGATCAGCTGCACAAGGTGTCGCTCTCCTTCCTGGTGGACGACCTGGTGCTGCGTCGCGGCGGGGTGGCGGCGAACATCGCCTTCGGCATGGGCCAGCTGGGCCTGCACCCGGTCCTGGTCGGGGCGGTCGGCGCGGACTTCGCCGACTACCGCTCCTGGCTGGAGCGGCACGGGGTGGACTGCGAGTCGGTGCACATCAGCGAGGTGGCGCACACCGCCCGGTTCGTCTGCACCACCGACACCGACATGTGCCAGATCGCCTCCTTCTACGCCGGGGCGATGAGCGAGGCCCGCAACATCGAGCTGGAGCCGGTCGCGCGCCGCCTCGACGGGCTGGACCTCGTGCTGGTCGGCGCGAACGACCCGGAGGCGATGCTGCGGCACTCCGCCGAGTGCCGGGAGCGGGGGTACGCCTTCGCGGCAGACCCGTCCCAGCAGCTCGCCCGGATGCCCGGCGAGGACGTCGTCGCGCTGATCGAGGGCGCCGACTACCTGATGACCAACGACTACGAGAAGTCGCTGCTGCAGAGCAAGGCCGGCCTCTCCGACGAGCAGCTGCTCGACCTGGTCAAGGTGCGGGTCACCACGCTGGGCAAGCACGGTGTGGAGATCGCCGGCCGGGACATCGACCCGATCCACGTGCCGATCGCCCGGGAGATCCGGGCCGTCGACCCGACCGGCGTCGGCGACGGCTTCCGGGCCGGATTCTTCACCGCGCTCTCCTGGGGCCTCGGGCTGGAGCGGGCCGCCCAGGTCGGCTCCCTGCTCGCCACGCTGGTGCTGGAGACCGTCGGCACCCAGGAGTACCAGGTCCGCCGCGACCTGTTCGTCAAGCGCCTCGCGGAGTCGTACGGAGACGTGGCCGCCGAGGACGTCCGCGTGCACCTGCTGCCGTGACACCGGTCCCGGCCGCGTTCGCCCGGCTGCCGGGGCTGGCCGGGAGCACCGGGGGTCAGTGCCGGCGGCGCACGTCGTAGGCGGGGCCGTCGGGGCCGGTGACGGTGCCGAGGAACTCCTGGCCGCGCATCCGGCACCAGGCGGGAAGGTCCACCGCCGCCGCCGGGTCGTCGGCCAGCACCCGCACCACCGTGCCGACGGGCAGCTCGGGCAGCCGCCGGGCGACCGCGATCACGGGCAGCGGGCAGCGCTGGCCACGACAGTCGAGGATCTCCGCCGGCGCCGTCACAGCCCCACCACCCCCGCCTCGGCACGCAGGTCGGCCACGATGCCGGGCAGTTCGGCGAGGAACCGCTCGACGTCGGCCTCCGTCGTCTCCCGGTGCAGCGACACCCGCACGTTGCCGTGCGAGAGCACCCCCATCGCCTCCAGCACGTGCGACGGGCGCAGCGTGGACGAGGTGCAGGAGGAGCCGGAGGAGACGGCGAACCCCCGCCGGTCCAGCGCATGCAGCAGGGCCTCGCCGTCGACGTACAGGCAGGAGAACGTCACCAGGTGGGGGAGACGGTGGTGGGGATCACCCACCACCTCCACGTCCGGCACCTCCGCCGCCACCCGGGCCCGGATCCGGTCCACCAGCGGCGTCAACCGGGCCGCCTCGGCGGCCGCGTCGGCCGCCGCCGCGCGCAGGCTCGCCGCCGCCGCCACCACCGCCGGCAGGTTCACCGTTCCCGGCGTACGCCCCGACTCCCGGTCGTCGGCCGGCCAGGGGGACTCCCAGCGGGCGCCCTTGCGGACCACCAGCAGCCCCACCCCGGGCGGGCCGCCCCACTTGTGCGCGCTGGCGCTCAGCACCGACCAGCCCGCCGGCACCGGCACCCGGCCCACCGCCTGGGCGGCGTCCACGTACAGCGGCACCCCCGCCTCGGCGCACGCGGCGGCCGCCTCGGCGACCGGCTGCACGGTGCCCACCTCGTGGCTGGCGGCGATCAGGGCGGCGAGCGCCACCCCCGGCGCCCGCACCGCCTCGGCCCAGCCGTCCAGGTCGACCCGGCCCAGCCGGTCCACCGGCACCTCGGCGGCAGTCCCGCAGCCGGCCACGTGCCGCTCGGCGGCGTGCAGGACGGCGGAGTGCTCGATCGCGGAGTGCACCAGGGCGGTGCCGACCCGGCGGCGGCCGGACAGGCCGCCGAGCACGGCGCCGTGTGCGGCGGCCGTACCGCTGGGGGTGAAGGAGAGCTCGTCGGGGCGTACGCCCAGGGTCTCGGCGGTCGCCGCCCGCGCCGCGTCGAGGAGCTGGCGGGCCCGGCGGGCCTGCGCGTAGAGCTTGCCGGGGTCGGCCCAGCCGTCGTCGAGGGCCGCCAGCAGCGCCTGCCGGGCGACCGGATGCAGCGGCGCGGCGGTGGCCGCGTCCAGGTAGACCGGGGAAGCGCTCACGGGAGTCAACGCTATCGCGCGGGTATGCCCAAGATCCCCCCGATGGGGGGCGGAGAGTGACCCCAACACGGTCGAGCCCGTCATGGTCGAGTAATCTGCGACCGTCGGTGACGCCTTTGCCGCCGGTGCTGTCGCTCCGCCCGGCGGAGGCCGGCAGAACAGAACAGACACCGCGGCGCGCTAGGGAGGCAGGACCAGGTGGTCGCAAGGAGTTCGGAGGTACGGCCGTCGGCCGTACGGCACAGCGCTTCCCGAGGAGCCAGCGGGCGCCGGGGACGTGGTGCTGGTCGGCTCGCCGGGCTCGGTCTCGGCGGAGCGGCGCTGCTGGTCCTGCTCACGGGCTGCGACGTCGGCGGGGCCTTCGGCGGCTTCGGCTGGCCGCAGGGCGGCATCACGCCCGAGTCGCGCCGGATGTACGACCTGTGGATCGCCTCGTGCATCGCGGCGCTCGCGGTCGGCGTGTTCGTGTGGGGCCTGATCTTCTGGTGCGTCGTGCGCTACCGCAAGCGGGGCAACGAGCTGCCGGTGCAGACCCGTTACAACATGCCGATGGAGTTCCTCTACACCATCGCGCCGATCCTGATCGTCTCGGTGCTCTTCTACTACACGGCGGTCGTGCAGACCGACGTGGTCCGGACGACCAAGAACCCCGACGTCACGGTCGAGGTGGTCGCCTTCAAGTGGAACTGGCAGTTCAACTACCGCGACGGCCAGGGCCGGGAGGCCAACACGGTCGCCTCGGTGCTCGGCACCAGCGAGGTCATCCCGATCCTGGTGCTCCCGACCGACCGGTCCATCCGGTTCGAGGAGACCAGCCGCGACGTCATCCACTCCTTCTGGGTGCCGGAGCTGCTGTTCAAGCGGGACGTCATGCCGGGCAAGATCCGCAACGTGTTCGAGGTCTCCAAGCTCGAGGCCGAGGGCGCCTACGTGGGCCGCTGCGCCGAGCTGTGCGGCAGCTACCACGCCTTCATGAACTTCGAGCTGCGGGTCGTTTCCCCGGAGAAGTACGACCAGTTCCTGGCCGCCAAGCGGGACGGCAAGTCCACGCAGGACGCGCTGACGGCCATCGGCGAGAAGCCGTACGCCCAGACCACGCGGCCGTTCGAGACGCGGCGGAACACGGCCAACTTCAACCCGGACAGCGCTGCCCCGACCGGCGCGGGAAGCTGAGGGATCAGCCATGAAGACCGAGTGGCGCATCTTCCTGATCATCGCCGGGTTCCTGCTCTTCGCCACCGCCCTCTACGGCGGGTGGACCGCCGCCGACGCCGGCGGCCAGGTCGAGTGGGTCGGCACGGTCGCGCTGCTGCTGAGCTTCCTGCTCTGCGCGATGTGCGGCGGCTTCTTCTGGTTCGTCTCCCGCCGGATCGACCTGCGGCCGGAGGACCGGCCGGACGGCGAGATCGCCGACGGCGCGGGCGAGATCGGCTTCTTCAGCCCGGGCAGCTACTGGCCGTTCGGCCTGGCGCTGGCCGCCGCGATCTCCGGCTTCGGCCTGGTGTTCTGGCAGTTCTGGCTGCTGGGCCTGGGTCTGGTGGCGGTCGTCTTCGCGGCCTGCGGCCTGCTCTTCGAGTACTACTCCGGCACCCGGCGGACCGCCGAGCACTGAGCCGCCGACCGCGGCCCTGAGCATCAGAAAGGCCCGCTTCCCCTCGGGGGGAGGCGGGCCTTTCTGCTGCGCCCGCCTCCCCCCGAGGGGAAGGTGGCGTGCCGCTCAGGGAGGGAGGGTGGCGTGCCGGTCAGGCGGCGCGGCGCTGGGCGGCCGGGCGGCGCCGGCGGTCGGCCAGGCGTGGGGCGCGGAACGTGAAGGTGGCGATGAGCACGGCCGTGCCGCAGCCGGTGCAGATCAGCTCGGGGCAGTCGGCGCCGTGGCCGTCGAGGCACGGCGGCGCCTCGAACGGCTGAACGCCCTCGCAGGTGTCGCAGTGAAGCTCGCGGTCCGACACGGGCGTTTCCTCTCGTCCCTGGTGGCCCGCCGTAGGCGCCGGAGCGCACGACGGAAGTGGAAATTACTCAGCTGTAGTTTCCCACGGGGGTACGACAACCTCCCGCGCGCCACGGGTCAGAGGGAGCGGGCGACCTCGATCCAGCGGTCGAGGGTGCGGGCGGCGGCCCCGGAGTCGATGGAGGCGGCGGCCCGGTCCATCCCGGCGCGCAGCGCCTCGGTCAGGTCGCCGTCGAGCGGGCCCTGGGTGGCCAGCGCCGCCGCCGCGTTGACCAGGACGGCGTCGCGTACCGGGCCGGTTTCGCCGGCCAGCAGGCGGCGGACCACGTCGGCGTTGAAGGCGGCGTCACCGCCGCGCAGGTCGGCCAGGGTGGACCGGGGCACCCCGAGGTCGGCCGCGTCCAGCACCGCCTCTCTCACGGTGCCGCCCTGGGCCGCCCAGACGCGGGTCGGCGCGGCGGTGGTGAACTCGTCCAGCCCGTCCTCGCCCCGCATCACCAGCACCGAGTCGCCCCGGGCGGCGAAGACGTCGGCCATCACCGGGGCCATCCGGCGGTCGAAGCAGCCGACGGCGGCGGCCCGCGGCCGGGCCGGGTTGGTCAGCGGGCCGAGGAAGTTGAAGGCGGTCGGCACGCCCAGCTCCCGCCGGGTGACCCCGGCGTGCCGCATCCCGGGGTGGAAGCGGGCGGCGAAGCAGAAGCCGATGCCGGCCTCGGTGACGCACCGGGTCACGCCCTCCGGGCCCAGGTCCAGCGGTAGGCCGAGGAACTCCAGCACGTCGGCGGTGCCGCAGGAGGAGGAGGCGGCCCGGTTGCCGTGCTTGACCACACGGACGCCGGCGCCGGCCACCACCAGGGCGGTCATGGTGGAGATGTTGACCGTGTGCGCGAGGTCTCCGCCGGTGCCCACCACGTCCAGCGCGGTGGCGCGCAGTTCCTCGGGGAGCTCGACGAGGACCGCCCGGCCGAGCATCGCCTCGACCAGACCGGCCAGCTCGGCCGAGGTCTCGCCCTTGGCCCGCAGCGCGACGACGAAGCCCGCGATCTGGGCGGGGGCCGCCGAGCCGGACATGATCTCGCCCATCGCCCAGGCGGTGTCGGCGGTGGAGAGCTCCTCGTCACGCAGCAGCGCGGTGAGCAGGTGCGGCCAGGTCCGATCGCCCATGGCGGGCCTCCCGAGCGTACGAATGCGGGTGGGGCGGAACCGGCGCCGTTCGCTCCGGCGCCGGCCGGTCTGGCGCCGCTGCCTCCGGCGTTCCCGACCCGGGCGCCGACTGCTCCGGCGCCGAGGTGTGGGGACGTCAGGCGGGGGCGTGCGTCCGCAGCAGCTCGGCCACCGTGGTGCCGGTGGTCACCGGGTCGAGCGGGTGCACCAGGGTGGCGTCGACCTCGGCGTAGGCCGCGAGCCATCGGTCGGCGGCGCGGGCGATCACCACGCAGGTCGGGGGAGCGTCGTCCCGGTCGTCCTTGATCTGCCGGGCGATGCCGATGCCGCCGCCCGGGCTCGCCTCACCGTCGAGCAGCAGCAGGTCGATCTCGTAGTCGTCGACGAGCCGGACACACTCGGCGTAGGTGGACGCGTCGACGAACTCGATCTGGAGGCCGGGTGCCGGCCGGGTGCCGACGGCGAGCCGCATCCGGTCGCGGACCAGCGGGTCGTCGCTGTAGAGCAGGACGGTGCAAAGACGATCGCTCATGGATGAACTGCTCCCACCTCGTAGCTGCCCGCTGATCGTACCGGTCGGTGTGAGGTTGGTGACGTCCCGCCCGGCGCGGTCGTCGGGGCGTACCGTCGGCGCAGCTCAGGAGGCCGACTCCGCGGCGCGCTGGCGGGCCTCCTGGCGGTCCAGGTCGCGGTCGACCCGGCGGGCCTCCCGCTCGGCCTGCCGCATCCACTGCACGACCAGCACCGCGAGCATGGTCACGCTGACGAACTCGCCGCCGGCCCAGAGGATGCCCCCGGCGACCACCTGGTCGTTCCACGGGTCCGACCAGGCCAGCCCGAGCGACGGGTACCAGTCGCCGCCGAAGAGCGTGGTGCTCTGCATGATGGTGAGCCCGAGCACGGTGTGGAACGGCACGGAGAGCAGCATCAGCAGCGCCCGGGCCGGGTACGGCCAGCGCCCGGGGAGCGGGTCGAGCCCGAGCAGGGGCCAGAAGAACACGCAGCCGGTCATGATGAAGTGCGCGTGCACCACCTCGTGCGCCCAGGCGTGCTCCAGGGTGTAGCGGTACAGGTCGCTGAAGTAGAGCGCGAACGGGTTGACCACGAAGATGGCGAACGCCACCAGCGGGAAGGTGTAGATCCGCGCCACCCGGCTGTGCACGACCGCCAGCAGCCGCTTGCGGGGTCGTTGCGGCAGGGTGCGCAGGGCCAGCGTCACCGGGGCGCCCAGCGCGAGGAAGATCGGCGAGATCATCGAGAGCACCATGTGCTGGACCATGTGCACCGACAGCAGCGCCGTGTCGTACGCGTGCAGGCCGCTGACCGTGACCGCCGCGATGCCGCCGAGGCCGGGACCGATGAAGAAGACGGTCCGGGCGACCGGCCACCGGTCGCCCCGCAGGCGCAGCCGGTGCACCCCGTAGAGGTAGATTCCGGCGGCCAGCACCAGGCCCACGGCCAGCCAGCTGTCCAGCCGCGTCTCGGTGAACACCGAGGTGACGGTGAACGGCGGCGGTGTGGCCTCGGCCACCACCGGCGCGGCCACCGAGGTGGCGGCGGAGATCAGATCGACGTGCAGCACGCTTTTCAGCCTAGGTCAGGCGAACCGGACCACCCAGATCGGGCTGCGAATGCCACGGGATTGCCACCCCGCTGATCGGCGGCGCCGGTCGCGGGCAATAATGACCGCGTGACTGCGGCCCCAGCCATTGACAAGAGCCGGATCCACTCCCTGACCAGACCCAACATGGTCAGCGTCGGGACGATCGTGTGGCTCTCCAGCGAACTCATGTTCTTCGCGGCGCTGTTCGCGATGTACTTCTCCATCCGCGCTGCGGCGCCGGAGCAGTGGGAGAAGCACACCGAGCACCTCAACATCCCCTACGCGACCACCTTCACGGTGATCCTGGTGTTGTCCTCGGTGACCTGCCAGCTCGGGGTGTTCGCCGCCGAGAAGGGTGACGTGCACGCGCTGCGGCGTTGGTTCACGATCACCTTCGTGATGGGCCTGATCTTCGTGCTCGGCCAGGTCAACGAGTACCGGACGCTGGTGCACGAGGGTGTCAAGATCAACGAAGACGGCTACGGGTCGATGTTCTACCTGACCACCGGCTTCCACGGTCTGCACGTGACCGGCGGTCTGATCGCCTTCGTCATCTACATGATCCGCACCACGATGGGCCGGTTCACCCCGGCGCAGGCCACGTCGGCCATCGTCGTGTCCTACTACTGGCACTTCGTCGACGTCGTGTGGATCGGGCTCTACGCCATGATCTACTGGCTTCAGTGATCTTGGCGCGTCACGAACCGCGCCGCTGCCCCGTCCCCTGAGACAAGGTCCAACCGGTTAAGGACACAGGTCATGACTTCTGACAACGACCGCCGACGCGGTCTGCTCGCGCGGCTGCGCGAGCGGCCCGCAGCGCGCAGCAGGGGCCGCCGCCGGCTGGGCGCCGCGGTCCGACTGTTCGCCGCGCTGATGTTGGCCGGCGGCGCCTACACCGTCTTCGCCCCCGGTGTGCAGGCGCAGGACAACCCGCCGCTCACCGGTGCCGCCGCCGAGGGCAAGGCGCTGTTCGACGTGAGCTGTGTGACCTGTCACGGTCGCAACGCGCAGGGTGTCGAGGGGCGCGGGCCGAGCCTGGTCGGCGTCGGCGCGGCCTCGGTCGAGTTCCAGGTCGGCACCGGCCGCATGCCGATGGCCCGCCAGGAGGCCCAGGCGCAGCGCAAGCCGAAGGTCTTCACCGACGAGGAGATCCGCCAGCTCGGCCAGTACGTCCAGGAGCTCGGCGGCGGCCCGATCGTGCCGGAGGGCGACGACCTGCACTCCGACGCCAACATCGCCGCCGGCGGCGAGCTGTTCCGGATCAACTGCTCGCAGTGCCACGCCTTCGGCGGCGGCGGCGGCGCGCTCTCGTCCGGCAAGTACGCCCCGAGCCTGCGCCCGGCCAGCGACCGGCAGATCTACGCCGCGATGCTCAGCGGCCCGCAGAACATGCCAGTCTTCGGCGACAACCAGATCACTCCGGAGCAGAAGGCGGACATCATCGCCTACATCCAGGAGACCCTGAAGCACGACCAGGACCCGGGCGGGTTCAACCTGGGCCGGTACGGTCCCTCCACCGAGGGACTGGCGATCTTCCTGGTTGGCATCGTCGCCCTCGTCTTCGCTAGCCTGTGGATTGCGGGCAAGTCGTGACCGGGCGGATCATTCGATTCAGTGCTTCGGTGCCGCGGCTCGGCACCGCGCGTAGCGAGGTGACGGCATGACCACGCACACCGAGCACCAGGCCCAGCAGGGCCGGGAGCCGCTCGACGTGAACACCCCGGGGCTCTCCCAGTTCGACATCGTCCGCGAGGGCGCGCGCCGGGACGACATCGAGATCGTCCACTACGAGCCGCAGGTGATCCCGGGCACCAAGGCCGAGCGCCGGCTGACCCGGGTGGTCGCCTCGTTCTTCCTGCTGACCGGTCTGGCGGCGACCGCCTTCCTGGTCATCTACATCTGGTGGCCGTGGCAGTACGCCCCGGGCCGGGGCGGCGACAAGTGGTACACCCCGCTGCTCGGCGTCACCCTCGGCGTGGCCCTGCTCGCCGTCGGTTTCGGCATCCTGACCTGGGGCAAGAAGTTGCTGCCCAAGGAGGTCTCGATTCAGGACCGGCACGAGGGTGCCGTCGCCGAGGACGACCGCACGATCACCGGCCACACCATGCTCTACATGGCCGAGGAGATGGGCGTGAAGCGCCGGCCGCTGCTCGGCATCTCGCTGCTGGCCGGTCTCGCGCCGGTGGGCGCGGTGGCCGCGGCGCCGCTGGTCGGCGGTCTGATCTCGGACCCGCACAAGAACAACCAGATGTTCACCACCGGGTTCGCCCCCGCCGAGGGTGGCGAGAAGATCCGGCTGGTCCGTGAGGACGGCCGTCCGGTCCGCCCGGCGGACATCAGCACCGGCGGGCAGATCACCGTCTTCCCCGGCATCGACCACGGCATCAGCAACAAGCACGCGGACTCGCCGACCCTGCTGATCCACCTGCGGGACTCCGACGCGGACGAGTCGCGCCAGGCCAACGAGCGGGTCGGCCACGGCGACTACATGTGGGGCAACTACGCCGCCTACTCGAAGGTCTGCACGCACGCCGGCTGCCCGGCGAGCCTGTACGAGCAGCAGACCAACCGTCTGCTCTGCCCGTGCCACCAGTCGCAGTTCCTGATCACCGACAACGCCCGGCCCATCTTCGGCCCTGCCAGCCGCCGGCTGCCGCAGTTGCCGATCGAGGTGGACTCCGAGGGCTACTTCGTGGCTAAGTCCGACTACACCGAGACCGTCGGGCCCGACTTCTGGGAGCGGCCGTGAAGCGCAGAAAGTTTGACATGGCAGCAGCGCCGGGCAACGCCGCCCGGGGGTTGGACGACCGCTTCCAGGTGGCCACCCCCCTGCGCAGGCTGCTGAACAAGGTCTTCCCCGACCACTGGTCGTTCCTGCTGGGCGAAATCGCGCTCTTCTCGTTCGTGATCCTGCTGCTGACCGGTGTCTACCTGACCTTCTTCTTCGAGCCGGCGATGACCGAGGTCGTCTACAACGGCAGCTACGCCCCGCTGCGGGGCACGCCGATGTCGGCCGCGTACGCCTCCAGCCTGGACCTGTCGTTCGACGTCCGGGGTGGTCTGATCATGCGGCAGATGCACCACTGGTCGGCGCTGCTGTTCATGGCCGCCATCGTGGTGCACATGCTGCGGGTCTTCTTCACCGGCGCGTTCCGCAAGCCGCGTGAGACGAACTGGATCATCGGCTCGCTGCTCTTCTGGGTCGGCTTCCTGGCCGGCTTCACCGGCTACTCGCTGCCGGACGACGGCCTCTCCGGCACCGGTCTGCGGATCGCTTCGGCGATCATGCTCTCCATCCCGGTGATCGGCTCCTGGGTCACCTCGTCGGTCTTCGGCGGGGAGTTCCCGGGCGACATCATCATCAGCCGGTTCTTCATCGCCCACGTGCTGCTCATCCCGGGTCTGCTGATCGCGCTGATCAGCGTCCACCTGGGCCTGGTCTTCAAGCAGAAGCACACCCAGTGGCCCGGCCCCGGCCGGACCAACGGCAACGTGGTCGGCGAGCGGATGTTCCCGCGCTACGCGCTCAAGCAGGGCGGCTTCTTCATGGTCGTCTTCGGCGTGGTCGCGCTGATGGGTGGCTTGTTCCAGATCAACCCGATCTGGCTGTTCGGCCCGTACGAGGCGTGGGTGGTCTCGGCCGCCAGCCAGCCGGACTGGTACGTGATGTTCCTCGACGGCTCGACCCGGCTGATGCCGGCCTGGGAGATCCCCATCCCGATCGGTGACGGGTACGTCATCCCGCCGCTGTTCTGGCCGACGGTCGTGCTGCCGGGCATCCTGGTGGGCCTCTCCACGCTCTACCCGTTCCTGGAGGCGCGCCACCTCAAGGACTACCGCAGCCACAACCTGCTCCAGCGGCCCCGCGACGTTCCGGCCCGGACCGCGGTGGGCGCCATGGCGGTGTCCTTCTTCGTGGTCCTGACGCTCTCCGGCGCCAACGACGTCATCGCCGACAAGTTCCAGATCAGCCTGAACGCGATGACCTGGGCCGGCCGGATCGGCCTGCTGCTGGTCCCGCCGCTGGCGTACTACGTCACCTACCGGATCTGCCTCGGCCTGCAGCAGCACGACCGGGAGGTGCTCGCCCACGGTGTCGAGACGGGCATCATCCGGCGCCTGCCGGACGGCCGGTTCGTCGAGGTGCACCAGCCGCTCAGCGCGGCGAACGGGCACGCCGACGGCCACGGCGCACTGGAGTACGTCGGCTGGGTCGTGCCGAAGAAGATGAACCGGCTCGGCGCGCTCGGCCCGGCCATCCGCGGCTTCTTCTACCCGATCGAGAAGCCGGCCGAGGCGCCGGTCTCGCCGGGTCACCCGCCGGTCGAGCCCCGACCGGAGCGGGAGGAGATCAGCAGCGGCGAGAGCCGTCGCTGACCCCCGCGACACCTCGACGTGGCGCCCACCGGAGTCCTCCGGTGGGCGCCACGTCCGTTTTCCCTCCCCTTGGGTCGCTCCCGCAGTCGGAGGCGGGCCCGCTCCGCCGCCGGTGCCTGGGGTGCGCCGGTCGCAGGAATAACCCCGGTCAGCCGGGTATCCGTGCGGTCCAACGTCTCATTGGGGGGGAAGCATGTTGGGTATCAAACGCCTCGGCCTGCTGGCCGCGCTGGTGCTGGTGGGAGTGGCGCCCGCTGCGGTGGCACAGGCCGCGGCGCAGCCGTCACAGCAGGACACCCAGTACCTGCAGGCGATCCATCAGAGCAACCTGTTCGAGATCACGGCGGGTGAGCTGGCCCAGCAGAAGGGCCAGAACCAGGGGGTCAAGGACCTGGGGGAGCGGTTCAGGACGGACCACACCCAGTTGGACCAGTCCGTGCAGCAGACCGCGACGCAGCTCGGCGTCGAGCTGCCCGACGAGCCCAGCGCCGATCAGCAGGCCGTTCTGGAGCAGCTGAACAACGCCAGCGGCGAGGAGTTCGACCGGCTCTGGGTGACCAGCGAGCTGAACGGTCACGTCCAGTCCATCCAGGCCACCCAGACGGAGATCTCGCAGGGCTCCGAGCAGTCGGTGGTCCAGCTGGCCCAGACCGCCCTGCCGATCCTGCAGGCGCACTACGACGCGCTGGTCCAGCTGGCCGAACAGCTGGGCATCCCGGTCCCGCAGACCGGCGCCACCGGCCCCGCGAGCCCGGGTGGCACCGCGCCGGCCCCGCCGGCTCCGCCGGTTCCGCCGGCTCCGGGTGGCACCGCCCCGGCCCCGGGCGACACCGAGACGCCGGCTCCCACCGGGAGCTGACGCCGAACGACGACGGCCGGTCCACCCGCACGGGTGGACCGGCCGCCGTGTGGCCGGACGCGGACGTGGCGCCGGGGCGCGGCGTCCGCGGTCAGTCGGCGTTGGCGAGGCCGATCGCGAAGGCCTCCTCCAGGTCGTGCCGGGAGTACGCCCGGAAGGCGATGTGCGACTCGGTGTCGAGCACGCCGGGCACCTTGGAGATGCTGCCGGCGATCACCTGGGCGATCTGTTCGAACTCCCGGACCCGGACCATGGCGATCAGGTCGACGTGGCCGGCCACCGAGTAGACCTCGCTGACGCCGGGCAGGTTGGCCAGGGCCTCGGCCACCTCGGGGATCGAGTCGGTGGCGCAGTCGATCAGCACGATCGCGGTGATCACGGCACACTTCTCCGTTCGTCGACGTCGTGGCCCATGCTAGATGCTCCTTCGACGGTGAGGTCCGCGCCGGCGCGGATCATGTCGATCAGGCGCTCGCCCGGGCCGACGGTGGCGCCGGGCCAGACCACCGTGCGGGTGACGTCGCCGCGTACGACCGCGCCGGCGCCGATCACCGACTCCCGGCAGCGGCCGGTCACCGTGGCCGTCGGGTCGACCAGGCCCGCGCCGCCGGCCGCGTGCAGGTTGGCCGCCAGGTAGTCGGCCGGGGTGCCGGTGTCGTAGAAAATGCCGGGGTAGGGCATCACGGTCAGCGCGCCGGCCGCCTCCGCGGGACGCCAGAGGGCCCGGACCAGGTCGCCGAACGCCACCGGCAGCTCCCTGACCAGCCGCCAGGGCAGCAGCGAGAAACCGGTGAAGACGTGGCCGTCGAAGGTGCCGGGCGCCGCCGGGTCCGCGGCGGGCTGGCCGAGCAGGCGTACGGAGTCGCCGTCCCAGTCGCGCAGCAACGCGGCGATGTCCGGCCCCGGTGGCCTCGCCGGGTCGGCCAGGTAGGCGTCGGCGTTGCCGACCAGCACCCCGCGTCCGGCGATCCAGTCCCGCAGGTTGGCGACGCCGCCCGCGGTGCCGAGCGGGTCGCCCGGCTCGACCGAGAGGTGGGCGCGGTCGCCGACGTGCTCGACCACCTGCCCGCCGAGGTAACAGGCGTTGACGGCCACCCGCCCGGGCCCGGTCATTCCGAGCCCGGCCAGCCGGGCCAGCGCCCGGTCCAGCAGCGGCACGTTCCCCACCGGGCAGAGCGCCTTGGGCAGCCGCTCGGTCAGCGGCCGCAGCCGGGTGCCCTCGCCAGCGGCGAGCACCACGGCGCAGACCTCACCGGCCGCAGGCGTGCTCACGGCCGCGTGTCGGGCACCGGCGGCGGGAACTGTCCGGCCAGCGGCCCGATGTCGTAGTACGCCAACAGCCGGGCCGTCGGCCAGGTCAGCTTGGGCAGGTCGTCCAGCGGGTGCCAGGCGGCCTCGAAGACTTCCGCGCCGTCGACCGCCAGCGCGGTGGTCGACGCCGGCACCTCGGCGGTGAACACCACGTCCACCCAGCCCTTGGCGTGCACCACCGCGTTCGGCACGGCGGGGCGGAGCTGGCTGGGGGAGAGCCGGACGCCGGACTCCTCGTACAGCTCGCGCGCGGCGCCCACCACCGGGGCCTCACCCCGTTCCAACAGCCCGGCGGGGAGGCTCCAGCCCTTGCCGGGCGGCTGGCGCAGCAGCAGCAGACGACCCGCCCCGTCGGCCTCCGCGTCGCGGACCAGGGTGACCGCGCCGACGATGTACTTCGGCACGGCCAGCCGGACCAGGCGTCGCCGCACCGGCAGCGGCAGCCGGTAGAAGACCTGGTAGGCGAGGGCTCGTCCGGTGGCGCGCGAGCGGGGGATCATGAGTCCAGGCTAGTGGCCGCGAGGAACGCTCGGACGCCCCGGGGCCGGTGGGGTCACTGCCGGTGGTCCACCAGGTCGATGAGCTGGCGTACCACGGTGTCCGGCTCGATCACCCGGTCGAAGACCGCGACCAGCAGGGTCTCCAGGTCGGGGTAGCCCAGCTCCTCGGAGAGCCGGAGCAGGGGCAGGTCGCTGGCCAGGCCGCGGTCGTGCTTGCGCAGGGCCAGGCCGATGGTGGCCCGACCGAGGCGGACCTTGTCGGTGATCGAGATGCCGGGCTCGGTGTGTTCGGCGAACCATCGGTTGATCTGCATCTGCGCGTGCGGCGACTTGACGAAGCCGAGCCACTCCCGGCGTGGCCCGTGCGAGGCGGCGTCGGCGTCGGAGTCGTCCTCCGCGTCGGTCTCGGTGAAGATCTCCACCACGTCGCCCTCGTCCAGTTCGGAGGAGAGCGGCGCGAGTCGGCCGTTGATCCGGGCGGCGAGGCAGCGGTCGCCGCGCTCCGTGCCCAGCTCGTACGCCAGGTCGACCGGGGTGGCCCCGGCCGGCAGCACCACCTGTCGTCCGTCGGCGAAGACCTGGATCTGCGCCTCGGCGAGGTCGCAGCGCAGCGACTCCAAAAACTGCGCCGGGTCGGCGGCGTCCTGCTCCCAGTCGAGCACCCGGCGCAGCCAGTCGAGCTGCTCGGCCCGGGCCGTCGCGCTGCCACCGGCGCGCGGGAAGCGGAACTGGGCGGCGATGCCGTACTCGGCCGAGCGGTGCATCTCCTCCGTGCGGATCAGCACCTCCACAGTGCGGTCCTGCGGGCCGCAGACGCTGGTGTGCAGGGAGCGGTAGAGGTTGTTCTTGGGTGAGGCGATGAAGTCCTTGAAGCGGCCGGCGATCGGCCGCCAGATCCCGTGGACCGCGCCCAGCGCCGCGTAGCAGTCGGTGGCGGGCCCGTCGACCACCACGGCGATGCGGGGCAGGTCGAAGGGGGTGCCGTGGCCACCGGCCACGGTGTCCTTCCAGATCGAGTAGAGGTGCCGGGGGCGGGGGGTCACCTCGGCGTCGACCCGGCTGCGGCGCAGCGCCGCCTTCGCCCGGGAGACCACCTCCTCGAGGTACGCGTCCCAGCCCGGCCGGTCGTGCACGTGCCGGGCGATCCGGACGTGCTCGTCGGGCTCCAGGTGCAGCAGCACCACGTCGTCGAGTTCCCGCTTGAGCGTCTGGATGCCCAGCCGGTCGCAGAGCGGGACCAGCACCTCCTGGGTGGCCCGGGCGATCCGCTGGCGGGAGGCGGCCGAGCGGACGCCGAGGGTACGCATGTTGTGCAGCCGGTCGGCCAGCTTGATGATCAGGACCCGGACGTCCTTGCCGGCCGCGATGATCATCTTGCGGATCGTCTCGGCCTCGGCGGCCTTGCCGTAGAACGCCTTGTCGAACTTGGTCACCCCGTCGACCAGGTGGGCCACCTCGTGCCCGAAGTCCTCGGCGAGCGCCTGGAGGGTGTAGCGGGTGTCCTCCACCGTGTCGTGCAGCAGCGCCGCCACCAGGGTGGTGCTGTCCATGCCCAGGTCGGCGCAGATCTGGGCGACCGCGAGCGGATGGGTGATGTAGGGCTCGCCGCTCTTGCGGAACTGCCCCCGGTGCATGTTCTCCGCGATGGTGTAGGCCCGGCGCAGCACCGAGGGTTCGGCTCCGGCGTGGATCGCCCGATGCGAGCGGACCAGCTGAGTCACCGGGTCGGTCTCGGTGGTCGGCCAGGTCAGCAGCGACCGCAGCCGCCGGGCCAGCGGCAGCTCGCCCGGCTGGGTCGGAAGGGCGCCCCCCAGGGCGGCGCCGTGTCCGGCGTCGACGTCCACGTGGGACACCTCCTCACCCCGGCTCCACGGTCGCCGACACCCCGGCAACCGGGAGCAGGCCCACGAATCGGGCAGGACTGCACTTCTCTAACAGCCTAAGCGAGTCGACGTAGTCCGATCGGTCACTTGGTCATGAGCGTTCGGTCGAGACTTGGTGGGACGCGGCGCCCTCGGCCTTGCTCAGCAGATCCCGGAAGCGGGCCGCACCGGCCACCGGGGACGCCCAACCTGAGGAGACCTCGACCAGCCGGGTCTCCGGACGCTCCAACCAGGACAGGATGCGTTCGGTCTCCTCCGCCGAGGCGCGGGGAATCGGGCCGTGGCCCGGCGGGACCGTCTCGGCGGTCGCCCGGATCGCGGTGATCGTCGGTCGAGGGTGGACACCGGGCGGCGACACCCCGGCCCCGGCCAGCCGGCCGTGTCGCACCAGCGCCAGCTCCCACCCGCCGCGGGCGGCCGGGCGGGCGGCAGCCAGCTCGGCGATCCCGGTCAACGCGGTCAGCCGCTGCATCCGCACCGCGGCCCGCAGCACCGCGACGAGCCGGGACCGCACCACCGCCGCCTCCTCGTAGCGCTGGTCGCGGGAGAGGACCTCGATCCGGGCGAGCAACGCGTCGACGACGGGCTGTGGGTCGCTGGTGGTCGCGGTGCGGAACGGCGCGGCGGCGCGGAGGTCGTACTCCTCGGGGGTGATCCGGTGCTCGCAGGGCGCCGGGCAGCGACCCAGCTCGGCCAGCGCGCAGGCCGGCGTGACCGTGCGCAGCGAGAGCCGGTGGGTGCACTGCCGCAGCGGCACGGCGTCGTGGAAGCCCGCCGCGGCAAGCTCTGCGGCCCGACGCGAGCTGAACGGGCCCAGGTAGGCGTCGTCGCCGGGGGAGATGCCCCGGACCACCGACAGCCGGGGGTATGGCCCGTCGGTCAGCTTCAGCCAGACCACCCGCTCCGGGAACTTGGAGCGCCGGTTGTACGGCGGCGCGTGCGCGCCGATCAGCCGCAGCTCGCGGACCTCGGCCTCCAGCGAATGGGCGCACTCCACCGCCTCCACCCGCTCGGCCGCGGCGAGCATCTCGGAGATCCGGGCCCGCTTCTCGGCGGCGGTGAAGTAGCTGCGCACCCGGGTGGCGATGTCGACCGAGGTGCCGACGTAGAGCGGGCGGTCGTCGGCGGCCCGGAAGATGTAGACCCCGGGGGCCTTGGGCAGCCCCTCGGCCAGGTGCCGCTTGCGCCGCTGGGTGGGCGTGACCGCCCTGGCGAACTCGATCGCGTCGCCGACGGTGTCGACCCGGTGCCCGGCGAGGCGGGCGATCAGCCCGTGCAGCACGTCGACGGTGGCCTTGGCGTCGTCGAGCGCCCGGTGGGTCGGCTGGGTGGCGGTGCGGAAGTAGGCGGCCAGGGTGCCGAGCTTGCGGTTGGGCACCTCGTCGCGGGTCAGCACCCGCCGGGCCAGCGCGGCGGTGTCGAGCACCCGCGGGTTGGGCCAGCGGTAGCCGTGCTTGGCGCAGGCGGCCTTGAGGAAGCCGACGTCGTAGGGGGCGTTGTGGGCCACCAGCACGGCGTCGGAGATGAACTCCAGGAAGCTCGGCAGCACCTGCTCGATCGGCGGTGCGGGCAGCAGCATCGCCTGGGTGATGCCGGTGAGCACCGTGATGAAGGGTGGAATGGGCACGCCGGGATTGACCAGGGTGGCCAGCACGCCCAACTCCTCGCCGCCGCGCACCTTCACCGCGCCGACCTCGGTGATGCCGCCGCCGTCCGGCGCGCCGCCGGTGGTCTCCAGGTCGACCACCACGAACGTCGTCGCGTACAGCGGCAGAGCCGGGTCGACCCCGCCCGCGCCGGGGTCGAAGCCGGCCAGCGCCGCCTGGACGTACTCGGTCTGTGCCATCCGCGGCACGCTAGCGCCCCGGTCCGACACTCCCGTCCCAACGGCACCAGACGGCACCACCGGTCTAGGATGAGAGATCGGCTCACTCACCGGGCGGTGGGCCCGGTCCCGGTGGGAGACTTGCCACATGCCCCTCACCGAGCCGTACGACGACCACCTCCCCCAGGAGGAGTCGGTCGTCGCTGCGCAGGTGGCCGGTGGGGGCGCCCCGGACGAGGCCGGCGCACCCGACGACCCGACGACGGACGCCGCGGGCGACCTGGCAGCCGCCCCCGACGACGGTGCGGCGGAGGCCCCCGCGGTCGAACCGGAGCCCGTCCTGCCCGAGCCGGTCCGGCAGCGGATCGTGGCGCTCAGCGCCGCGGCGCTGCCCGGGCTGCCCGCTGACGAGGTCCCGGTGCCGCTGCGCCGGGTGGCCAAGTTCGCCCCCAACCGCCGGGCCCGGCTCGGCGCGTTCAAGCTGATGCGCTCGGCCGCCGCGTACTGGCGTGGGTCGGAGAAGAACCCGCAGCTCCAGCGGGTCTACGGCACCGCCTGGCCGACCCGGGACGAGCTGAAGGCGTACCTGAAGCT
>NZ_JAMOKF010000611.1 GCF_023656545.1 Micromonospora phytophila | reverse complement strand
TGGGGCCGGGGCGCTGCGGGGCGCGGCGGGTGGGTCCAACGGCGGGGCGGTCACCCGACGACCGTAGTGGACGGGCCGGGCCGGCCGGCGCGAAGGTGCACCCCCGCGCCTACCGCTCGGCCTGGGCGGCGATCACCTCGCGGGCCAGCTGGCGGTAGTTGCGGGCACCGGACGAGGCCGGGTCGAGCGTGGTGATCGGGGCGCCGGCCACGGTCGACTCGGGGAACTTGACCGTCTTGGTGATGACCGTCTGGTAGACCTTGTCGCCGAACGCCTCCACCACCCGCTGGAGCACCTGCCGGCAGTGGGTGGTGCGGCTGTCGTACATGGTGGCGAGGATGCCCTCGAGCTCCAGGTCGAAGTTGAGCCGCTCGCGCACCTTGTCGATGGTGTCCAGCAGCAGCGCGACACCGCGCAGGCTGAAGAACTCGCACTCCAGCGGGATGAGCACGCCGTGCGCGACGGTCAGCGCGTTGATCGCCAGCAGGCCCAGCGAGGGCTGGCAGTCGATCAGGATGTAGTCGTACTCCTTGCGGACGCTGCGCAGCACCCGGGCCAGGGCCATCTCCCGGGCCACCTCGTTGACCAGCTGGATCTCGGCCGCGGAGAGGTCGATGTTGGCCGGCAGCAGGTGCAGCCCGGCCACGTCGGTCTTGATCAGGACGTCCTCGGCGGTCACGTCGTCCTGCATGAGCAGGTTGTAGACGGACAGGTCGAGGTTGTGCGGGTTGACCCCCAGCCCGACCGACAGGGCACCCTGCGGGTCGAAGTCGACCAGCAGCACCTTGCGGCCGTACTCGGCCAGCGCGGCGCCCAAGTTGATGGTCGTGGTGGTCTTGCCGACGCCACCCTTCTGGTTGGCCATCGCGATGATCCGGGCCGGGCCGTGCCGATCGGTCGGCATCGGCTCGGGGATCGGCTTGCGCATCGTGTACGCCGCCGGATCCGCCGGACCGAGATCCGCACCGAGCGTGGCCTGCTGCTCGCGGAGCTCCGACGTCCAGGTCTCGGCACGGTCACCGTTGCCAGCCATGTCCTCGTTGCCCCCTCCCGACGACCACCCGGCGTCGGAGCCGACCGACGTCCTTCGCGGCGCCGCTGCGCACCCCGGTATCTCGCCCCAGGAGGTCCGCGCCGATGCCGACTGTACGCCACCGACCTGCGGGCCGGTCGCACCCGCTCGGCGTGTCGCCGCCCCGCCCACCAGGCCACCCCCGGCGGACCGGTCGGTCCCCTCCGGCCGGACGGCCGAACCTGCGCCCACCGCGGCG
>NZ_JAMOKF010000610.1 GCF_023656545.1 Micromonospora phytophila | reverse complement strand
CCCGGCCCCACGCGGCGCGGAGCCGACGGCGTCCGGCACGGCGGCGTCCGGCGGGGCGACGACCGGATCCGCCGGTGCTCCGGGCGCGCCCGGCACGGATCGCGCGGGCGCCGAGACCAGCGGGTTCACCGTCCGGCTGGCGAACTTCACCGGCCCGTTCGACCTGCTGCTCCAGCTGATCGGCAGGCACAAGCTCGACGTCACCGAGGTGGCGCTGCACCAGGTCACCGACGAGTTCATCGCCTACATCCGGGCGATGGGCGACCAGTGGGACCTGGACGAGGCGAGCGAGTTCCTGCTCATCGCCGCCACCCTGCTCGACCTGAAGGCCGCCCGGCTGCTGCCCGCCGCCGAGGTCGAGGACGAGGAGGACCTCGCCCTGCTGGAGGCGCGGGACCTGCTCTTCGCCCGGCTGCTGCAGTACAAGGCGTACAAGGAGGCGGCGGCGCACATCGCCGAGCTGGAGGCGGTCGGCGGCCGGCGGTACCCGCGCGCGGTCACCCTGGAGGCCCGGTACGCCGACGCGCTGCCCGACCTGGTGCTCGGCATCGGCCCGGAACGGTTGCTCAAGCTGGCGATCCGGGCGATGACCCCGAAGCCGGTGCCGGAGGTCTCCATCGCCCACGTGCACATGGTGCGGGTCAGCGTCCGGGAGCACGCGGCGATCCTCGCCGAGCGGCTGCGCCGGGCCGGCACCGCCACGTTCTCGCTGCTCTGCGCCGACTGCGAGGCGACCCTGGAGGTGGTCGCGCGCTTCCTGGCCCTGCTGGAGCTCTACCGGGAGGGGCTGGTCGCCTTCGTCCAGGAGCAGGCCCTGGAGGAGCTGACCGTACGCTGGACCGGCCCCGCCGACGGCGGCACCGACATGCACATCGACGAGTACGCCGGCACCCCGGCCGACCCGGCTGAGGTTCCGACGGAGTCCGCTGAGGCCCTGGCCGAGCTGGCCGAGACCACTGCGGCCCCGGCCGAGCCGGCCGAGACCGCTGAGGCCCAGGGCGGGCCGGCCGAGATCGCTGAAGCCCTGGCCGAGTCGGGTGGGGCGGCGGACGGGGACGGGACGGCCACGACGGAGGAGCGAGCGGGATGAGCAACGAGGAGCGTCGGGACTCCCTGGCCGACCAGGCGGCGGCCTGGGTCCCACCCTGGGAGCGCCCCACCCCGCCCCGCGCCGCCCAGCCGGCCGAGCCGGCTCAGCCGTCCGACGAGCCCGCCACGCCGGCCGCCGACGACCGTGGCGGGATCGGGTCGCCGGTAGAGTTGAACCTCCCCGAACCTCA
>NZ_JAMOKF010000609.1 GCF_023656545.1 Micromonospora phytophila | reverse complement strand
CTCGCGCTGCTGCTCGGCGGACTGCTCAAGCCGGGCGCCAGGCGGCTCACCGCGACCGCCGAACTGGCCGGCGCCGACGCCCGCACTCCCCTGCACCGCTGGCGCGCCCCCGCGCTGGCCCGCCGGATCGGCTCGGTCTTCCAGGACCCGGAGCACCAGTTCGTCACCGGCACCGTCTTCGACGAGCTGGCCCTCGGCCCCCGCCGCACCGGCCAGCCCGAGGCCGCCGTCCGGTCCACGGTCGACGGGCTGCTGTCGAGGCTGCGACTGACGAAACTCGCGGCGGCCAACCCGTACACCCTCTCCGGCGGCGAGGCGCGGCGCCTCAGTGTGGCCACGGCCCTGGCCACCGCGCCCCGCCTGCTGGTCTGTGACGAACCGACCTTCGGTCAGGACCGGCGGACCTGGCTGGAGCTGGTGGACCTCCTCGCCGAGCTCCGCGACGCGGGGCACGGCCTGGTCACGGTCACGCACGACCCGGAGTTCGTCGCCGCGCTGGCCGACCGGCGTCTCACCCTGGAGCGCCCGTCGTGATCGACATTCAGCCGGTCGCCGCGCCGGACGCGCCGCTGGCCCGGCGCAACCCCGTGGCCAAGCTCGCCGCGGCGCTGGTCTTCTCGTTCGCCCTGGTCGCCACCCTGGACCCGGTGGCGCCGGCGATCGCCATCGCGATCGAGCTGGCCCTGCTGCCGCTGTTCGGCGTCCACCCGCGGGTGCTGGTGCGGCGGGCCTGGCCGCTGCTGGCCAGCGCGGTCGGCATCCTGGTGACGCTGGTGCTCTTCGCCGCCGAGCGCTCCGGCCGGTTGCTGGTCGAGGCCGGTCCGGTGGTGGTCACCTCCGGGGTGCTGCTCACCGCCCTCGGTCTGGTGCTGCGGATGTTCGCCGTGGCGTTGCCCGGCGTGATCGTCTTCGCCACCACCGACCCGACCGACCTGGCGGACGCGCTGATCCAGAACGCGAAGGCACCCGCCCGGTTCGCCATCGGGGCGCTGGCCGCGTTCCGGCTGGTGCCGCTGCTCGGGCAGGAATGGCAGATGATCAGCATGGCCCGGCGGGCGCGCGGCGTGGAGGCGGGCCGCAACCCGCTGGCGAAACTGCGGCTGTTCGGCTCGACCGCCTTCGCGCTGCTGGTCGGCGCGATCCGCCGGGGCACCCGGCTGGCGGTGGCGATGGACGCCCGCGGCTTCGACGCCGGCACGCCGCGTACCGTCGCCCGGCGGCAGCGCTTCGGCCCCGCCGACGGTCTGCTGATCGCCGGTGCGGCGGTGCTGGCCGGCGCGGCGCTCACGGTGAGC
>NZ_JAMOKF010000608.1 GCF_023656545.1 Micromonospora phytophila | reverse complement strand
GCCCCGGCTGAATCTGCCCGCGGCGACCACGCCGGCCGAGGTGGCCGCCGCGGTCGCCGCCCGGACCGGCGACGGCCCGGGACCGACCGAGGAACTGCTGTACGGCGGCGGGCCCGAGACCGACCAGGACCTGCTGGAGCTGGCCCGCTCGCTGGACCGGGTGACCCGTACCGTCGCCCCGTACCCCGCCGACGCGCCGCCGTCCGTCGCGGCCCCGCACCCGCACCGAGCCGAAGGAGACCCCCGGTGACCCGACCCGCCGGAACCGCCGAGCCGCTGACCGCCGGCCCCGACGACGCCCGCGCCGCCCTGCACCGGTTGCGCGCCGAGGTCGCCAAGGCGGTCGTCGGGCAGGACGCCGTCGTCACCGGTCTGGTGATCGCCCTGCTCTGCCGTGGGCACGTGCTGCTGGAGGGCGTGCCCGGGGTGGCCAAGACCCTGCTCGTACGCACCCTGGCCACCGCTCTGGACCTGGATTCCAAGCGGGTGCAGTTCACCCCCGACCTGATGCCCGGCGACGTCACCGGGTCGCTGATCTTCGACCCGCACACCGCCGCGTTCACCTTCCGCGAGGGGCCGGTCTTCACCAACCTGCTGCTCGCCGACGAGATCAACCGCACCCCGCCGAAGACCCAGTCGGCGCTGCTGGAGGTGATGGAGGAGCGGCAGGTCTCGGTGGAGGGCAACCGGCGTCCGCTGCCCGACCCGTTCATCGTCGCCGCCACCCAGAACCCGGTCGAGTACGAGGGCACCTACCCGCTGCCCGAGGCGCAGCTGGACCGGTTCCTGCTCAAGCTCACCGTGCCGCTGCCCAGCCGGGAGGAGGAGCTGGGGGTGCTCCGGGCGCACCACGCCGGTTTCGACCCGCGCGACCTGTTCGCCGCCGGCGTACGACCGGTGGCCACCGCGGCGGACCTGGCGGCGGCCCGGGCGGCGGTGGGCCGGGTGCACATGGCCGAGCCGCTCTTCGGCTACATCGTGGACCTGTGCCGGGCCACCCGCAGCACCCCGGCGCTGGAGCTGGGCGCCTCCCCCCGGGGCGCGACCGCGCTGCTCAACACGGCGAAGGCGTGGGCCTGGCTGGCCGGCCGGGAGCACGTCGTGCCGGACGACGTGAAGGCGGTCGCCCGGCCGACGCTGCGGCACCGGCTGCGGCTGCGGCCCGAGGTCGAGCTGGAGGGCGTCGGCGTCGACGCGGTGCTGGACACGGTGCTGGCCACCGTGCCGACACCGCGATGACCTGGCGGGCGGCGGTCCTGCTCGCGGCGGGCGCGCTGACCCTGCCGCTCTGGCCG
>NZ_JAMOKF010000607.1 GCF_023656545.1 Micromonospora phytophila | reverse complement strand
AGTGCCTCTCGTCGGTAATTCGTCGGGGGTCACGCGGCGGCGGGTAGGAACTCGTGGGCGGCGAGTCGTTTGAGCAGGGCGTCGAGGTCTCTCTTGGTGTATCGCCAGTTGAACGGTCGGGCGCCGAGGTTGTAGTGCTCCTGGAACGCCATGAGCCGGTCCTGGACATCGGCCAGGTCGTAGAAGTCGTTCGGCGTGACGACCTTGCGCTGCACGATCGAGAAGTACAGCTCAACCTGGTTCAGCCACGACGCGTGGATCGGCAGGTGGACCAGCGTCGCAGTAGGCCACGCCTCAGTCATGCGGTCGGTAGAGGCCTGCCCGCGGTGGGAGGAGCCGTTGTCCACGATCCAGAACACCCGATCCGCTGAGGCGTAGGGCTCCCTGGTCATGACCTGCTCGACCAAGCGGGCGAACGGGGCCAGCCCGGTCGAGGGCTCACAGCGGCCGAACACCCTGCCGTGGTGCACGTCCAACGCGGCCAGGTACGCCAAGGCGCCGCCGCGTTCGTACTCGTGCTCGACACGCATCAGCCTCGACCGGCCCGGCGGCAGGGTGGGATGGCAGCGGCACCGAGCCTGGATCGAGGTCTTCTCATCCGCGCTGATGACGAACTCGCCCGCGCCGAGCGGTTGGCCGTCGAAGGCGCGTGCATACAGGTCCAGCACTGTGCTGGCCTTGACGGCGAACTGCGGGTCCCGGGGGAAGATCCACGACCGGTGCCGCCAGGGTTTGATCGCATCGGCGGCCAGCCAGCGCGCCACCGTCGCCGCCGAGATGTCCTCCACGACACCAGCGGCCACCGCCTCGCCGGCCAGATCAGCCGCACTCCACCGGGACAGTGGCACGCCACGCTCGGCCGGCAACTCACACGCGAGGGCTTTAACCTGCGCGGCCTGCACATCGCTGAACCGGCGCGGCCGGCCAGGACGCGGCGCGTCGGCCAACCCGTCCAGCCGCCGCCGGTAGAAACGCACCCGCCATTTACGCACCGTATCCACGTGCACCCGCTGATCGGCGGCGATCAGGGTGTTGCTGGCGCCATCGGCTGCGGCCAGCACGATACGAGCCCGCACCACCAGCCGGTAGGAGGTCGTAGGCCGGCGAGCCAGCGCCTGCAGGGCGGCACGCTCATCAGCGTCGAGCATGATCGGGTACGGGGATGACGGGGGCATCGCAACGTTGTGCCACCCGCACCGCCCCCGCGCCGGCACCGACACGCCGGCACAGCGGTGGGGCAGGATGGCAGTCGTGGCCAAGCCCCCACCCGAGTCGACCAAGACCAGCCTGCGTCAACGCCTGAGCGCGCACGC
>NZ_JAMOKF010000074.1 GCF_023656545.1 Micromonospora phytophila | reverse complement strand
GGACCGGCAGCTCGGCCGCCCGGTGGCCGGCAAGACCGGCAGCTCCGAGCGGTACGAGACGGAGACCGTGGTCGCCTTCACCCCGCAGCTGGCGGTCGCCTCGATGGCCGCGAACCCGGACGATCCGAGGGACGCGGTGGGCCGGACGGTGCAGAACCAGCTGGTCGAGGCGGTCGGTGAGGTGCTCGCCTTCGCCCTGCGCGACCAGCCGGTCCGCGACTTCGTGCCGCCCAGCGAGGTGACCGCCCACCGGGTCACCGGGGAGCGGACCGGCAACTGAGGCGCCCCGGACGCCCGGACGGGGAACTGACCCGTCACGGGCGCCCGGACGGGTGCGGAAGTGTCACGGGCGCCGGGACGGGGCGCGGAGCCCGCTGGCCGTGTGCTCGGCGCCCCGGGCGATGTTGCGGGCCATGCCGCCGAAGACCACCGCGTGGAACGGCGCCACCGACCCCCAGTACGCGTGCCCGGCCAGGCCGCGCGGCAGGAACACCGCCCGCTGCTGGTATCGGCTGCGCCCGCCGTCGACCGGCAGTGCCCGCATCTCCAGCCACGCCCGGCCGGGCAGCCGCATCTCGGCGCGCAGCCGGAGCAGCTCGCCCGGGACGATCTCCTCCACCCGCCAGAAGTCCAGCGCCTCGCCGACCTGGAGGTGGTGCGGGTCGCGCCGCCCCCGGCGCAGCCCCACCCCGCCGATGAGCCGGTCCAGCCAGCCCCGCAGCGACCAGGCCAGCGGGAAGGAGTACCAGCCGTGCTCCCCGCCGACCCCCTCGATGACCCGCCAGAGGGCGTCCGGCGGCGCGTCCACCACCCGTTCGCGGACGTCGGTGTAGACCGTCCCGCCGGACCATTTCGGGTCGGTGGGCAGCGGTTCGGCGGGGGCGTCCGGCCCGCTCGCGGTCGACCAGCGGGTCTCCACCTCGGCGTCGCGGACCTTCGCCAGCGCCAACGCGACCGCCTCGTCGAAGCCGGTCAGCCCCTCGGGCGGGTCCGGGACGTACCGGGCGATGTCGTGCTCGTGGGCCATGGCCTCGTGGATCAGGCTCTCCACCAGCGGCCGGGCGATCGCGTTCGGCACCGGGGTGACCAGCCCGACCCAGTGCGAGGAGAGCGACGGGGTCAGCGCCCGCACCGGCACGATGATCCGCCGCGGTAGACCGGCCACCCGGGCGTAGCGCTGCATCATCTCGCCGAAGGTGAGCACGTCCGGTCCGCCGATGTCGAACCCGCGGTTGACCTCCGGCGGCAGGCCGGCGGACCCGACCAGGTAGCGCAGCACGTCGCGGACCGCGATCGGCTGGATCCGGTTGTGCACCCAGCGCGGGGTGACCATGGCCGGCAGCCGCTCGGTCAGGTAGCGCAGCATCTCGAACGAGGCCGAGCCCGACCCGATGATCACCGCCGCCCGGAGCACCGCCGTCGGCACGTCGCCGGCCAGCAGGATCCGTCCCACCTCGGCCCGGGAGCGCAGGTGCGGGGAGGGGACCTCGTCGTCATCCTTCGGCTGCGGGCCGCCCAGGTAGACGATCCGGCGTACGCCGGCGGCGCGGGCCGCGGCGGCGAAGTTGGTGGCGGCCTCCCGGTCGGCGGCCTCGAAGCCGGCCTGGCCGAGCGAGTGCACCAGGTAGTAGGCGACGTCCACGCCCGCGAACGCGGCCGGCAACGTCTCCGGTCTGCGCAGGTCGCCCTCGGCGATCTCGGCCTGCGCCGCCCACGGGACATCCCGCAGCCGGACGGCCTTGCGGGCCAGGCAGCGCACCGTGTGCCCCTCCACCAGCAGCCGGGGCGCGAGCCGCCCGCCGATGTAACCCGTCGCGCCGGTGACCAGGCATCTCACGGTCTCCAGTGTGCGGCCCAATAGACTCTGGCGCTGTGGACATCGCGAGGAGCACCTTCTGGGGGCCGGACTTCGACCAGCTCAGGGCGACCGACCCGGAGATCGCCGGAGTGGTGCTCGGCGAGCTTGACCGCCTCCGGGGCGGCCTGCAACTGATCGCCAGCGAGAACCTCACCTCGCCGGCGGTGCTGGCCGCGCTCGGCTCGACGCTGACCAACAAGTACGCCGAGGGCTATCCCGGCCGGCGCTACTACGGCGGCTGCGCCGAGGTGGACCGGGCCGAGGAGATCGGCATCGCCCGGGCCAGGGAGCTCTTCGGGGCCGAGCACGCCAACCTCCAGCCGCACTCGGGGGCGAGCGCCAACCTGGCCGCGTACGCGGCGCTGGTGCAGCCCGGGGACACCGTGCTCGCCATGGACCTGCCGCACGGCGGGCACCTGACCCACGGCAGCCGGGTGAACTTCTCCGGCAAGTGGTTCCACACCGTGGGCTACACCGTCCGCCCGGACACCGAGCTGATCGACTACGACGAGGTACGCGAGCTGGCCCTGGCGCACCGGCCGAAGATGATCATCTGCGGCGCGACGGCCTACTCCCGGCTGATCGACTTCGCCGTGTTCCGGGAAATCGCCGACGAGGTCGGCGCGTACCTGATGGTGGACGCGGCGCACTTCATCGGGCTGGTCGCCGGGAAGGCGATCCCGTCGCCGGTGCCGCACGCCGACGTCGTCTGCTTCACCACCCACAAGGTGCTGCGCGGTCCGCGCGGCGGCATGATCCTGTGCCGGGAGCCGCTGGCCCAGCGCATCGACAAGGCGGTCTTCCCGTTCACCCAGGGCGGCCCGCTGATGCACGCCGTCGCGGCCAAGGCCGTCGCGCTGCGCGAGGCCGCGCAGCCGGAGTTCCAGGCGTACGCCGCCCAGGTCGTCGAGAACGCGCAGGCGCTCGCCGCCGGGCTGGCCGAGGAGGGGATGCGCCCGGTCTCCGGCGGCACCGACACCCACCTGGCCCTGATCGACCTGCGCGAGGTCGGGGTGACCGGCGCGGCGGCCGAGGCGCGCTGCGACGCCGCCACCATCACGCTGAACAAGAACGCCATCCCGTACGACCCGCAGAAGCCGATGGTCGCCTCCGGCATCCGGGTCGGCACCCCGAGCGTGACGACCCAGGGCATGCGGGTTCCCCAGATGCGCCAGGTCGCCGGGCTGATCGCCCGGGCGGTGCGCACCGATCCGGCCGCCCCGGGCGGCGCCGACGCGCTGACCCGGATCGCCGCCGAGGTGGCCGAGCTGGTCGCCGAGTTCCCGGCGTACCCCCGTGGCTGAGCCCGGGGTGCGCCCGCCGGCGGCGACCGGGGTGGCCGACCGGCGCTGGCGGCTGCGGCACCTGCCGGTGCTGCTGGCCGCCACCGGCCTGCTGACGATGGGGGCCGCGCTGGTCGGCGCGCTGACCGGCGGCGCGCAGGCGGCGCTGGGCGCGGCGCTCGGCGTGGGCGTCACCGCGGCCAGCTACACGCTGACCACGGTGGTGCTGGCCTGGGCCGACTCGGTCAATCCGCAACTGGTGCTCCCGTTCGGCCTCGGCCTGTACGCGGCCAAGTTCACCCTGCTGGGCGTGGTGATGGCCGGCGTGGCGTCGACCGGCTGGGACGGGCTGGTCCCGCTCTGCCTCGGCATCGCCGCCGGCGTGGTGGTCTGGACCGCCGTGCACATCTGGTGGCTCACCACCGTGCACGCCCGCCGCTGACCCGCCCCGGGTGACCGCCCACGGCGGACGTGCCCGGGACGCGGAGTGGTCGTCCACGACGGACGTGCCTGCGGGGTTCGGGGTGGTCTCCGACGGCGGACATCGGCGACAACCACCAACGGACCCCTCGGGCGGCGCGGAAAATGTGTCGGGCAACGGTCATTTTCTGACTGGCGGAAGGGGAGTAGCGTGCCCACAGACGACCCTGCCCGCCAGACGCCCACACAACCACGGTTGTGCGGGGGGTGAGGCACAGCCTCGTCTTCTCGGCTGATATCGTTCGCCCCGTCATGGCTGGTGACCAAAACCCCCGACCCACCGGCGGCCCGGACGATGTTCCGCCCGGCGCCGGCCAGGGTTGGACCGCGCTCAGTTACCTGATCGCGGGCATGCTCGTCTGGGGCTTCGTCGGCTGGCTGGTCGACCAGTGGCTCGGTTCCGATGGCATCGCCACCGGGATCGGCGTCGTGCTCGGCATGGCCGGGGGAGTTTTCCTGGTCATCCGCAAGCTCGGCACGCCTACTTAGGAAGGGACGCGGTGTTCGGACAGGCGAACGTCCTGGCACAGGGCGAGGCAGCATTCCCACCCAGCGTGGAGGACTTCTACCTGCCCAGCATCCTGCCCTGGGGTGCGGAGAACTCGTACTGGTTCACCAAGATCACCGCGATGGTCTGGCTGGCCGTCGGCATCCTGGCGATCTACTTCCTGGTGAGCTACCGCAAGCCGCAGCTGGTGCCGACCAAGAAGCAGTGGATCGCCGAGTCGATCTACGGCTTCGTGCGGAACAACATCGCGGTCGACATGATCGGGCACGCGGGCGTGCGGTTCGCGCCGTACTTCACGACGCTGTTCTGCTTCATCGTGCTGACCAACTTCTTCGCGATCGTCCCCGGCTTCCAGATCTCGCCGAACTCGCACATCGCGTTCCCGGCGGTGCTCGCCGCGATCAGCTACGTGATGTTCATCTGGGTCGGCATCCGGCACCACGGCTTCGGCAAGTTCTTCAAGAACTCCCTGATCCCGCCGGCACCCTGGTACATCCTGCCGCTGCTGATCCCGATCGAGTTCTTCTCGAACTTCCTCGTCCGGCCGTTCTCGCTGGCCGTCCGTCTCTTCGCGAACATGTTCGCCGGCCACATGCTCCTGCTGGTCTTCACGCTCGGCGGCTTCGCGATGCTCAACGCGAGCGCCTGGTTCGCGCCGGTCTCGCTGCTGTCCTGGGTGATGACCGTGGCGCTGACCTTCCTCGAGTTCCTGGTCATCGTCCTGCAGGCCTACGTCTTCACCGTGCTGACCGCCAGCTACGTGCAGGGCGCGCTCGCCGAAGAGCACTGATCCACCTCGCACCAACCGTTGTCGTCCCGCGTGAGAGTCACGCGTGATAACCAGGAGGAACCCACTAATGGAGCTCATCGCCGCGGTAGAGGGCAGCACCGCCGCCATCGGCTACGGCCTTGCCGCCATCGGCCCGGGTATCGGCGTCGGCCTGGTCTTCGCCGCCTACATCCAGTCGACCGCCCGCCAGCCGGAGTCGTCGCGGATGACCCTGCCGTACGTCTGGATCGGCTTCGCCGTCATCGAGGCGCTCGCGCTGCTCGGCATCGCCTTCGGCTTCGTCTTCGGCTGAGCCGACCCCCTCGACCGGGAGGTTTCCCATGTTCCTGCTCGCCGCTGAAGGTGGTGAGTCGACGCACAACCCGATCCTGCCGATCTGGCAGGAGATCGTGGTCGGTGGCATCGCCTTCGCCGTTCTCTGCTTCGTGCTGATGAAGTTCGTCTTCCCCCGGATGGAGCAGACGTTCCAGGCGCGGGTCGACGCGATCGAGGGTGGCATCAAGCGTGCCGAGGCCGCCCAGGCCGAGGCCAACCAGCTCCTCGAGCAGTACCGGGCGCAGCTCGCCGAGGCGCGTACCGACGCCGCCAAGATCCGGGACGACGCCCGGGCCGACGCCGAGGGCATCCGGCAGGACGTCCTCGCCAAGGCGCGGGAGGAGTCCGACCGGATCATCGCGGCCGGCAAGGAGCAGCTCGCCGCCGAGCGGGCCACCATCGTGCGCGAGCTGCGCGCCGAGGTCGGCACCATCGCGGTGGACCTGGCCAGCAAGATCGTCGGGGAGTCCCTCGCCGACGAGGCGCGTCGCAAGGGCACCGTCGACCGGTTCCTGAGCGGTCTCGAGAGCGCGGGTACCCGCTGATGCAGGCCGCCAGCCGGGAGTCGTACAAGGTCGCGGCGGAGCACCTCGACACGTACGTCCGTGGCGCCCAGCCGTCGGCGGTGCTCTCCGCCGCCGACGGCCTGCTCTCCGTCGCCGCGCTGCTGCGGCGCGAGCCGCGGCTGCGCCGGGCGCTCTCCGAACCGGCTCGTTCCGGCGCGGACCGCGCCGGCCTCCTCGGCGACATGCTGCGCGGCAAGATCGACGCTGAGGCGCTCGACCTGCTCGCCTCGCTCGTCGCCGGCCGCTGGTCGGCACCGTCAGAACTGCTCGACGGGGCCGAGCGGCTGGGTGTGGAGGCGCTGCTCGCCGCGGCGGACGCCGCCGGTGAGCTGGGCGAGGTCGAGGACGAGCTGTTCCGCTTCGGTCAGGTGGTCTCGGGGCAGTCGGCGCTCTCCAACGCGCTGGCCGACCCGGTGGCTCCGATCCAGCGGCGGGCCGCACTGGCCCGCGAGCTGCTGGCCGGCAAGGCCCGCCCGGTCACCGTCCGCCTCGTCGAGGTGGCGTTGGGCGGGTTCGGGGGACGCTCCTTCTCCGGCGCGCTCACCCGGCTGGTCGAACTCGCCGCCGATCGGCGGGACCGGCAGGTGGCGTACGTGACAGTCGCGGCCCCGTTGAGTGACGAGGACGAGCGCCGACTGGGCGCGAGCCTCACCGCGATATACGGTCGAGAGGTTTCCGTCAAGCAGACGGTGGACCCCGAGGTCCTCGGCGGCGTGAGCGTGCGGGTCGGCTCCGACCTGTACGACGGCACCATCCTGCGCCGCCTCAACGAGACCCGCAACGCGCTCGCGAAGCGCTGAGCGGCACCGCCGCGCAGCGCCCCAGATAGACGCCATTCGGACCGGTCGGTACTAGGTATCCCGGGCCCCTGATACTTAAGGAAGCAGAGGATGGCCGAGCTGACCATCTCGACGGAGGAGATCCGCGGCGCCCTGGAGCGCTACGTCTCCTCCTACTCGTCCGACGTCTCCCGCGAGGAGGTCGGCACCGTCGCCGACACCGGCGACGGCATCGCCCACGTCGAGGGACTCCCCTCGACCATGACCAACGAGCTCCTGGAGTTCGAGGACGGCACGCTCGGCGTGGCGCTGAACCTCGACGTCCGGGAGATCGGTGTCGTCGTTCTCGGTGACTCCGACAAGCTGGAGGAGGGGCAGCGCGTCAAGCGCACGGAGCGGGTGCTCTCCGTGCCGGTCGGCGACGCCTTCCTCGGCCGCGTGGTCAACGCGCTCGCCCAGCCGATCGACGGGCTCGGCGACATCGCCAACGAGGGCTTCCGCGAGCTGGAGCTCCAGGCCCCGAACGTGATGGCCCGGCAGTCCGTCGACGAGCCGCTGCAGACCGGTATCAAGGCCATCGACGCGATGACCCCGATCGGCCGGGGCCAGCGGCAGCTGATCATCGGTGACCGGAAGACCGGCAAGACCACGGTCGCCCTGGACACCATCCTCAACCAGCGGGAAAACTGGCGCACCGGCGACCCGAAGAAGCAGGTCCGCTGCATCTACGTCGCCATCGGCCAGAAGGCCTCCACGATCGCCTCGATCAAGGGCATCCTGGAGGAGGCGGGCGCGATGGAGTACACCACCATCGTCGCCTCCCCGGCCTCCGACCCGGCCGGCTTCAAGTACCTCGCCCCCTACACCGGCTCGTCCATCGGGCAGCACTGGATGTACGGCGGCAAGCACGTCCTGATCGTCTTCGACGACCTGAGCAAGCAGGCCGAGGCGTACCGCGCCGTGTCGCTGCTGCTGCGTCGCCCGCCGGGCCGCGAGGCGTACCCGGGTGATGTCTTCTACCTGCACTCCCGCCTGCTGGAGCGCTGCGCGAAGCTCTCCGACGAGCTGGGTGGCGGCTCGATGACCGGTCTGCCGATCATCGAGACGAAGGCCAACGACATCTCGGCCTTTATCCCGACCAACGTCATCTCGATCACCGACGGCCAGATCTTCCTGGAGACCGACCTGTTCAACCAGGGCGTGCGGCCGGCGATCAACGTCGGTACCTCGGTCTCCCGGGTCGGCGGCGCCGCGCAGGTGAAGCCGATGAAGAAGGTCGCGGGTTCGCTGCGGCTCAACCTGGCCCAGTACCGCGAGCTGGAGGCGTTCGCCGCCTTCGCCTCCGACCTGGACCGGGCCTCCCGGGCCCAGTTGGACCGCGGTTCCCGCCTGGTCGAGCTGCTCAAGCAGCCGAACTACTCGCCGTTCCCGGTGCAGGAGCAGGTCGTCACGGTCTGGGCCGGCACCGAGGGCAAGCTGGACGACATCCCGGTGGGCGACGTCCGGCGCTTCGAGTCGGAGTTCCTGCAGTACCTGCGCCACAAGCACGAGGGTGTGCTGGCCGGGATCGCCGACAACCAGTGGGGCGACGACATCATCGCCTCCCTGGACGCGGCGATCACCGAGTTCAAGCAGCTCTTCCTCGGCAAGGCCGACGAGCGTCGGGTCAACGAGGCACCGGCGGCGCCGCTCGAGGGCGAGGAGAACCGCGAGACGGTGACCCGCTTCCGCGACGGCACGACCGACCGCCCGGCCGAGAGCTGATCCCGTGGCGGCCCAGGTACGCGTTCTTCGTCAACGGATCCGCTCGGCGAAGTCGATGAAGAAGATCACCAAGGCGATGGAGCTCGTGGCGACGAGCCGGATCGCCAAGGCCCAGGCCCGGGTGGAGGCGTCCCTGCCGTACGCCCGGGCCATCACCGGCGTGCTCACGGCGCTGGCGTCCAACGCCCGGATCGACCACCCGCTGCTCACCCCGCGCGAGCGGGTGCGGCGGGCGGGCGTCCTGTTGGTCACCAGCGACCGTGGCCTGGCCGGCGGCTACAGCTCCAACGCGATCCGGACCGCGGAGTCGCTGATCGCCCGGCTGCGCGCCGACGGCAAGGAGCCGGTGCTCTACGTCATCGGGCGCAAGGGCGTCGGGTTCTACCGGTTCCGTGACCGGCCGATCGAGGCCAACTGGACCGGGTTCAGCGAGCAGCCGTCGTTCGCCGACGCCCGCACGGTGGGCGAGACGCTGATCAAGGCGTTCTCGGCCGGTGCGGACGACGTCGACGGCGGCGCCGGGGCGGACGGGGTGCTCGGCATCGACGAGCTGCACATCGTCTACACCGAGTTCCACTCGTTGATGACCCAGACCCCGGTCGCCAAGATCATCGGTCCGATGCAGGTCGAGGACCGGCCGCGCTCCGAGGGGCTGCTGCCGGCGTACGAGTTCGAGCCGGAGGCGGAGGCGCTGCTCGACGCGCTGCTGCCGAAGTACATCAACACGCGGATCTACGCGGCGTTGATCGAGTCGGCGGCCAGCGAGTCGGCGGCTCGGCGGCGGGCGATGAAGAGCGCCACCGACAACGCCGAAGACATGATCGAGAAGTACACGCGTGAGATGAACTCGGCCCGCCAGGCCGGCATCACCCAGGAGATCAGCGAGATCGTCGGCGGCGCCAACGCGCTCGCCGCGTCGGGAAGTGAAGTGTGATGACTGCCCCAGTAGAGACCAAGACGGCCACGGGTCGCGTGGTCCGGGTCATCGGCCCGGTCGTCGACGCCGAGTTCCCGCGCGACGCCATGCCGGCCCTGTTCAACGCCCTGCACGTGAACGTGAACCTTTCCGGCGGTGAGAAGAAGCTGACCCTGGAGGTCGCCCAGCACCTGGGTGACAACATGATCCGCGCCATCTCGATGCAGCCGACCGACGGTCTGGTCCGCGGCTCGGAGGTGCGCGACACCGGCTCCGGGATCACCGTTCCGGTGGGCGACGCGGTCAAGGGCCACGTGTTCAACGCGATCGGCGAGGTCCTCAACCTCACCGAGGGTGAGACGCTCACCCCGGACGACCACTGGCAGATCCACCGCAAGGCCCCGGCCTTCGCGGACCTGGAGCCGAAGACCGAGATGCTGGAGACCGGCATCAAGGTCATCGACCTGCTCGCCCCGTACGTCAAGGGCGGCAAGATCGGCCTGTTCGGTGGCGCGGGCGTGGGCAAGACGGTGCTCATCCAGGAGATGATCACCCGTGTGGCCCGCAACTTCGGTGGCACCTCGGTCTTCGCCGGCGTGGGTGAGCGCACCCGTGAGGGCAACGACCTCATCGCCGAGATGACCGAGTCCGGCGTCATCGACAAGACCGCGCTGGTCTACGGCCAGATGGACGAGCCGCCGGGCACCCGGCTGCGGGTCGCCCTCTCCGCGCTGACCATGGCGGAGTACTTCCGGGACGTCAAGAAGCAGGAGGTGCTGCTCTTCATCGACAACATCTTCCGCTTCACCCAGGCCGGCTCCGAGGTCTCCACCCTGCTCGGCCGGATGCCGAGCGCGGTGGGTTACCAGCCGACCCTGGCCGACGAGATGGGCCAGCTCCAGGAGCGGATCACCTCCGTCCGGGGCCAGGCCATCACCTCGATGCAGGCGATCTACGTGCCGGCGGACGACTACACCGACCCCGCTCCGGCCACCACGTTCGCCCACCTGGACGCGACCACCAACCTGGAGCGGTCGATCTCCGACAAGGGCATCTACCCGGCCGTGGACCCGCTGGCGTCCTCGTCCCGGATCCTCGCCCCGGAGTTCGTCGGCGAGGAGCACTTCCAGGTCGCCACCGAGGTGAAGCGGATCCTGCAGCGCTACAAGGACCTGCAGGACATCATCGCCATCCTCGGCATCGAGGAGCTCTCCGAGGAAGACAAGATCACCGTGGCCCGGGCCCGGCGGATCGAGCGCTTCCTGTCGCAGAACACCTACGCGGCGGAGCAGTTCACCGGCGTGCCGGGCTCGACGGTCCCGATCAGCGAGACCATCGAGGCGTTCAAGAAGATCAGCGAGGGCGAGTACGACCACTTCCCCGAGCAGGCCTTCTTCATGTGCGGCGGTCTGGAGGACCTGGAGCGCAAGGCAGCGGAGCTGATGAAGGACTGACCTGTCAGCCCTCGATGAAAAGGTCGCCCCGGCACTGCCGGGGCGACCTTTTCGTTCATCTGGGGGCCCTATGATGCCCCTGGCCCGGCTCCGCAGGTCGGCGATCATGCCGAACGCGAGGTACCGTCGACCCGCGCGCTCACCGGGATGAGCGCCGGTCAATGCAACCATTCGGCTGCGTGCGCCCGTCTCCTGATCGTGGGCGTAACGAACGGAGATGATCGTGGGTAAGGCCGGCAAGGGCGGCGGGAAGCCGTCCGTGTGGTCGGGAGTGCCGCGCTGGGCCCGGGTGTGCACCGTGTTCGGTGCCGTCCTGATGCTGCTCAGCGGTGCGGTGCTGGTCGGCGTCGAGGCGCTGATGGCCCGCTACGAGGGGGCGGTGGGCAAGGCCGACCTCTTCGGCGACCAGGCGGCGGGCGCCCGGGAGCGCAAGAGCGACATCAAGGGCCCGCTCAATATCCTGCTGGTGGGCATCGACCCGCGCAACCCGGAGACGCCGCCGCTGGCCGACTCGATCATGGTGCTGCACGTGCCGGCCGAGATGGACCGGGCGTACCTCTTCTCGATGCCCCGCGACCTCTATGTGGAGATCCCGACGTTCAACAAGGCCGGCTTCGGCGGCGGCAACGACAAGCTGAACGCGGCGATGTCGTACGGCAGCCGGGTGGCGGGGCAGAACCCGGACGCCGCGCGCGGCTTCGAGTTGCTGGCGATGACGGTGCAGAACGCGACCGGCATCAAGCGCTTCGACGCCGGCGCGATCATCAACTTCAGCGGGTTCCAGAAGATCGTCGACGCGATGGGCGGCGTCGACATGTACATCGAGCGGGAGGTCCGCTCCGAGCACCGGGAGCCGGACGGCAAGCACCGCAAGGGCAACCCGAACGGCGAGGGCTACGTCGGGCGGCAGGCGGTCTACAAGAAGGGCAACCAGCACCTCAAGGGCTGGCAGGCGCTGGACTACGTTCGCCAGCGCTACCCGAAGAACGGCGTGCCGGATGGCGACTACGGCCGGCAGCGGCACCAGCAGCAGTTCGTCAAGGCGATGGCGGGCCAGGCGCTCAGCGCCGACGTAGTGACCAACCCGGTCAAGCTCGACAAGGTGCTGCGGGCGGCCGGTCAGTCGCTGATCTTCAATGGCCGCGGCAACAGCGTGATCGACTTCGGGATCGCGCTGAAGAACATCCGTCCGGAGACGATCCAGATGATCAAGCTGCCGGGTGGCTCGCTGATGGAGAACGGCAAGTACCGGGGTGAGCGGTTCGACCCGGCGGTGGAGGACTTCTTCGCCGCGCTGCACAAGGAGCAGTTGGACGCGTTCCTGCTGGAGCACCCGGAGTTCCAGAACAAGTCCAAGTAGCAGTGTCGCAGCTCTCCCCACCCGCGTTGGGGACGCGGCGGGTGCAAGACTAGACTTTGGCAATCCGCCGCCGCAGCAAGGAGACAGCGTGGCACAGCAGCTTCACGTCGAGCTCGTAGCCGTCGAGGAGAAGGTCTGGTCCGGCGAGGCCGAGATGGTCGTCGCCCGCACGACCGAGGGTGAGCTGGGTGTGCTGCCGGGGCACGCGCCCCTGCTCGGCCAGCTCGCCGAGCCCGGCCAGGTACGCATCAAGCTCCCCGGTGGCGAGCAGGTCTCCTACGAGGTCGCCGGTGGCTTCCTCTCGGTGAGCGACCAGGGCGTCATCGTGCTGGCCGAGAGCGCCACCCCGGTGTCCGCCGCACAGAGCCGCTGAGCCGACCCGCCGATGGAGATCGTCGAAGGGATCGGAATCGGCTTCGCCGTGATCCTCGGCGCGATTCTGTTCCTCTTCATCCGGCGGGCCCTGGTCACTCGCAGCGGTGGCATCATCCGGTTGAGCGTCCGGACCACCACCATGCTCGACGGCCGCGGCTGGGCACCCGGCTTCGGCCGCTTCGTCGGCGACGAACTCCGCTGGTACCGGATGTTCAGCTTCGCCCTGCGGCCCGGGCTGGTGCTCTCCCGCAAGGGCCTGGCGGTGGAGCGACGGCGCCTGCCCGAGGGGCAGGAACGCTTTTCGATGCCCGCCGACTGGGTCATTCTCCGCTGTACCAGTCACCACGCTCCGGTGGAGATCGCCATGGCGCGGTCCACGGTCACCGGCTTTCTCTCCTGGCTCGAGGCCGCCCCTCCGGGGGCGGTCTCGCCGCGTCTGGCCTCCCAGGACTGGCCGGCCGCCTGAACCCCGCCCCGCCCGCGGTGGTCCGCGCGCCCGGCGGGTGTCCCGCCGGTCCCTTTGCTCTGCATACGCGGATGCACCACCGGCTGTCGGGCTGACTGGGCGCGATCCGGCGTGATGCGTGCGCGGCGGCTGTCCCGGTGGTCCCTTTGCTCTGCTTCCTGGACGCACCACCGGCTGTCGGGCTAACTCGGCGCGGTCCGGCGTGGGCGTGCGCGGTGGGTGTCCCGCCGGTCCCTTTGCTCTGCTTCCTGGACGCACCACCGGCTGTCGGGCTAACTCGGCGCGGTCCGGCGTGGGCGTGCGCGGTGGGTGTCCCGCCGGTCCCTTTGCTCTGCTTCCCTGGACGCACCACCGGCTGTCGGCTGACTCGGCGCGGTCCGGCGTGAGGCGTGTGCCAGGCGGGTGCCCCGCCGGCCCCTCTGCTCTGCTTCCACGGACGCACCACCCGCCGTGCGCTGTCCGCACAGCGGGTGGTGCGTGGAGGTAAGCAGAGCAAAGGGCGCGCGACAGGGTTCCCGGCGCGGGCTCAGGGGAGCCCGGCGACCAGTTCGACCTCGTAACCCTGGCTGTCGGTGAGGTAGGCGGCGTAGGTCTGCGGGCCGCCGGTCCGGCGTGCGGGTGGCGGTCCGGGAAGAGCGGCGTTCAGATCGGGCACCCAGACCTCGACGTGGTGCAGCGCGCCGGTGGTCAGCGACTACCGCCCGGCACCCATAGCACATCTCCGTCCGGATTTGCCGTTCTTGACAGGATAAAGAGCAGATCGGAAAGCCGGTTGAGATACTTTGCCGGGAGAGAGCTGGTCCGATCAGGGTCGTGCGCGACCAGGGCCCACGCCGCACGCTCGGCGCGTCGGGCGATCGTCCGCGCCACGTGCAGCAGCGCCGCGCCCGCGGTGCCGCCGGGGAGGATGAAGGAGTCGAGCTTGCTCAGGCGTGCGTTGTACTCGTCGCACCACCCCTCGAGGCGCTCGACGTACTCCTCGGTGACCCGCAGCGGCGGGTATTTCGGGTCCGGCTCGACCGGGGTGGCGAGGTCGGCCCCGACGTCGAACATGTCGTTCTGGATCGACCCCAGCACCGCCCGCAGCTCCGCGTCGAGCTGCCCAAGGGCGAGGGCCACGCCGATCGCGGCGTTGCACTCGTCGACGTCCGCGTACGCGGCGATCCGTGGATCGGTCTTCGGCACCTGTTCGTTGTTGCTCAGCCTGGTCATGCCGGCGTCGCCGGCCTTGGTGTAGATGCGCGTGAGGTGGACGGCCATGACGCACAGCCTACGGATACCGGACCTGACGATCCCGGCACGCCCGGACACCGCCGCCGGCTGGCCGGCCGCGGTGGGCCCCGGTCACGCCGGTGATCCGACGGTCAACGACGTCGACGTCATCCGGGTACGCGGCGACGCGCGGCTGGCCGGCACGGTGCACGTGGTCGGCGCGAAGAACTCGGCGTTGAAGCTGATGGCCGCCGCCCTGCTCGCCCCGGGCCGCAGCGTGATCACCAACGTCCCGCGGATCACCGACATCGCGATCATGGGCGAGGTGCTGCGTCGGCTCGGCTGCGGCGTACGGTTCGACGCCGACGACCCGGTGGACCCGATGGTCGCGCAGGGCGGGGTGGCCCGGTCCCGGTCGATCACCATCGACGTGCCCGACCGCCCCGGCACCGACGCCGACTACGACCTGGTACGCCGGCTGCGCGCGTCGATCTGCGTGCTCGGCCCGCTGCTCGCCCGCCGGGGGTACGTGCGGGTGGCCCATCCCGGTGGGGACGCGATCGGCTCGCGGGGCCTGGACATGCACATCTCCGGGCTGACCCGGATGGGCGCCGAGATCTCCGGCGAGCACGGCTTCGTGATCGCATCCGCGCCGCGGGGGCTGCACGGCGCGGAGATCACGCTCGACTTCCCGAGCGTCGGGGCGACGGAGAACCTGGTCATGGCGGCGGTGCTGGCCCACGGGCCGAGTGTGATCGACAATGCCGCGCGGGAGCCGGAGATCGTCGACATCTGCACCATGCTCAACCAGATGGGGGCGCGGATCTCCGGCGCCGGCACCTCCACCCTGCACATCGAGGGGGTGCCCGGGCTGCGACCGGTGCGGCACGCCACGGTGGGGGACCGGATCGTCGCCGGCACCTGGGCCTTCGGCGCGGCGATGACCCGGGGCGACGTCACGGTGACCGGGGTGGACCCGGCGTTCCTGGAGGTCGCGCTGGACAAGGTGGTCGCCGCCGGTGGCCTGGTGGAGACCCGGGGCGGCGCCTTCCGCGTCCGGATGGACGACCGGCCCACGGCGGTGGACGTGGTCACGCTGCCTTATCCGGGCTTCGCCACCGACCTGCTGCCGATGGCGATCGGGTTGGCCGCGGTCAGCGACGGCGCCTCGCTGATCACCGAGAACATCTTCGACGGCCGGTTCATGTTCGTGAACGAGATGATGCGCCTCGGCGCGGACATCAAGACCGACGGCCACCACGCGGTGGTCCGCGGCCGGGACCAGCTCTCCGGCGCCCCGGTACGCGCGACCGATATCCGCGCCGGCGCCGGGCTGATCATCGCGGGGCTCTGCGCGGAGGGGATCACCGAGGTCTCCCACGTGTACCACGTCGACCGGGGCTACCCCGACTTCGTTGCCGACCTGCGGGCGCTCGGCGTGGAGGTGGAACGGGGCACCGCGCGGGAGGCCCCGGAACTCTCCATCTGAGGGCCTTAGCCGTCGTTCAGGCTCGCCGACTAGGGTGCTGACAGACACTCAATCGCAGCGAGGGAGAAGCAGATGGCGGGTCGACTCGCGGTTGTCGGTGCCGGGCTGATGGGCTCGGGCATCGCCCAGGTGGCGGCGCAGGCGGGCTGGCAGGTGACGCTGCGGGACCTGGACGACGCGGCCACCAAGCGGGGCGTGGACGGCATCCGGAAGTCGCTGGAGAAGTTCGCCGAGAAGGGGAAGATCGAGGCGTCCGAGGTCGAGGCGGCGCTGGGCCGGATCACCCCGACCACCGATCTGGAGGCGGTCGCCGACGCGGACATCGTCGTCGAGGCGGTCTTCGAGCGGCTGGAGATCAAGCACGAGGTGTTCCGCGCGCTGGACAAGATTTGCAAGTCCGACGCGGTTCTGGCCACGAACACCTCGGCCATCCCGGTGACGCAGATCGCCGCGGTGACCGAGCGTCCCGAGGCGGTCGTCGGCACCCACTTCTTCTCGCCGGTGCCCATGATGAAGCTCTGCGAGCTGGTCCGCGGCTACAAGACCAGCGACGAGACCCTGGCGACGGTGAAGGCGTTCGCCGAGGAGATCGGCAAGACGGTCGTGGTGGTCAACCGGGACATCGCCGGCTTCGTCACCACCCGGCTGATCTCGGCGCTGGTCGTCGAGGCGGTCAAGCTGGTCGAGTCGGGCGTGGTCTCGGCGGAGGACCTGGACACCGCCTGCCGGCTCGGCTTCGGCCACGCCATGGGCCCGCTGGCCACCACCGACCTGACCGGCGTGGACGTGCTGCTGCACGCCTCGAAGAACATCTACACCGACACCGCCGACGAGAAGTTCTTCCCGCCGGAGCTGCTCCAGCGCATGGTCACGGCCGGCGACCTGGGCCGCAAGACCGGCAAGGGCTTCTACTCGTACTGAGCCGCCCGGTCCTGCTCGGCGCGGTACCGGCGACGTCGCGGCTCAAGGCCCGACGTCGCCGGTACCGGGGCGCTCAGCCGTCGCGCTTGGTCGTCCAGCGGAAGGTGGTCAGGCAGAGCACCAGGCCGATCACGCACCACGCCGTCAGCACCAGGGCGACCCGGCCCAGCTCGAAGGAGCCGGCCGGCTCCTGGCCGCCGAAGCCCTCCGGAAGGAAGACCGAGCGCAGCCCCTGGCACATCCACTTCAGCGGGAAGAGCGCCGCCACCTGCTGCATCCAGCCCGGCAGCTCGGTGAAGACGAAGAACACCCCGGAGATGAACTGGAGCACCAGCGCCACCGGGGTGACCACGGCCGAGCCGCTGCGCGCGGTGCGGGCCAGGGACGAGATGGCGATCCCGCAGAGCGTGCAGGCGGTCACCCCGAGCACGGACACCCAGCCGAAGGTGAGCCACCTGGCGGTGGTGGCGGGCAGGTCCAGGTCGAACAGCGCCACCGAGACGGCGAGCAGCAGGGCGGTCTCCGCGACGCCGATCGCCACGACCATCAGCACCTTGCCGGCGAAGTAGACCCACTTCGGCATCGGCGTGCCCCGGTAGCGCTTGAGCACGCCCCGGTCCCGCTCGATCGGGATCCAGATGCCGAGGTTCTGGAAGCTCACCGTCATCAGGCCGGCCGCGATCATGCCGGTGATGAAGTACTGGGTGTACCGCACGCCCGGCGCGATCTCGTCTGTGAAGATCGACGCGAAGATCAGGATCATGATCACCGGGAAACCCATCGTGAAGACGACGGACTCCCGGCTGCGCAGGAACTGGGTGATCTCCAGGCGGCCCTGCCGCAGGCCGAGGGCGACCGGGCCGAGCCGGCGGGCCGCCGCCCCGGTGCTCGTCGTGGCCGGCTTCGTGGTGGTGGTCATGCGTGTCCGATCATCCGGAGGTAGACGTCTTCCAGGGTCGGCCGGGCCACCGTCAGGCCCGGGACCTCGCCGCCGAAGCGCGCGGCCAGCTCCGCCACCAGCGCCGTCGGCGTCGCGCTCTCCGCGGTCCGCACCACCCCCTCGGGCGTACGCCAGGAGACCGTGGCCAGCGCCTCCTGCCGGTTGCCGAGCCGGTGGGGCGCGGCCACCTCGACCAGCCGGCCGGCGGAGATCACCCCGACCCGGTCGGCGAGCGCCTCGGCCTCGTCGAGGTAGTGGGTGGTGAGCACGATGGTGGTGCCGGCGGCGGCCAGGTCCCGGATCAGCTCCCAGAACTCGCGGCGGGCCTCCGGGTCGAAGCCGGTGGTCGGCTCGTCGAGGAAGAGCAGCTCGGGGCGGCCGATGATGCCCAGCGCCACGTCCAGCCGGCGCTTCTGCCCGCCGGAGAGGGTGTGCGTACGAGCCTTCGCCTTGCCGGCCAGCCCCACCCGCTCGATGACCTTGTCGGGGTCGTCGGCGGCGGCGTAGAAGCCGGAGAAGTGGCGCAGCACCTCGGCGACGGTCAGCTCGTCGAACTCGCCGGTCCCCTGGAGCACGATGCCGACCCGGGAGCGCCAGTCCGCGGCCGGCCGGGCCGGGTCGCTGCCGAGCACCGACACCTCGCCGGCGTCGCGCCGGCGGTAGCCCTCCAGGATCTCCACCGTGGTGGTCTTGCCGGCGCCGTTCGGGCCGAGCAGGGCGAACACCTCGCCCCGGTGGACGTCGAGGTCCACGCCCGCCACCGCGACGTTGTCCCCGTACGCCTTGCGCAGCCCCCGGACGGAGATCGCGAGCTCGTCATCCATGCCGTCCAGTGTGCGACCTGGGACGCCGTTGCGGCGGCCCGGGGTGTGGTGGTGTCGGCCATGTCGCGCCGGCCGTGCCCGGTGGTCCGCTCCATGGACCTGTGTGGTTTTCCACAGCCCGTTTTACTGAACGGTAACTTAAACTCCGGCCATGGACGAGAAGGCACTCCCTGGCCGGCTGCCGGAGCGCGACCGCCCCTGGGTGATGCGCACGTACGCCGGGCACTCCTCCGCCGCGGCCACGAACGCGCTTTTCCGGCGCAACCTGGCCAAGGGTCAGACCGGTCTGTCGGTCGCCTTCGACCTGCCGACGCAGACCGGCTACGACCCCGACCACGAGCTCGCCGCCGGCGAGGTCGGCCGGGTCGGGGTGCCGGTGGCGCACCTGGGCGACATGCGGGCCCTCTTCGACGGCATCCCGCTGGCCGACATGAACACGTCCATGACCATCAACGCGCCGGCGATGTGGCTGCTCGCCCTCTACGGCACGGTCGGCGTCGAGCAGGGCGCCGAGCTGGCCCGCTGCGCCGGCACCACGCAGAACGACATCATCAAGGAGTACCTCTCCCGGGGGACGTACATCTTCCCGCCGGCCGCGTCGCTGCGGCTGACCGCCGACGTCATCGCGTACACGCTGCGGGAGATGCCGCGCTGGAACCCGGTGAACATCTGCTCGTACCACCTCCAGGAGGCCGGTGCGACGCCGGTGCAGGAGGTCGGGTTCGCGCTCTCCACCGCGGTCGCGGTGCTCGACGCGGTCCGTGACTCCGGCCAGGTGCCGGCGGAGCGGATGGGCGACGTGGTGCAGCGGATCTCCTTCTTCGTCAACGCCGGGGTGCGCTTCGTCGAGGAGATCGCCAAGATGCGGGCCTTCGGCGCGCTCTGGGACGAGATCACCCGTGAGCGGTACGGCGTCGAGAACCCGAAGCAGCGCCGCTTCCGCTACGGCGTGCAGGTCAACTCGCTCGGCCTGACCGAGGCGCAGCCGGAGAACAACATCCAGCGGATCGTGCTGGAGATGCTCGGCGTGACGTTCTCCCGGGACGCCCGGGCCCGCGCGGTGCAGTTGCCCGCCTGGAACGAGGCGCTGGGCCTGCCCCGCCCGTGGGACCAGCAGTGGTCGCTGCGGATGCAGCAGGTGCTCGCGTACGAGTCGGACCTGCTCGAATACCCCGACCTGTTCGAGGGCTCGCACGTGATGACCGGGCTGGTCGACGAGATCGTCACCGGGGCCCGGGTCGAGCTGGACAAGGTGCTGGAGATGGGCGGGGTGGTCGCCGCCGTCGAGTCCGGCTACCTGAAGAGCGCGCTGGTCGCCTCGCTGGCCGAGCGCCGCCGCCGGATGGAGTCCGGCGCCGACGTGGTGGTCGGCGTCAACCGGTTCACCGAGACCGAGCCGTCGCCGCTGACCGCGGCCGGCGCCGAGGCGGTCGAGCAGGTCGACCCGGCGGTGGAGGCGGCCGCCATCGCCTCCGTACGCGAATGGCGGGCCGGCCGGGACGACGCCGCGGTCGACGCGGCGCTGGCCGGGCTGCGCGCGGACGCCGCGACCACGACGAACCTGATGCCGGCGACGATGGAGTGCGTGCGCGCCGGGGTGACCACCGGCGAGTGGGCCGGAGCGCTGCGCCAGGTCTTCGGCGAGTACCGGGCGCCGACCGGGCTGGC
>NZ_JAMOKF010000606.1 GCF_023656545.1 Micromonospora phytophila | reverse complement strand
CGCCGAGCGGACGGTGGACGTGCCGGCGCCCGGCGCTGACGTCCTGCCAGACGCCGTGCCGGCCGGCGCCACCATGGTCGGCCAGTAGGGCGGCCCCGCCCCCACCGCTGACCCATGCCGGCTGCCAGCGCGCGAACCGCCACGCGCTGGCCGGGGATCCCTACCGACAACGCCGATCACCGGCCGGGAAGCCCACCGACGCCCGACCGCGACCCGTGCCCGCGCCCGGACCGGGTGAGTCCGCCGGGGCGGCGGTGACCGCTGTCGGGTCAGCCCGCGGCGCGGGGTTGGTCGATGACCCAGCGCCACGTGCCGTCGGGCTGGCGGCGGGCCACCTCGACGGTGACCGTGCCGTCGGCCAGCCGGGTGGAGGTCAATGCCAGCTCCCCAGCGTGCAGGGTGGGCTGCGGCTCGCCCGGGGTGAGGGTGGGCCGGTCGGCGAGGAAGCCCGCGTAGGCGGCGCGGATCGCCGCCGCCCCGACCGCCGGACCGGCGGGGGTGGCCAGCACCCCGTCGGGTTCGTAGAGGGCGACCAGGCCGTCGACGTCACCGGCGTTGGCGCGGGCGACGAAGAACCGGCTGAGGTCCTCCGGGTGGGTTGCCGGCTCGTGCATCAGACACCTCCGAGGCTCACCGTGATGCTGTCCCAGGGGTACGACATCCACCGCCGATACCGGCGCTGGTAGCGTTGACCATGCCGGTACCACCCACGTGGGAGAGACCGCCCAGACAGCACCCGGGCGGCGCCGAAGGGGCAAATCCTCCCCGGAACCTCTCAGGCAAAAGGACCACGTGGGCAGGCACTGTGGAGCGCCGTGCGGGCGCGACAGAGGGGGAGGGCGACCTGTCGACCTCGCCCCCCGGGAGCGCAGCCCATGACCGCAGAGCAGTTCGCCGACCGCCATATCGGCCCCGACCCGGACGATGAGCGCCGGATGTTGGAGGTTGTCGGTCACGGCTCGATCGACGAGCTGATGGACGCGGCGATTCCCGAGGTGATCCGCTGGCACGGCACCCTGAACCTGCCGGAGCCGGCCACCGAGCACGAGGCCCTCGCCGAGCTGCGGGCCCTGGCGGCCCGCAACACCGTCGCCGTGTCCATGATCGGTCTGGGCTACCACGGCACGCACACCCCGGCGGTGATCCGCCGCAACGTGCTGGAGGACCCGGCCTGGTACACGGCGTACACCCCGTACCAGCCGGAGATCAGCCAGGGCCGGCTGGAGGCGCTGCTGAACTTCCAGACCATGGTCACCGACCTGACCGGGCTGGCCACGGCGAACGCCTCGATGCTCGACGAGGGCACCGCCGCGGCGGAGG
>NZ_JAMOKF010000605.1 GCF_023656545.1 Micromonospora phytophila | reverse complement strand
CGAGCAGCCGTCGGGCGTCCGCCACCGGCATGACCGTTCCGAGGTGGCGCACCACGATGCTCAACAGCCCGCGCAGCGACCGCCCGGTGTCGGCCGGATCCTCGACGTCCGGCCGGTCGAGCAGGGCCAGCGCGAGGTGCCGCCGGTCGTCGACGGGCAGCGCGTCGAGGACGTCGGTCACCGCGCGGCCGTCGTAGCCCCAGTGGCCGCCGTTGAGCCGGGCGACCTCGACCAGCTCGTCGACGAGCGCCGCACTGTCACCGGCGGCGGCGTGCGCGCGCACCGCCGCCACCCGCTCCGGGTAGTGGGAGGTGACGGTCATGTCAGCCCCCGACCAGCGGGACCAGCTTGAGGAAGCAGACCTCGGTGCCCACCCGCAGCTCGACCTCGGTGTCCAGCTGGTCGACCTGCCGGTCGTCTACGAGCACCACGAACCCGTTGCGCCCGAACGCCGCCACTGCCCGGGTGAACTGCTCCTCGGCGTCGACCCGGCGCGGCGCGTCGGGCCGCCGGCCGTTGAGGGTCGCCTCGGTGTCACCCGGCTGGACCAGGCCGCGGAACACCGCGGGTCGCCGGGCGTTGTGCTCGGCCACCTCCTGGAAGACGCGGCGGCGGATCAGCTCCCGCAGCGGGAGCCGCTCTTCGAAGATCTCCAGATGCCACCCGTCGCCACGCGCGCCGGACGTCGTCTCGTCGACGAACCTCACCATCACCATGACGACGCACTCTAGGCAGCCCCACCGACAAACGTCCGTTTGTCGGTGGGAGCGGCTAACCTGCCGGCCGTGAGCGACGCGTACACCGTCTACTGGCCGCGGGACCGCTGCCGCCGGCTCGCCGCGGTCGTGACCACCGGCCGGGCGCTGGAGGTGCTGTTCGGCGGGCCGCACCTGTCCGAGCCCAGCTTTCGCCGGGCACAGGTCACGGCGGGCGATCTCGTCTACCCGATCACGGTCGACCGGCAGGTCCTGTACGTACTGGGGCGGATGCGGGTCACGGACATCGTCACCCCCGGCGCCGAGGGGATCGGTCACTGGTTCGACCGGTTTCCACTGTGGCGCTGGCTCGCGTCCTTCTGCACCACGGAGGTGGTCCTCGGCACGGAGGGCATCCCGCTGCGGTTGGACGCCGCGCTGCCGGGCGACGTGCTGCGGCGACTGACCTACCGGTCGCGGCGGGGCAGCCGGACGGTCGCGCACGTCAGCGACGACGGCCGGCTCGTCCACAGCCTCGGCGTACAGGGCATCTACCGGCTCGCCCCGCCGTGCGCCGCCGACCTCGACGCCGTGCTGGCGCGGCCGCGGGCCACCCCGGTGGCCC
>NZ_JAMOKF010000604.1 GCF_023656545.1 Micromonospora phytophila | reverse complement strand
GTCCGCCCGTGCAGCGGGCCCGGCCAGCCACGGTGGCTTCCGTGGCAGCGGTGGCGCCGACCGCGGCGACGGCGTCGGGAGCCTCGTCGACCGCCCTCGCCCCGGCGGAGCCGCCCGCTACCGACCGCACCGTCGCGGCGGCGGAGCCGGCCGCGCTGATCGGCGTCCTGCACCGGCAGCTGGACCTGATGGACCGGCAGTTGGCGCTGCTCGGCGCCGGTGCCGCCTCCCCCGCGACACCGCCGCCACCGTCGCCCCGGTCCCCCACCGAGCCGCACCCCGCGCCCGCCGAGACCGCGGCGGACACCGTGGACTTCAGCCTCTACTTCTTCGGCGACTACCCGGAGCAGGACCGGGCCGACAAGTACGACGTCGTCGTGGCGGCGGCGGAGTTCGCCGACACGCACGGATTCCACGCGGTGTGGATACCGGAGCGGCACTTCCACTCCTTCGGGGGCATCTTCCCGAACCCGTCCGTCCTCGCCGCGGCCCTCGCCGTGCGCACCCGGCGGCTGCGGCTCAACGCCGGCTCGGTCGTGCTCCCCCTGCACCACCCCGTGCGGGTCGCGGAGGAATGGTCGATGGTGGACAACCTCTCCGGCGGGCGGATCGGCCTCGGCTGCGCGCCCGGCTGGCACGCCAACGACTTCGTCTTCGCCCCGGAGAACTACGGGCGGCACAAGGCCGTCATGTACGAGCAGCTGGAGACCGTGCGGCGGCTTTGGCGGGGCGAGGCGGTCAGCGCCCGTTCCGGCAGCGGGGAGCAGATCGAGGTGCGCCTCTTTCCCCGGCCCGTCCAGCCGGATCCGCCGGTGTTCACCGCCATCGTCGGCAACCCGGACAGCTACCGCGAGGCCGCCCGGCGCGACATCGGCGTGGTCACCAACCTGATGACGCAGGACGTCGCGCGGTTGGCCGAGAACATCGCGTTGTACCGGCGGACCCGGGCCGAGCACGGCCTGGACCCGGCCGGTGGCCGGGTGGTGGTGCTCCTGCACACCTACCTGGCCGACGACGCCGACCGCGCCCGGGCGGAGGCGTTCGAGCCGTTCTGCGCGTACCTGCGCTCGTCGTTCAGCCTGCTCGGGCAGGTCGTCAACAGCCTCGGCATGAACATCGACCTGGCCGACACCCCGGACGACGACGTCCGGTTCGTGCTGGCCCGCGCCTACGAGCGTTACTGCGCGCAGCGTGCCCTCATCGGCTCCCCGGCCAGCAGCCGGGCCGTGCTCGACGCGGTGCTCGACGCCGGCGCCGACGAGATCGCCTGCTTCATCGACTTCGGCCTTCCGGCGCAGGCCGTCCGCGACGGCCTGCCGGCGATCGACGCCCTG
>NZ_JAMOKF010000603.1 GCF_023656545.1 Micromonospora phytophila | reverse complement strand
CAGCTCACGCTGCCCATCCGGACAGGTTCAACCACCGGCCACGCGCACCCAAACTCCCCGACCAAGCGTGGATCAACCAGCCAGCCCAACAGACACAGACCGTCTCAGTTTGACTTGACAACTACCGCGGCGGCAGCTCCATCCCACCTCCAACCCCTCGCTTGTAAGTCTTGGGCACTTCGTCCGGCAGGCTCCGTCCGCGTTCGCGACCTCCGGCGGCGGTCCGCGCTCGGCCGCCGGCGGCCGTCTTCGTCCCGGGTGCTTGCTGTCACCGTCGCTGTCGACAGCCACCTGTTGCCGCGACCCGGCCACGCCGCTCTATTCGCCACCCAACGAACCCGTAGGCCAGAAGAGGGAACGCGACCAGGAGGAAGCTGCCGCCCGCAGCGAGGAGCCACAGCAGGACCCGGTCCCACTTCGCCTGTTCGGCGGCCGGGTCACTCCACGGCAGTTGGGGCTCCAGGAACGCAGGAGCGCAGCACCCGACCACGGCAGCCGAGACGAGCATCAGGGTGCCGACGATGAGAGCGAGGCGCGGCCTAGACATCCTCCGCATGCTCGCAGAATCCGGCTCGTCGCTGCACCCAAGCTGCGCCCGACCACGCTGGATCGCTATCGGTCCTTGATCACGCGCTACGTCGTGCCAGCTATCGGCAAGAGACGACTCACCGCCTTAACCCCTGCCGATGTCCGTCTCATGCTCGCCAAGGCAGCGGCTGCCCGCACCGCCGGCCGAAAGGACCAGCCCGAGGACGAGCGGCCGAACGTGTCGCCGCGAACCGTGCAGCAAGTTCACGCGGTGCTGCGCGCAATGCTCAATCAGGCCGTACGTGAAGAGCTACTCGCGCGCAACGTCGCCCGGCTGGTACAGGCTCCCACCCCTGACCGGGAGGAGATCCACCCGTGCACCGAGTCGGAAGCCCGTACCTTCCTGGCCGCAGCGAAAGCACACCGCCTGCACGCCCTGTTCGTCGTCGCGCTGGCACTTGGTCTGCGGCGTGGGGAACTTCTCGGGCTGCGATGGTCGGACATCGACCTGAACGCCGGACAGTTGCGGGTGTGGCAGACGTTGCAGCGGGTTCGCGGCGATGGTGTGGTGTTCGGCCCACCCAAGTCGCGCCGCTCCCGCCGCATACTGACGATGCCGGCCGTCGTGCTCCAAGCGCTCAAGCGTCACCGCAACCTCCAGAAGCATGAGCGCAGCCTCGCCGATGGGCATTGGCAGGAGACGGGCTTAGTGCTTCTCGTCGTTAATTCGTCGGGGGTTGCGTCCAGGCGGTGGGGTCGTTGAGGTAGAGGCCGCAGGCGCAGTCGAGGGCTTCTTCCGGGCTGCCTGCGGGCAGCCCGTTGGGCAGGACGGAGT
>NZ_JAMOKF010000073.1 GCF_023656545.1 Micromonospora phytophila | reverse complement strand
GGAGCGGTGAGGGTGGCGGCGGCCCGGGCGGTGACCGTGGCCGGGGCGTCGATCACCTCGGCGACCGCCGCCCGGCTCACCGGGGCGAGCGCGACCGGGGACTCCTCGTCGCCGCAGGAGGCGGCGGTGGTCCCGGTGAGGACGACGGTGGCGAGCAGGGCGGTGAGCAGGCGGGGCCGCGTGGCTGCGCGCAGCCGCGGCGGATCGGTGCGGCGCACGCGGCCCATGCTACGACCCAGGTCGACACCCGACGATGCCGCCGGCGCCGCGGGGGTCAGCCGACCACGGCGCGGACGTACGCGACGCACTCGTCGTGCAGGGCGGACCACGACTCGCCGAACACGCGCTCGGCGGCCTCCGCCACGGGCCGGCGCTCGTGCACCACCGCCGCGAAAAAGGCGAGCAGGCGCTCCTGCCCGTACCGGTCCACCAGGTGCCGGATCGAGAGGTAGGAGATGCCGTAGCTGCCGCCGACCCGGTCGGCCGGGGCGCTGTCGGCGGGGGTGAGGCTGTCGAGCCGGCCGTCCCAGCCACCGCCCAGCAGACGGCGCACCTCGGCCAGCCCCTCGTACCGGTCGACGGACCGGCCGTCGGCGCCCGCGTACTCGGCCAGCCCCTCCACCAGCCACCAGGTGCTCTTCCCCGGGTAGCCCCGTTCCGGCAGGGAGGCCGCGTGGGTCAGCTCGTGCCGCAGCAGGTCGTCCACCCCGCCGGTGGCGAGCCCGTCGGCGTTGAGCACCACCTCGTGGTGCCCGCCGCCGACGGTGACCGCGTACCCGCCCGTCCACTTCGGCCGGCCGCCGCCGTACCAGCGCTGCCATTCGGTCTTCCCGGCATAGAAGATCCGGTACCGGTCCGGGGGCCGGCCGTCCACCACGTAGGTGTCCGCGACCTTCGCCGCCTCCTCGGCCTCGGCGAGCAGGCCGGGCAGCTTCCCCCGCAGCGCGGGAGTGGTGGCCACGACCGTCCGCGCGCCGACGGCCACGGCCAGCTCGCTGACCTCCCAGGGCCGGGTGCCGGTCTCCACCGACCTGGACTGCTCCACGGCGAGCAGCCGGGGCTGTGGCGCGTCCCGCCAGCGGGTGCCGGTCAGCACCGGGCTGGTGCGGCAGTCGGGGACGACGAAGCAGTAGCGGAACTCGACCAGCAACCGCCACTCGCCGGGCCGGCCCTCGACCGGGGTGGGCAGCCCGTTCACGCTCGCCTGCCAGCCGGTCACCCGCAGCGCCCGCAGGGCGGCGTACCGGCGGCGGAGGTCCCGGTGCGCGACCGGTTCCGCGACCGCCAGGAACCCGGCTTGGTCGCCGCCGAGCAGCGCGGCGGACTGCCGGTCGAGCTGTGCGGTGATCCGCTCGGTGAGCTGGCGGGCGGCGGTCGTGGCGGGGTCGTCGGCCGGGGCGCCGAACCGGTCCAGCGCCGGCCCGGCCCGGTCGCGCATTACACCGACCAGCAGCGCCCCCGGCAGGCCGCAGGTCAGCAGCACCACCACCGCCGCGAGCGCCGACCAGAGCGGCCAGAACCGGCGCGACCGCCGTCGCGGCACGGCGACCGGAGCCCCGACGGCAACGGCGGCCGGGACGGCAGCGGGGACCACGGGTGGCACGGGAAGCACGGCAGGGGGCACGGAAGGCGTGGCCGTCGGAACCGATCCGGTTATTGCGGTGGGTTCAGCCGTTTCGCTGGGCTCAGGCGTTTCGGTTGCCTCAGCGGTCTCGATCGGTTCGGCCGCTGCGGTGGGCTCGGCCGTTGCGGGGGGCTCGGGCTCGGTCGTCGGTGTCGGTTCACCCGAGTCGGCGGTGGCCGTGGGGGCCGTTCGACCGGATGCGGTGGGCGCGGCCGGCGCGGCGGGAGCCGTCGTCGGATCCGGCTCGGCCGGCTCAGGCACCTCGGCGGGCGCGGTGCGCGGATGGCCTTCGGCCGGCTCCACCCCGGTCGCCGCCGGCGCTCCGTCCGTCGCCGGTCGACCGTCCGCCTCGGGCTGCCCCTCAGTCACCCGGCGAAGATTACGGCCATTCGGGCGGACCGGCGAGCACCGCCCCGGCGGACCGGTACGTCCCGCCGGCGCGGGCCGCCGCCGGCGCGATCGACGCCGCCGGGAGACCCGGGCGGGCCGGCTCCGGCGGGGCGGCCGCGCCGGGAAGCAGGGTCACGGTGACCGCCCGGACGACGACCGGCACGACGCCGACGAGCGAGCACCCGCGCAGGGTGAGCATCGCGCCGCCGACCGCGAACGTCAGCTCTGGTCCCGACCCGGCCAGGAGCGGAACGCGATGTCCAACCCGTCGACCAGCCGCTCGAAGGAGCGGTCCACGTCACGGGGGAGCCCGAAGCCGCCGGCCGCCTCCAGCGAGACGAAGCCGTGCACGGCGCTGCGGAACGCCCGAACGGCGTCAACGGCGGGCTCGCCGGTGACCCCGTACCCCCGCAGGATGGCGTAGACGACGGCGACCGCGCGCTCCCCCGCGGCCAGGTGCTCCGGGTCGGCCGGGTCCGGCGCCCGCTGGGCGGCGGGATAGCGCCCGGGGTGCCGGCGGGCGTACGCCCGGTAGGCGTTTGCCACGGCCCGCAGCGCGTCGGCGCCCGCCCGGCCGACGGCGGCCGCGCTCATCTCCTCTGCGATCTCGGCGGTGGCCAGCGCGGAGAGTTTCTGCGCGAGCGCGTCCGCCCCCTTGACGTGCTTGTAGAGGCTGGGCAGCGCGACACCCAGCCGGGCGGCGAGGGCGGCGAGGGTGAGCTGCCCGAACCCGACCTCGTCGGCGAGCCGGGCCGCCTCCCGCACCACGGTCGGCTGGTTGAGCCCCGCCCTAGGCACCGGTGGTCGCCGCCAGGAACTCCACCAGGTGAGCGGCGGTGGCCGCCGGCCGGTCGGCGTGCGGGTAGTGTCCGGCGGCGTCGATCATGCGGGCCTCGGCGGTGGCGAAGAGCCGCCGCGCGGCCCGGGCCTCGGCGCCGGGGTCGGGGAAGTCCGGGTCCATCGTGCCCATCAGCACCAGCACCGGCTGCCGCACGGCTCGGGCGCGGGCGGTCCAGTGCGGCTCCACCGGCGCGATCACCCCGCGGGTCGCCGCCATCCGGCCGGGCTCGCGCAGGGTGGCGACCATCGCCCGGCGGTACGTCGCGTCGTCGGACGGCCGGTCGCCGGGGAAGAGCGAGCGGTGGTACATGCCGAACAGCCGAGGGCTGCGCAGCACCGCGAACTGGGCGACCTTCAGGAACGGGTTGAGCTTCGGCTGCCCGACGAACGGGCTGAGCTGGACGACCCCGTTGACCAGCCCGGGCGCTTCGGCGGCGGCGAAGATCACGGCGGCCGCGCTCGACGAGCTGCCCACGAGGGTGGCCGGGCCGCCTCCGAGGTCGCGGACCACCGCCAGCAGGTCGGCCCCGACCTCCGCCGGGGCGTACGTGGGCCAGCCGGCGCTGGACTCGCCGTGCCCCCGGACGTCGACCGACGCCACCCGGTAGCCCGCCTCGACGAGCAGCGGGGCCAGGTGCCGGAACGATGCCCGGTTCTCCCCCATGCCGTGCGAGAGGACGACCAGCGGCCCCTGCCCGTGCACCTCGTACGCGATCCGTCCGCCGTCCCGCTCCACGTAGCTAGCGCTCATAGCTTTAAAGCTAATGTCATTAGCCGGCTTCGTCAAGAGAGTCGACGGAAACGACGACGGGCCGGTGAGGATCAGATCCCCACCGGCCCGTACCGAAACCGGGGCTACTTTTTCGACATCAGGGCCCGGCCGAAGAAGGCCAGGTTGGCGGGGCGCTCGGCGAGCCGGCGCATCAGGTAGCCGTACCAGTCGTCGCCGTAGGGCAGGTAGGTGCGCACGGTGTAGCCCTCGCCCACCAGCCGGGCCTGCTCCTCCGGCCGGATGCCGTAGAGCATCTGGAACTCGAAGCGGTCCGGGCCGCGGTCGAACCAGCGGGCCCGGTCCTCGCCGATGGCGATCAGGCGCGGGTCGTGGGTGGCCAGCATCGGGTAGCCGTCGCCGGACATCAGGATGTTCAGGCAGCGGACGTAGGACTTGTCCACCTCGCGGGCGGACTGGTAGGCCACCGACTCCGGCTCCTTGTACGCGCCCTTGCAGAGTCGTACCCGGGACCCGGCGCCGGCCAGCTCGCGGCAGTCCGACTCGGTCCGCCGCAGGTACGCCTGGAGCACCGCGCCGGTGGCCGGGAAGTCCTTGCGCAGCCTGGCCAGCACGCTCAGGGTCGAGTCGGTGGTGGTGTGGTCCTCCATGTCGAGGGTGACCGTGGTGCCCGCCTCGTCGGCCGCCAGGCAGATGGCCCGCGCGTTGTCGTAGGAGAGCTGCTCGTCGAACTTCTGGCCCAGGGCGGAGAGCTTCACGCTGACCTCGGCGGGCGGGGTGAGCCCGGCGGCGGAGAGCACCTTCAGCAGCCTGAGGTACTCGTCGCGGGTAGCGTTGGCCTGCTCGGGAGTGACGGTGTCCTCGCCGAGGTTGTCGATGGTGACCGCGAGGCCGTCGGCGACGAGTTCGCGGGTCGCGCGCAACGCGTCGTCGGTGCCGGCGCCGGCGACGAACCGGCGGACGACGTCCCGGGTGAACGGGGCCGTCGCGATGAGCCGCTCGACCTGGGATGACCGGGAGGCGGCGAGGATGACGGAACGGAGCATGGACCGAGCGTAACGCCCGCTCGCGGGCCTCCGCCGGGCGGCGGCGGCAGCGCCCGCGGCCCAGGTCCCAACCGCATCACAGGCCCCACCGCGGGTGCCCGGCGGTGGCGTTCATCGGTTACAACCATGACGTGGAACAACGCCCCCGCCGCCGGCTCCGGTCGGCCTCCGTGCAGCTCGGCGCCCTCACCGCCCTGGCGCTGGCCCTCTCCGGCTGCAACATGACCTCCGACGACGATGACGACGACTGCGCACTCGGGCCGGCGGGTGGCAGCGGCACCGTCGCCCTGGCGCTGCGCGCGCCGGAGGCCGCCGCCGGGCGCGCCGCGCCGGAACCGGTCGGCTCGGCCGTGCCGGAACGTGGCGGTTTCGGCACCCACCTCGCCGCCTGCGGCGGCTGAGGTGCGCCGCGGGTCGGTCACCCCCCGCCCGGACTGGGACGCCACCATCCGCTCCCAGGGGCTGGTGTACGTCGACACCGAGCTGCCCGACGGCGGGATCATGTCCTACTGGGACGAGAGCGCGGCGTACGCGTTCGAGCTGGACGAGGTGCTCCGGCTGGAGGAGGCGACCGAGGAGCTGCACCGGATGTCAGTCGCCGCCGCCGAGCACGTCGTCGCCCGCAACCGGTACGCCGAGTTCGGCATCCCGGCCTGGGCGGCCGAGGCGGTCGCCCGCTCGCTGCGCGAGGCGCCGCCCACCCTCTACGGCCGCTTCGACCTCGCCTACGACGGCAGCTGGCCGCCGAAGATGCTGGAGTACAACGCCGACACCCCCACCTCGCTGGTCGAGGCGAGCATCGTCCAGTGGTACTGGCTGGAGCACACCCGGCCGGAGCTGGACCAGTGGAACAGCCTGCACGAGCGCCTGGTCGGCGCCTGGGCCAAGGTCGGCGCCGGCCTGCACGACCGGCGGGTGCACGTGGTCTGGTCGAACGAGGAGGAGTCGGGCGAGGACCACATGACCGCCGGCTACCTCGCCGAGACCGCCCGGCAGGCGGGGCTGGAGGTCGAGCTGCTGCCGATCCAGGAGATCGGCTGGGACGGCCGGCGCTTCGTCGACGCGGCGGGCCGCCCGGTCACCACCTGCTTCAAGCTCTACCCCTGGGAGTGGATGCTCGCCGAGCCGTACGGGCCGCCGGCACTTGCGCCGGGCACCCCGACCACCTGGATCGAGCCGGCCTGGAAGCTGCTGCTGTCGAACAAGGCGCTGCTCGCGGTGCTCTGGGAGCTCTACCCGGGTCACGAGCTGCTGCTCCCGGCGTACCTCGACTCGCCCCGCGGGATGCCGGAGTACGTCGCCAAGCCGCTGCTCGGCCGCGAGGGCGGCTCGGTGCGGATCGTCACCGGCGGCGGCGAGATCACCAATCCGGGGATCTACGGCGACGAGGGTTGGTGCTACCAGGAGTTCCGGGCGCTGCCGGAGTTCGCGGGCAACCGGACGGTGCTGGGCAGCTGGATCGTCGACGGGGAGTCCGCCGGTGCGGGGGTGCGGGAGAGCGCCAGCCTGATCACGGACGGCTACGCCCGGTTCCTGCCGCACTACATCGACGCGCCGCGCGCCCCGTGAGTCGTCTACCGTTGGGGGCGTGAACTTCGACGCGTACGCCCGGACCGGCGTTGACCTCGTCAACGCCCGCCTGGACGACCTCGACGACCTGCGGGCCATCTTCCCCGCCGACAACGCCTGGATGCGCGACGAGGTGGCGGAGCGGGACCTGGCGATCTTCAGGCGGGCGCAGAAGCGCCTGCGCGACGTCTTCGAGTACGGCACCTCGGGCCGGGACACCCAGGCGGTGGCCGAGCTCAACGCCATGCTGGAGGCGTTCCCGGTGCAGCCGCGCATCTCCGGGCACGACTCCAGCGACTGGCACATGCACGTGACCAGCCGGGGGGCCTCCGTCAGCGCGGAATACCTGGCCGGCGCCGTCTGGGGGCTCTCGGTCTGGCTCTGCGAGTACGGCAGCGCCCGGTTCGGCGTCTGCGCCGACGAGCGCTGCGGCAACGTCTACCTGGACACCTCGTCCAACTGCTGCCGGCGGTTCTGCTCGGAGCGCTGCGCGACCCGGTCGCACGTGGCCGCCCATCGCGCCCGCAAGCGGGCCGCCGTCGGCGAGCAGGTCACCGTCACCCCGCAACCCACCCCGGCCACGGAGTCCCTGACCCCGGTGAGCTGACGTCGACCGTCCGCCCCGGTCGCTCAGGCGGCGGCCGGGGACGGGGTGTTGAGGTGCTGGCGGGCGAACTCCAGCGCCTCGCGCAGGTCGGCCTCCCGGACGGCGCGGCTCTTCGCGCCCCGCGTGGTCACCTCGACCGCCACCGACCCGGTGAAGCCCCGCCCGGCGAGCGACGACAGCAGCTCCCCGCAGGGCTGGTTGCCCCGACCCGGCACCAGGTGCTCGTCGCGGCCCTCGCCGGTGCCGTCGCCGAGGTGCACGTGCGCCAGGCCGGCGCCCATCCGGTCGGCCATCTCCATCGAGTCGGTGTGCGAGGCGGCGCAGTGGGACAGGTCGAGGGTGTAGGAGGGGTAGCCGGTCTCGGTCGGGTCCCAGCCCGGGACGTACGGGACGAACTGCCGGCCGGCCATCCGGACCGGGTACATGTTCTCCACCGGGAAGCGCAGGTCCGGGAACTCGCCGGCGATCTTGTCGAGCCCGTCGGCGAAGTTGCGGGCGTAGTCGCGCTGCCAGGTGAACGGCGGGTGGACCACCACGGTGGGCGCCCCCAGGGTCGCCGCCAGGTCGCCGGACCTGCGCAGCCGCTCCCACGGGTCCGGGCTCCACACCCGCTGGGTGACCAGCAGGCAGGGCGAGTGGACGGAGAGCACCGGCACGCCGTAGTGCTCGGAGAGACCGCGCAGCGCGCCGGCGTCCTGGCTGACAGCGTCGGTCCAGACCATCACCTCGACGCCGTCGTAGCCGAGCGCCGCGGCCATCTGGAACGCCGCCGCGGTCCGCTCAGGGAAGACCGAGGAACTGGACAGGAGCACCGGGACGCGGGAAGTCACACCGTCGAGGGTAGCCGGCATCGTTCCGGGCATCGTGACGAGCAGCCGCAAAGCGCCCAGATCGACGCGGAGGATCACACCGGTTCGAGCTGGTCCAGGCGGCGCAGGATCACCCCTTCGCGCAACGCCCAGGGGCAGATCTCCACCGAGTCCACGTCCAGTCGGCGCATCACGGCCTCGGCGACGACCGCCCCGGCGAGCAGTTGGTGGGCCCGGGCGGCGCTGACCCCCTCCAGCTCGACGAGCTGCGCCGGTGGGATGTGCCGGATGAAGCCGAGCACCTGTCGCAGCCCCGCGCGGGTCAGCCGGCGGCTGGCCCAGAGGCCGGCGCTGCTGGGCGCGGCCCCGGCGAGCCGGGCCAGGGTGCGGAAGGTCTTCGAGGTGGCCACCGGCCGTTCCCAGCCCACCTCGGTCATCTTCTCCACCACCGGGTCGAGCAGCCCGTCGACGTACGCCCGCAGCTCGTCGACCACCTCGGTGGGCGGTGGCGCGGCGCTGTCCGGGGCGACCCGGAGCCGGTCCCGGGTCAGCCGGCCGGCGCCGAGCGGCAGCGAGACCGCGACGTCCGGGTCCTCGTCGATGCCGGCCGCGATCTCCAGCGAGCCGCCGCCGATGTCCAGCGCCAGCAGCCGCCCCGCCGACCAGCCGAACCAGCGCCGGACCGCGAGGAAGGTCATCCGCGCCTCGTCCGCGCCGGAGAGCACCTCCAGGCGTACGCCGGCCTCGTCGCGGACCCGGGCCAGCACGTCGGGGGCGTTGGTGGCGTCCCGGACGGCGGAGGTGGCGAACGCGATCAGGTCGTCGGCCTCCAGCCCGGCCGCCGCCGCCTTGGCCATGCTGACCGCCTTGACCAGGCCGTCCGCGCCGGTCTCGGTGAGCGCGCCGTCCGGGCCGATCTGCTCGGCGAGGCGCAGCACCACCTTCTCGGAGTGCGCCGGCCAGGGGTGGGCTCCGTGGTGGGCGTCGACCACCAGCAGGTGCACCGTGTTGGAACCGACGTCGAGGACACCCAGTCGCATGGTGAAGACATTAGGGCCAACACGTTTCCACGGCTCGACGGCCGGCAAAGGGCACCGCGCGTAGGCTGGGCCGGGTGACAGGGCAGATCGAGCTCCGTGTACTGGTGGACGACCCGGACGATCCGCGCAGCCGTGAGGTGCCGCTGGACTTCCCCCGGGAGTGGGTCGAGTTCGCCGACCCGACGGACGCCAGCCACCTGATCCGAGCCGACCTGACCTGGCTGCTCTCCCGCTGGACGTGCATCTTCGGGCGGGGCTGCCACGGCATCGTCGCCGGCCGGGCCGCGGACGGCTGCTGCTCGCACGGCGCGTTCTTCACCGACTCCGACGACGAGAAGCGGGTGAGGACCGCGGTGAAGCGGTTGACCCCGTCGACCTGGCAGCACTTCCGTCGCGGCTTCAAGAACTGGACCGAGGACGACACCATCGACGGCAAGAACGCCGCCCGCCGGACCGCCACCCAGGGGCCCGACGGGCCCTGCGTCTTCCTCAACGACGCCGACTTCCCGGCGGGCGCCGGCTGCGCCCTGCACGCCCAGGCGCTGCGCGACGAGGTCCACCCGTTGGAGTACAAGCCGGACGTCTGCTGGCAGTTGCCCATCCGACGGGACCAGGAGTGGGTCAAGCGGCCGGACAACACCAAGGTGCTGGTCTCCACGCTGTCGGAGTTCGACCGGCGGGGCTGGGGTGCCGGCGGGCACGATCTGGACTGGTGGTGCACCTCCTCGACCGACGCGCACGTCGGCGCCGAGCCCATGTACGTCTCCTACGGCCCGGAACTGACCGCGCTGATCGGCGCCCCCGCGTACGCCAAGCTGGCCGAGCTCTGCACGGTGCGCCACCGGCAGGGCATGGTCGCCCCGCACCCGGCCGACGGCGCCTGACCGCCACCGTCAGCAGCGCCCGACCACCCACCGTCGGCAGCGCCCGACCAACCGCCGTCAGTAGCGCCCGACCACCGACCGTCGGCAGCTCCCGACCACCCACCGTCAGTAGCGCCCGACCGCCCACCGTCAGTAGCGCCCGACCACCCACCGTCGGCAGCTCCCAACCAACCGCCCTCAGTGGCGCCCGACCACACACCGTCGACGGCGCCTGACCGCCCGCCGTTGGCGCGACGACCTCGTCGGCCCTCCAACAGGCGGCCGGTCTACCGAGGAGGGCCAGAGCGGCGCCGGCGGGCACGCCGAAGTCGGCGGCTCTTCGGGCTTGCTGCCCGCAGTACCCGCCCAGCCTGGTGGTGGTCGACTCGCGCGGTGTCGCCGCAACGTGCACGGCGCGCGCGGAACTCCGCCGGCGCGAGCGCCGGACAGAGCCGCCCTCGCTGCCTGCAGGCGGCTCCCCGGCAACCTCAGGGCAACCTCACAGGCGACCTCACGGGCAAACCTCACAGGCGACCTCACAGGCGACCCACAGGCGCGACCTGAGCCCTGGCCCGGTCCACCGTCCCGAAGCACCTGGCCTCGCGTCCCGGGCGTGCAGCCTTCACCGAGCGTCAGCACCGGCCGCCCGAGCCCCACATCGGTTCGTTGCCTTTGCTTTGCTTACCTATATGCGACAGTCACGTTACGTGATCAGCGCGGTTGGGCTTCTGCCCTGATCACGGTGCAGTCTCCCTGCTGGCGACGGTGGTGCGTATAGATAAGCAGAGCAAAGGGGCCGACGGCGGCAATCGGCGGAGCGCATCGGCCTCACCCTTCGTAATGGTGATGCAGTTGACGCCCTATGACAGAGAGTGACTGCGGTCAGGGTGAGGCGACGGGTGGAGGCCGACTCGTTCGTAGCCCGCAGGCCACGGCCGAGCACCGGAAGAGACGGCCGAGGAACGGACCGGAGGGCCGGCCACGGACGGAGAGTCCGGGACCGGAACCGTCAGGCCGGGATCGGGACGACAGCCCACGACCAGGACCGACAGCAATGCCCGGACCGACAGCCCAAGCCCGGACGACAGCCCGGCACGGGACCGGCAGCCCGGGACGGGGACCGGCAGCCCGGAACGGGGACGAAGGCGCCCGGACCGGGGACGGAGCGACCGGGTGACCCGGTGACCGGCGCCTGCGGGGGGGCAGGGAGCCGGTTAGGCAGGAAGCGGTGAGGCAGGAAGCGGTGAGGCAGGGAGCGGGGTGTGGTCAGGCGAGGGCGGCGTCAACCAGGGCGCGGGCGCTGCGCTTGGCGGCCTCGGCCAACGCCGGGTCACCGTCCAGCACCCCGCCCGCGAGCCCACCGTCGAGCAGCAGGGTCAGCTGACGGGCGAGCAGCTCGGGCTCGGGCGCACCGGCCCGCCGGGCCAGGTCGGTGACCCAGGCGCGGACGACCGTCTTGTGCTCGACCGTACGGGCGTGCACCTCGCCGCCGGTGGGCGACTCGGCGGCGGTGTTGATGAACGCGCAGCCGTGATAGCCCTCCCGCCGGCAGGCCCCCACCAGGGCGTCGAACATCCCGACCAACTGATCGCGCGGGTCGTCGCCGGCGTTCCGGGCGGCCGCGCACAACGCACCGAACCAGGCCTGGTCGACCTTGTCCAGGTACGCCAGCACCAGGTCGTCCTTGCGGGGGAAGTGCTTGTAGAGGGTCGCCTTCGCGACCCCGGACTCCGCAATCACCGTGTCCACCCCGACCCCGCGCGGCCCGTGCGCGTAGAAGAGCCGGAATGCGGTGTCGAGAATGCGGTCCCGGGCGGAACCGGCCGGGGTGCGCGGCGCGGACGCGGACATCGCCGTCCCTCCTTCGTCGTGAACGGGCCATCCTACAGACCGGTCTGTCTTCAGCCTATCCCCCATTCCGGCGGCGATCATCACATCATGAAGGGTCAGGTAGACAGACCTGTCTGTTAGTGTCAGCGCAACCGGCGCGAGGGCCGCTCGCGCGACCAGTGGAGGACGTGAACCGACATGCGCATCGCAGTTCTCGGCACCGGCGTGGTGGGCCGGACGATCGCCGCCCGCGCGGCGGAGCTGGGCCATCAGGTCACCATCGGCACCCGGGACGTCACGGCGACCCGCGACCGCGGCGGCGACCACGCCGACTGGGCGGCTCGGCATCCCGTAGTCGGCCTGGCCACCCTCGCCGGCGCCGCCGCCGACGCGGAGCTGGTGGTGAACGCGACCAGCGGCGCGGCGTCGCTGGCGGCACTCACCGCCGCCGGGGAGGCCAACCTGGCCGGCAAGGTCCTGCTCGACATCGCCAACCCGCTCGACCACGCTGCCGGCTTCCCGCCCACCCTGTCGGTGCTGAACACCGACTCTCTCGGCGAACAGATCCAGCGGGCGTTCCCGCAGCTCAAGGTGGTCAAGGCGTTGAACACGACGGCCGCCGACCTGATGGCCGACCCCCGACAGCTCGCCGACGGCGACCACACCGTCTTCGTCTCCGGCGACGACGCCGACGCGAAGCGGACGGTCACCGGGCTGCTCACCAGCTTCGGGCACACCGACGTGGTCGACCTGGGCGACATCACCACCGCCCGCGGCACCGAGATGCTGCTGCCCCTCTGGCTGCGTCTCTACGGCACGCTGGGCACCGGCATCTTCAACGTCAAGGTCGTCCGCTGACGACCAAGTGACGACCCGATGACGAGAAGGGGCCCGCGCGTCGGCGCGGGCCCCTTCTCGCGTACGCCGATCAGGGCTCGAACTTGTAGCCCAGGCCCCGCACGGTGACGATGAAGCGCGGCGCGGACGGCTCCGGCTCGATCTTGGAGCGCAGCCGCTTCACGTGCACGTCCAGGGTCTTGGTGTCACCGACGTAGTCGGCGCCCCAGACCCGGTCGATCAGCTGCCCCCGGGTGAGCACCCGCCCGGCGTTGCGCAGCAGCAGCTCCAGCAGCTCGAACTCCTTCAGCGGCAGCTGCACGGCGGCGCCGTCCACGGTCACCACGTGCCGCTCGATGTCCATCCGGACCGGCCCGGCGGCCAGCGTCGGCGCACCCGACTCGGCGGCCTCGGCACTCTTCCGGCGCAGCACCGCCCGGATCCGGGCGACGAGTTCCCGGGGCGAGTACGGCTTCGTCACATAGTCGTCGGCACCGATCTCCAGGCCGACCACCTTGTCGATCTCGCTGTCGCGCGCGGTGACCATGATGATCGGCACGTGCGAGCGCTGCCGGAGCTGCCGGCACACCTCGGTGCCCGACATCTCGGGCAGCATCAGGTCGAGCAGCACGATGTCGGCGCCGGTCCGGTCGAACTCGGTCAGGGCGGAGGTGCCCGTCGCGGCGACGGAGACCTCGAATCCCTCCTTGCGGAGCATGTACGACAAGGCGTCGGAGAACGACTCCTCGTCCTCGACCACCAGAACGCGGCTCAACGGGGATTTCCTTTCCATTGCTGTCAGACCTGCCGGAGCTCGGCCGGACCGGCCTCGATCCCAGCGGAGGGCAGTGTCGCCAGGAGGTCGTCCGGTGGACGGGCGGGCAGCCGCAGGGTGAACGTCGATCCACCACCAAGAGTGCTCGACACCTCGACCCTTCCGCCATGGTTGCTGGCGATGTGCTTCACGATGGCCAGCCCCAGACCGGTGCCGCCGGTGGAGCGGGACCGGGCCTGGTCGGCCCGGTAGAACCGCTCGAAGATCCGGTCGACGTCGGTCGGGGCGATGCCGATGCCCTGGTCGGCGACGGCGATCTGGACGTGCTCGTCGTCGGCCCGGGTGGTGATCCGGACCGTGGTGTCCTCGCCCGAGTAGTTGACGGCGTTCTCGACCAGGTTCGACACCGCAGTGGCGAGTTGGGTGTCGCTGCCGTACACGGTGAGCCCGCGCTCGCCCTCGACGACCACGTCGACCCGGCGGGCGGCGGCGGAGGTCCGCGTCCGGTCGACCACCTCGGCGATCACCCAGTCCACGGCGACCGGCTCCGGCGGCGGCTGCGGCTCGGCGCCCTGGAGCCGGGTCAGCTCCAGCAACTCCTGCACCAGTCGCCCCAGTCGGGTCGACTCGTGCTGGATCCGCTCGGCGAACCGGCGGGCGGCGACGAGGTCCTCGGAGAGGTCGGGGCCGCCCTCGCCGGCGGGTTCGGTGGCGTCGAGCAGCGCCTCGGCCAGCAGTTGCAGGGCGCCGATCGGGGTCTTCAGCTCGTGGCTGACGTTGGCCACGAAGTCGCGGCGTACCCGGGCCAGCCGGTGCGACTCGGTCACGTCGGCCGCCTCCACGGCGATGTAGCCGGCGCCGAGCCCCATCGCCCTCAGGTGCACGCCGAGCGGGTTCTCCCCGGCGTTGTCGCGGCCGCGCGGCAGGTCGAGCTCGATCTCGCGCCGCACGCCGGTGCGGCGCACCTGCCCGGCGAGGGTACGCAGCAACGGGTGGGCGGCGATCGAACCCGGCGTCGGGCCGGTGCGGAGCAGCCCCATCGCGCGGGCGGCCGGGTTGACCAGGACGGGAAGGTCGTCGGGGTCGAGCACGACCACGCCGGCCCGGAGCGAGTCGATCGTCCGGCGGCCGAACCCCGACTGCGGATCGTCGGCTATCGCGAGCCTCCCCCTGCTGAAGAGGAAGCCGGGTAGGCGGCTCCCCGTCGACGTGGAGCGGCCACGCCACGCCGGGACGAACCGGGCCAGCAGCACCCCGGCGACCAGTCCGGCCGCCAGACCCACGGCCACACCGACCGTCACCGCCCACTCCACCCGGCGATCGTAGGGTCATTGTTAACCTGGCCATCGCCCATAGCAGGACGAACCACTCTCACTTCCGGCAAAGTTCACTCGCGCGTCCGGCGTCGTTCATCCGGGTTCATCTCCGGTCCGCCCACACGACCTACCGTGGGCGGCGCACCTGCTCACACCCTCGCCGTCCCTCGGGCCGGCGACACCGACCACAGGACGTGACAATGCGCGACGAGTTCCGGGCTGACCTGCACATCGTCAGCCAACTGCTGGTGGACATGGCGGAGGGGGTCCGGGCCGCGATGCGGCAGGCGACCCGCGCCCTGCTCACCGCGGACCGCCGGGCGGCCGAGACGGTGATCGAGCGGGACGCCGAGATCGACGGCCTCTACCGCCACGTCGAGGAGCGGGTCTGCGACCTGCTCGCCCGCCAGGCCCCGGTCGCCTCCGACCTGCGCGCCATGATCACCGCGCTGCACGTCGCGGCCGACCTGGAACGGATGGGCGACCTGGCCGACCACGTCGCCAAGACGGCCCTGCGGCGGCACCCCTCGCCGGCCGTCCCGGCGGAGCTGCGGCCGATCTTCACCGACATGGCCTCCATCGCCGACCGGATGGCCGAGAAGATCGGGACGGTGCTGGCCAAGCCCGACGCCGACCTCGCCGCCGAGCTGGACCGTGACGACGACGCCATGGACGACCTGCACAAGAGCCTCTTCGGGGTGCTGCTCGGCGAGGACTGGCCGTACGGGGTGGAGACCGCGATCGACGCTACGCTGCTCGGTCGCTTCTACGAGCGGTTCGCCGACCACGCGGTCAACGCCGGCGAGCACGTGGTCTACCTGATCACCGGACAGATCACGCCGCCGGGGAACTGAGCGCAGAGACGCCGAAGGCCCCCGGTCCGCTCGGACCGGGGGCCTTTTCGCGTACGTCAGCGGCCCTGGTTGGCGACCGCGGCGGCGGCGGCCTTGGCGGCGGCCGGGTCGAGGTAGGTCCCGCCCAGCGTGAGCGGACGCAGCTGCGGGTCGAGGTCGTAGCGCAGCGGGATGCCGGTCGGGATGTTGAGCTTGGCGATCGCCTCGTCGGAGATCTGGTCGAGGTGCTTGACCAGGGCGCGCAGCGAGTTGCCGTGGGCGGCCAGGAGGACCGTCCGGCCGGCCAGGATGTCCGGCACGATCGAGTCGTACCAGTAGGGCAGCATCCGCTCGACGACGTCCTTGAGGCACTCGGTGCGCGGCATCAGCTCGGTCGGCAGCAGCGCGTAGCGCGGGTCGCCGACCTGGGAGAACTCGTCGTCGTCGGCGATCGGCGGCGGCGGGGTGTCGTACGAGCGGCGCCAGAGCATGAACTGCTCCTCGCCGTACTCCTCCAGGGTCTGCTTCTTGTTCTTGCCCTGCAGGGCGCCGTAGTGGCGCTCGTTGAGCCGCCACGACCGGCGCACCGCGATCCAGTGCCGGTCGGCGGCGTTGAGCGCCAGCTCGGCGGTGCGGATCGCCCGGCGCATCACGCTGGTGTGCACCACGTCCGGCAGGAGGCTGTGCTCGCGCATCAGCTCGCCGCCGCGGCGCGCCTCGTTCTCGCCCTTCTCGGTCAGGTCGACGTCGACCCAGCCGGTGAAGAGGTTCTTGGCGTTCCAGTCGCTCTCGCCGTGCCGCAACAGGACCAGCGTCCCGACGGTGGGCCCCTCGCTCGCAGTCATGCCGATCATCCTGCCCCAACCCGGGACGGGACACGCGGGCGGTGGTCGTGACGACCACCACGTGGAAAAGCCGGTGCCCCGGAATCGGCCCCGCCATTAGGTTGTAAGGCGCTGCAATCAGAACGGTCATTACGGAGCGGGGGCGCCGAGTGCGGACGATGCGGAGTTGGTTCCGGGACACCACCGGTGGGCTGCCGGTCACCTTCTGGTACCTGTGGACCGGCACCCTGATCAACCGGCTCGGCTCGTTCGTCCTGGTCTTCCTCGCCATCTACCTCACCCAGGAGCGCGGCTTCTCCGCCTCCCAGGCCGGCCTGGTGCTCGGCCTCTGGGGTGTCGGCGGCGCGGTCGGCACCACCGTCGGCGGCACCCTGGCCGACCGCTGGGGCCGCCGGCCGACCCTGCTCACCGCCCACCTCGGCGCGGCCACCATGATGCTCGCCCTCGGCTTCGCCCGGCCGCTCTGGACGGTGGCGCTGGGCGCGTTGCTGCTCGGCATGTTCGCCGAGGCGGCCCGGCCCGCGTTCGGCGCGATGATGATCGACGTGGTGCCGGAGAAGGACCGGCTACGCGCCTTCTCGCTGAACTACTGGGCGATCAACCTCGGCTTCGCCTGCGCGGCGGTGCTCGCCGGCCTCGCCGCCGAGGCCGGCTACCTGCTGCTCTTCGTGGTCGACGCGGCCACCACGGTGATCACCGCGCTGATCATCTTCGCCAGGGTGCGGGAGACCCGGACCGTCTCCGCCACCGCCGCCAGGGGCGACGCGCCGGTCGGCGCGCTGCGCACCATCCTCAGCGACCGGGTCTACCTGGGCTTCGTGGTGCTCAACCTCTTCGCCGCGCTGGTCTTCCTCCAGCACATCTCGATGCTGCCGATCGCCATGGTCGACTCGGGCCTGAGCGCCGCCACGTACGGCTCGGTGATCGCGCTCAACGGGGTGCTGATCGTGGTCGGCCAGCTCTTCGTGCCCCGGCTGATCAGGGGGCGGAGCCGGTCGCACGTGCTCGCCCTCGCCTCGGTGGTGATGGGCCTCGGCTTCGGGCTGACCGCGTTCGCCGACGCCGTCTGGCTCTACGGGCTGACCGTGCTGATCTGGACCCTCGGGGAGATGCTCAACTCGCCGTCCAACGCCACCCTGATCGCCGAACTCTCCCCCGCCGCGCTGCGCGGTCGCTACCAGGGCGTCTTCTCGCTCTCCTGGCAGGTGGCCGGCGCCGCGGCGCCGATCCTCGGCGGGTTGCTCCGGGAGCAGGCCGGCAACACGGCCCTCTGGCTCTCCTGCGCCGTGGTCGGCGCGCTGATGGCGGTCGCCCACCTGGTCTCCGGCCCCGCCCGCGAACGGCGCGCCACCGCCCTGCGTACGGCGACCCGGCCGGTCGAGCCGGTGGTGGCGATCCGGCCGCCCGCGCCGCAGGCCGCCGAGGCGGCGGCGACCGCCCCGGCCGAGCCCGTGCCCCCACTGCCGGAACCGGAGTCGAGCTCCGCACGGTGACCAGCGACACGCTGGCGGCCGGCGGTCGGGCTGCCTACGGTCGACAATCGGATCGGTTAGGAAAGAAAACTGTCTGGAGGACGGGTGCCGGCACTGCGACGGTGGCTGGACGACACCGCCGGCGGGCTCCCCGCCACCTTCTGGTACCTCTGGACCGGCCTGCTGATCAACCGGGCGGGCGCGTTCGCGATGCTCTTCCTGTCGCTCTACCTGACCGCGGCGCGCGGCGCGAGCGAGGCGCTGGCCGGGACGGTGGTCGGGGCGTACGGGCTCGGCGGGGCCGGCGGCGTGCTGCTCGGCGGGGTGCTCGCCGACCGGTGGGGGCGTCGGGCCACCCTGCTCGCCGCGCATCTGGTCACCGGCGGGCTGATGGTCGCGCTGGCGTTCAGCCGGCACCTGGTGGTGATCGCGGCGCTCGCCGCCCTGGTCGGGGTGGCACATTCGATGCCCAGTCCCGCCTTCGTCGCGGCGATCGTCGACGTGGTCCCCGAGGAACGTCGCTCGCGCGCCTTCAACCTCCAGTTCTGGGCGTTCAACCTCGGCATGGCAGTGGCCTCGCTGCTGGCCGGCCTGCTCGCCGAGGCGAACTTCGTCGCGCTCTTCCTGGTCGACGCCGCCGCCACCCTGGTCGCCGCGGCGGTGATCGGCTGGAAGGTGCCGGAGACGCTGTCCCGCACCCGGCCGGCGGTGACCGCTCCGGCCGACGTGGCGCCCGCCCGGCAGCACGGACGCCCCCGCCGGCCCGGGTTGCACACCGCGTTGACCGACCGGACCTTCCTGATCTTCGTCGGGCTGACCTTCGTGCTGGCCGTGCTGACCCTGCAGACCTCGACGATCATGCCGCTGGCGATGCGGGCGGACGGGCTGCGCCCGTCGGCGTACGGCGCGGTGATGGCGCTCGGCGGCGTGCTGATCGTGCTCGGGCAGCTCTTCGTGCCGCGCCTGATCGACCGGCACCGCAAGGACCGGGTCCTGGCGGTCTCCACCGCGCTGCTGGCGCTCGGCTTCGGCGTCCTCGCCGTCGCCGACGAGCTGGCCGTCTACCTGGTCGCAGCGGTGGTCTGGACCGTCGGCCAGATGCTCGCCGCCCCGCCCAACGCCCAGATCAACGCCGACCTCGCCCCACCCGAGCTGCGGGCGCGCTACCAGTCGGTCTTCTACCTGACGTTCCCGGCGGCGTCGTTCGTGGCGCCGACGCTCGGCGGGGTGAGCCTGCAGTACCTCGGCGAGCGGCACTGGCTGATCGTCGGCGCGCTGGGGCTGCTGGCCGCCGCCGGGCACCTGCTCGCCGGGCCGTCGCGGGAGCGACGGGTGGCCGCCCTGCGCCGGGCGACGGCGGGCCGACCCGAGCCGTCCCTGACCGGAAACGGCTGAGCGGACCACCGGCTCGGGCACGGGGCCGACCACGCCGCGCGGCCGGCCACGGTGCGAAACCACCCACGACGATGCGAAACGCCCACCACGACCGATCGTCGTGATGGGCGTCCGCACCGTATGACCGGCGGCCGGCGGGCGGCACCCACCCCCGTAGGCGTCGCCCGCTCGCGCCGCCGGTCCAAACAGGTGGCCACCGTCCCCCAACGGTGTTATTCCACCCGTCCCCTGCGCCTCGCTCGGTGCACGGATCTGATCGATCCGCCGCTCCCCCGAACGGTTCCGAGCGTGGCGCGGTGCAATAAAGTTAGTTCGCCCGGATTCCGGATTCAACCTGGCTCGACTGTTCCGCCGGTCACAGCACCGGTGGTCACACCCGGTGTGCCGCTTTTCCGGGTCCCGCTCCTGGCCAACAGCGCATACCCGCCGGCCATTCCCGTAAACTCCTCACGCGTCCTCCCGATCCGGTGACTCGGTGCGGAAGAAGTTGCTCGGCCGCCCGTCGCGCAGCTGCTCCTGGTAGATCAGGTTCAGCCCGCGCCCGTCGAAGGTCTGGAACCACTCGTCCCAGGTGATCTCGCGTACCCGGCTGCTCTCGCGGTAACCGGGCAGGTTGAAGGTGAGCACGCCGGCCCGCCCCTCCCGCTCGGTGCCCGCGATCGTCGCCGGCTTCGCGTTCCGCTCCTCGGCCCAGCGCCGGATCACGTCGTGGTTCGTGGTGACCAGGCTGCGGCCGGGACGCTCCGGCCGGTCGGCGGTCGAGGAGATCGCCTGCGAGGACCGTACCGACCGGGAGGTGCTGCGCCCGGTGCGTACCGCTGAGGTGGTCGTCGCCGCCGTGCCGCCGCGTTCCGCGCCGGGCCGCCGCGTGCCCGCCGGGGCGGTCTTCGCCGCCGCCTTCCGCGCGGGTGCCTTCTTCGCGGGTGCCTTCTTCGCCGCCGCCTTCTGCGCGGGAGCCTTCTGCGCGGGAGCCTTCTTCGCCGGTGCCTTCCTCGCGGGAGCCTTCTTCGCCGCCGCGGTCGTCTTCTTCGCGGGAGCCGCCGCCTTCTTCGCTGGCGCCTTCCTGGCCGCTGCCGCCTTCTTCGTGGCGGCCTTCTTCGCCGGCGCGGTCTTGTTGGCCGGGGCGGCCTTCGCCCGGCTCGGCGCGGCCTTGCCCGCGGCCGCCTTCTTCGTGCCGGCGGCGCGACCGGCCGCCGCCTTCGCACCCGTGGCACGGCCCGCG
>NZ_JAMOKF010000602.1 GCF_023656545.1 Micromonospora phytophila | reverse complement strand
GACGCCGCTTGCGCGGCGGCGGGACCAGGCCGGTCAGGTCGCCGCCGGTGTCGTTGAGCCGGACCAGGAAGGGACGCAGCGGCGTGTAGCGGATCGCGGTCACCGACGCCGGATCCGCCACGATCCGCTGGAAAAGATCAAGGTGTACGCCGAGCGCGTCGGCGACGATGGCCTTGATCACGTCGCCGTGGCTGCACGCCAGCCAGACCGCCTCGGGACCGTGCTCAGCAGTGACCCGGGCGTCCCAGGAGCGCACCGCGGCGACCGCGCGGGCCGCCATCGCCGCCATCGCCTCCCCCTCCGGGAAGACCACCGCGCTGGGATGCTGCTGGACCACCGGCCAGAGCGGCTCCTTGGCCAGCTTCTTCAGCGGCTGCCCCTCCCAGGCGCCGTAGCCACACTCGATCAGACCCTCCTCCACCACCGGGCTGACCTCCGGCAACGCCAGCTCCAGGGTCTGCCGGCAGCGGATCAACGGACTGGTCACCACCGCCGCGAGCGGCACCCCCCGCAGCCGCTCGGCGACCGCGGCGGCCTGGGCCCGACCGGTCTCATCCAGCTCCACCGGCTGGCGGCCGGCCAGCCCCCCGTCGGCGTTGGCGGTCGTCCGGCCGTGTCGCAGAAGCAGAAGGGTCGCCACGGTTCCCACCCTATGGCCTGCCTCACCGGCACCGCCCGAGGGCCACGGTCGGGTGGCCATCCGGCGCGGGTTCCTCTTCGATCGGTCGCATGAGCGAGTTCGCTGCCTCGCCGGGGACCGCGTGAATGTCCGGTTGGTGTACGGCAACTCCCCCGCTCCCGATCCGGCCGCTCGGTCGGGTCACCGGCCGGGTGGCGTCGGGCGGGGTGCGTGAGGGTCGACTCGATGGTGGCATCGAGGCCGGTGGGCCTGGATGGGCTGATGTGCCTCGGATGGGATGAGGTCGGCTGCGGTGGGTCTGGGTGGGGCCTCATGATCAGTTGATGGAAAACCGCCGAGGAAGGGGCCTTCGCGACGGTTTTCCATCAACTGATCATGGGGCGGGTCGGGCCGATCGGTGCGTTGGGTGGTTGATGGTCGGGCGTCCGGTTGTGGGGTGTGACCGGGGCCATCGTGGGCGCGGAATCGTGGCCGCCCGGGGGTCGTTACACCATGGGTACGGCCGTGCAGGGCGCACTGCTTCGGGTGGTGTGGCCGGGCCCCGGATCCACGGAATGACGGTGGCCGGCCGGTGGTTACATCCCCCGGACGATCGAGCAAGGGCCCGCCGCACAGCCGGTATGGGCCGAGGGCCGAACCCCGGAATGACGGTGGCCGCCCGGTCGTTACACATGGTCCGGCCCCGCGAAGGGCATCCCCCGCCCCGCGAGCGCGCCGGTTCTGAGATTGACTTTCCCCCTGTTTTTGAGCGCCGGACGGTGCTTGCGCCCTGCTGACCCCCATCGGTTGGGCGCCAACC
>NZ_JAMOKF010000072.1 GCF_023656545.1 Micromonospora phytophila | reverse complement strand
CCCGCTGGCCACCAGCCAGACCTCCTCGGCGGTGTTGATCGTCGGGAGGGTCAGGGTGGTCCGCACCGGCGGCGGCTTCGGGCTGCCCCGGACCGCGCTGACCGGCCGGCTGTCATGGTGTACGGGATGCTCGGGGAAGACCGAGGCCACGTGCCCGTCCTCGCCGACACCGAGCATCACCACGTCGAAGTGGGGGAGCACGGCGGTGCCGGGCCGGGCCGCCGCGGCCAGTTCGACGGCGTAACGCGCCGCCGCCTCCTCCGGGTCCGCCCCGGCCGGGCCGTCGGAGGCCGGCATCGGGTGCACCCGGGCCGGGTCCAGTGGCACCACGTCCAGCAGCGCCGCCCGGGCCTGGGTCTCGTTGCGCTCCGGGTCGCCGGCGGGCAGGAACCGCTCGTCGCCCCACCAGACGTCCACCCGGGACCAGTCCACCGCGTCCCGGGCCGGCAGCGCCGCCACCGCCCGGTGCACCGCCGCGGCGATCCGCCCGCCGGTCAGCACCACCGACGCCTGACCCCGCTCGGCCTGGGCGTCGAGCAGCTTCACCAGCAACCGCGCCGCGACCGCCTGCGCCAGCAGGTCGGCGTCGGCGTGGACGGCGACACTCGCCTCACTCATGCCGGCACTCCGCTGCGCTGCGTGCCGTCATGAGGCACGTTTCGCTGAGCCTGATGATTCGCTCGCTCCGCTCGCTCACTCGTTGTGCCTTCGTGTCACGACCGCTCGCGGTCTGTGGTCCGTCGTGGCCGGGGAGAGTGCCCCGGCTTCCGGGGCGCTCAGTGCTCGGCGCTCGTTCCCGCGTGCGCGGTGACCCCCGCCTCGGCCCACCGCGCGGTGGCCGGGTCCTTCCAGACGTGCACCCGCTGGGCGGGGTGCTGGTCCAGGTCGGTCAGCCCGGCCACGGCGCCCAGCGCCTCCGCGTACACCTGGTCGGCGTCGAGTCGGCGCAGCTCCTCGGCCAGCTCGTCGCCGAGCGGCCGGCGGACCAGCGGCAGGGTGCGGTCTTCCTGGCCGCTACGGCGGAACCTCGCCATGCTGTCCTCGCGGGTCAGCGTCAGCTCGTCGCCGTTGGCGCAGCGCAGCTGCACCTCCCGCATCCGGGGGAACTCGTCGGTGTGTTCCCGGCGGGGGTTGATCCCCAGCCGGCTGGCCAGCCAGCCGCTCATCAGGGCGGCCGTCGGGTCGGTGCGCGGGGCGACCACGGTGGCCTCGGTGACCCGCGCCTCGGTGGTGTCGAACGCCCCGGCGACCAGCGTGCGCCACGGGGTGATCCGGGTCCAGGCCAGGTCGGTGTCGCCCGGGGCGTAGTCCGCGGCCCGCTGGTGCAGCGCCTCGATCGGGTCGACGGCCTGGGCGGCGTCGGTGATCCGCCGGTCGGCCACCACGCCGAGGAAGTCGGTGGCGATCTCGGCTGGCGGCTCGCTGTGCCACCAGGTCACCACGGGCACGTCGGGCACCAGCAGCGGCATCACCACCGACTCGGCGTGCAGGGCCAGCCGCCCGTACATCCGGGTGACCACCGCCTCGCCCGGGCCGAGCCGGCCGCCGACGACGATCTCCGCGTCCAGCCGGTTGTGTTCCCGCTCGACGTCGGAGCGCACCACCACCAACAGCCGGCAGGGGTGCGCGGCGGCGGCGATGGTCGCCGCCGCCTCCGCCTCGCGGACCCGCTTCTCGTCCACCACCACGATCAGGGTGAGCGCCATGCCGCTGGCCACCCCGCCGGCGCTGCGTCGCTCGGCGGCGAGCGCCTTGACCACCTCGTTGCCGGTGGTGTCCCACAACCCGATCACTGGGGCCTCCTGGTCTGCTCGCTGCGCCTGGTCACGCTCGCCGCCAGGCCCGGCCCTCGCGGGCCAGCAGCTCGTCGGCGGCCCGCGGCCCCCACTCCCCGGCCCGGTACGGCTCCGGCGTGGTGCCCGTCCAGGCGTGCTCCAGCGGGTCCACGACCTGCCAGCTCTGCTCGACCTCGGCGGCGTCGGGGAAAAGGGTGCGGTCGCCGATCAGCACGTCCAGCACCAGCCGCTCGTACGCCTCGGGGCTGGACTCGGTGAACGCCTCGCCGTACTGGAAGTCCATCGCGATGTCGCGGACCTCCATCGTGGTGCCGGGCACCTTGGAACCGAACTTGAGCACCACGCCCTCGTCCGGCTGGACCCGGATGACCAACTGGTTGTTGCCGAGCGACTCCATGTCGGCGGCGTTGAACGGCAGGTGCGGCGCCTTCTTGAACATGATGGCGACCTCGGTCACCCGGCGCGGCAGCCGCTTGCCGGCGCGGATGTAGAACGGAACCTCGGCCCAGCGGCGGTTCTGGATGCCGAGCCGGACCGCCACGTAGGTCTCGGTGGTCGAGTCCTGCGGGACGCCCTCCTCCTCCAGGTAGCCGACCGCGCGTTCGCCGCCCACCCAGCCGGGCAGGTACTGCCCGCGCACGGTGCCCTGGCTGACGTCCTTCGGCAGGGTGATCGCCCGGAGCACCTTCAGCTTCTCGGTGCGGATCTCGTCGGCGTCGAAGCTCGTCGGCTCCTCCATCGCCACCAGCGCCAGGAGTTGGAGCAGGTGGTTCTGCAGGACGTCGCGGGCGGCGCCGGCCGAGTCGTAGAAGCCGGCGCGGGTGCCGATGCCGACGTCCTCGGCCATGGTGATCTGCACCGAGTCGACGTACTTGGAGTTCCAGAGCGGCTCGAACAGGTTGTTGGCGAACCGCAGGGCGAGGATGTTCTGGACGGTCTCCTTGCCCAGGTAGTGGTCGATGCGGAAGACGTCCTCGCGGGTGAAGACGTCGTCGACGAGGTCGTTGAGCGTCTTCGCCGACGGCAGGTCGTGACCGAAGGGCTTCTCCACCACCACCCGGCGCCAGCCGCCGGACTTGGCGTTGTCGGCCATCCCGGTGCGGGCGAGCTGCTTGAGCACCACCGGGAACGCCGCCGGTGGGATGGAGAAGTAGAAGGCGGCGTTGCCCGGGATGCCGTGGGTCTGGCGCAGCTCGTCCATGGTCGCGGCGAGCTGGTCGAAGGCGGCGTCGTCGTCGAACGAGCCGCCGACGAACTTGATGTTGCCGGCCAGCCGCGCCCACACCTCCTCCCGCCAGGGAGTGCGGGCGTGCTTCTTGGCCGCCTCGTACGTGAGGGACTCGAAGTCGCCGTCACCCCAGTCCCGGCGGGCGAACCCGAGGACCACGAAACCCGGGGGCAGCAGCCCCCGGTTCGCCAGGTCGTACACGGCCGGGAGCAGCTTCTTCCGGGCCAGGTCCCCGGTGACGCCGAAGATCACCAGAGCGCACGGCTCCGGGATCCTCGGCAGCCGCCGGTCCTGCGCGTCGCGCAGCGGGTTCACGCCGCCTCCTCGCTCCGCTCGGTTCACGTCTGACATGGTCACGCCCGCAACGTCCCGACCGCATCGAGCAGCTGGGCCACACCGGCGGACCGGTCGGTCAGGTGCAGCCGCAGCAGCGGGCGCTCCCGACCGGCGAGGGCCTGCCGGTCACCGGCGGCCTGCGCCGCCTGCAGCTCCCCGAAGGTGTACGGCTTTTCCGGCACCGGCAGGTCGGTTTCCGCGGCGCCGGTCAGCTGGAGGTAGCTGCCCACCTGCGGGCCGCCCTTGTGGTACTGGCCGGTGGAGTGCAGGAACCGTGGCCCCCAACCGAAGGTCACCGGGCGGCCGGCGGCCTCGGCGAGCAGCGGGCGCAGCCGGGCCGCGTCGGCGTCGGCGAACCGGTCGAGGTACGCCATCACCGCGAGGTAGCCGCCCTCGTCCAGCCCGTCGACCAGCCAGCGCAGCACCCCGGCCAGGTCGCCCGGGGCGCCCTGCGGCGCGTACACCTCAATCGCGCCCTCGGTGAACGACGGCGTCTCCGCCGGCGGACCCGAGGCGAGGATCTTGTTGGTGTTCTCCTTGGACTCGGTGACGTTGGGCTGGTTGAACGGGTCGATGCCGAGCACCACGCCGGCGATCGCGGTGGCGTACTCCCAGGTCAGGAACTGGGCGCCGAGCGGGCCGTTGACCGCCACGTCGGCGTCGGTCCCGCCGCCGGGCACGGCGCCGGCGGCCAGCGCGCCGCCGTAGGTGACGGTGAGCACGTCGTCGCCGGTGGCGCCGGGGCTACCCGGGGACTCCACGACGACCGGCAGGATGCCGACCCCGGCCTTGCCGGTGGACTCGGCGATCAGCTGTTCGGCCCAGTCGCCGAGGCCGTCGATGCCGGTGCCGTCGGAGACCAGCGCGATCTTGTCCCGGCCCATGGTGGCCGCCGCCCCCAGCGCGGCACCCAGCGCCAGGGCCGGGTTGTCCCGGTCCCCGCCGAGCGACGCGGCCAGCGCGTCGGCCTCGTCGAGCAGAGCGGCGACGTCGACGCCGGCGAGCGCGGACGGCACCAGCCCGAACGCGGTCAGCGCCGAGTAGCGCCCCCCGACGTTCGGGTCGGCGAGCACGCAGAACGCCCCCATCTCGGCGGCGGTGGCCTCCAGCGGCGAGCCCGGGTCGGTGACGATGACGAAGTGCCGGCCGGCCTCCGCCTCGGTCATCCCGGCGTCCAGGAACGCCTGCCGGTACGCGCGCCGGTGGCTGTCGGTCTCCACCGTCGAACCGGACTTGCTGGCCACCACGACCACGGTCCGCTCCAGCCGGTCGGCCAACGCCGCCCGGACCTGGCCCGGGTCGGTGGTGTCCAGCACGGTCAGCTGCCTGCCGAGGGTGCGGGCGATGACCTCGGGGGCCAGCGAGGAGCCGCCCATCCCGGCGAGCACCACGTGGTCCAGGTCGCCCAGCTCGGCCTTCAGCTCGGCCAGCTGGGGGAGCAGCTCCCGGCTGCGGAGGTGGGTGTCCACCCAGCCGAGGCGGACCTTCGCCTCGGCCTCGGCGTCCGACCCCCACAGCGTGGGGTCCTTCTCGGCCAGCCTCCCGGGCACGCCGGCGGAGACCAGCGCGTCGCGGGTGGAGGCGGGCGCCGACTTGTCGACCGTGTCGGCCCCGTGCACGGAGAGCCCAGCGGCCGCCTCGACCGGCCCGGCGAGCAGGTCGCTCATGCGTTACCTCCGGCCCGCTCGGCGGCCTGGGCGTTGCCCTTGGCGGCCTTGTTGGGGGCGCCGATGCCCTGGCGGGCGGCCTGCAACGAGTTGCGGACGCCGTCGAGCAGTTCCAGCCAGCTCGCCTCGAACTTCTCCACGCCCTCGCGCTCCAGCACGCCGATCACGTCGGTCATGTCCACGCCGGCCGCCTCCAGGTCGGTGAAGACCTTCCGGGCCTCGTCGTACGAGCCGGTGATGGTGTCGCCGCGCGTCTCGCCGTGGTCGGCGTAGGCGTGGATGACCGACTCCGGCATGGTGTTGACCGTGCCGGGGGCGATCAGCTCCTCGACGTACACGACGTCCCGGTAGTCCGGGTTCTTCGTCGAGGTGGAGGCCCACAGCGGCCGCTGCGGGTGCGCGCCGGCGTCGGCGAGGGCCTGCCAGCGGTCGGAGGAGAAGACCTCGCCGTAGCGCTCGTACGCCAGTTTGGCGTTGGCGATCGCCGCCTTGCCGCGTAGCGCCTTGGCCTCGTCGGAGCCGATCTTCTCCAATCGCTTGTCGACCTCGGAGTCGACGCGGGAGACGAAGAACGACGCCACCGAGCCGATCTTGGACAGGTCGTGGCCGTTCGCCTTCGCCTGCTCCAGGCCGGCGAGGAACGCCTCCATCACCTGCGAGTACCGGTCCAGGCCGAAGATCAGCGTCACGTTCACGCTGATCCCCTCGGCCAGGGTGGCGGTGATCGCCGGCAGGCCCGCCTCGGTGGCCGGGATCTTGATGAAGAGGTTGGGGCGGTCGATCAGCCACCACAACCCCTTGGCCTCGGCGACCGTCTTCTCGGTCTCGTGGGCCAGCCGTGGGTCCACCTCGATGGAGACCCGGCCATCGACCCCGGCGCTCCCGTCGTACGCCGGCCGCATCACGTCGCAGGCCCACCGCACGTCGTACGTGGTCAGCAGGCGAACCGCCTCTTCGACCTCCAGGCCACGGGTGGCGAGGTCCTTGAGCTGCCAGTTGTACTCGTCCGCGTCGCTCAGCGCCTTGGCGAAGATGGTCGGGTTGGACGTCACCCCGACCAGGTGCTTCTCTCGGCGCAGCTGGTCCAGCCCGCCGGAGCTCAGTCGGGTCCGGGAAAGATCGTCGAGCCAGATCGCCACACCCGCGGCGCTGAGCTCACCCAGCCTGTCCGTCATGCCGTTCGCTCCCCTCAGTTGCCGGTCGTGAAACCGGTGATGTCGCCCACCCGGGTCAGCGCCGCGTGCGCGGCGGCCACGATCCGGTCGGGGGTGAACCCGAACTGCTCGAAGAGCACGGTGTGCGGGGCGCTCGCGCCGTAGTGCTCCAGGCTCACGCTCTCGCCGCACTCGCCGACGATCCCGCGCCAGGACATGGCGATCCCCGCCTCCACGCTCACCCGTGCCTTTACCCCGCGCGGCAGCACCGACTCCCGGTACGCCTCGTCCTGCTCGTAGAACCACTCCTGGCAGGGCATCGAGACGACCCGGGTGGGGGTGCCGTCGGCCTCCAGCCGCTCCCGGGCGGTGAGGCAGAGCTGCACCTCGGAGCCGGTGCCGACGATGATCACCTGCGGCTTGCCGGTGGACGCCTCGGCCAGCACGTAGCCGCCCTTAGTCACGCCCTCGGCGCTGCCCAGCGTCTCCCGGTCCAGCGTCGGCAGCGCCTGACGGCTCAGGGCCAGCGCGGTCGGCCGGTCGGTGTGCTCCAGCGCCTGACGCCAGGCCCAGGCCGTCTCGTTGGCGTCCGCCGGGCGGACCACGTCCAGGCCGGGGATGGCGCGCAGCGCGGTGAGGTGCTCCACCGGCTGGTGGGTCGGGCCGTCCTCGCCGAGGCCGATCGAGTCGTGCGTCCAGACGTAGACCACCGGGAGCTTCATCAGCGCGGCGAGCCGCACCGAGGGGCGCATGTAGTCGCTGAACACCAGGAACGTGCCGCCGTACGGGCGGGTGCCGCCGTGCAGGGCGATGCCGTTGAGGATGGCGCCCATGGCGTGCTCGCGGATGCCGAAGTGCAGCGTGCGGCCGTACTCGTGGCCCGGGAAGTCCTTGGTGGCGTGGGCGGCCGGGATGAACGACGGCTCGCCCTTCATGGTGGTGTTGTTGCTCTCGGCCAGGTCGGCCGAGCCACCCCACAGCTCCGGCAGCAGCGGGGCGAGCGCCTCCAGGACCTTGCCGGAGGCGGCCCGGGTGGCGATGCCCTTCGCGTCGGCCGGGAACTGCGGCAGCGCGTCGGTCCAGCCGTCGGGGAGGATCCGCCCGGCCAGCCGGTCGTGCAGCGCCTTGCGCTCCGGGTTGGCCTGCGCCCAGCCCTCGTACGCCCGGCTCCATTCCTGCTGGGCCCGATCGCCCCGGCTCATCACCTCGCGGGCGTGGGCGAGCACCTCCTCGTCGATCTCGAAGGACTGCGCCGGGTCGAAGCCGAGGATCTGCTTGGTGGCGGCCACCTCGTCGGCGCCGAGCGCCGAACCGTGGATCTTGCCAGTGTTCTGCTTGTTCGGTGCGGGCCAGCCGATGATGGTGCGCAGCGCGATGAAGGAGGGGCGGCTGGTCTCGGCCTTCGCCGCCAGCAGCGCCTCGTGCAGCGCCTCCACGTCCTCGTGGTAGTCGCCCTGGTCGGCGTCGCCGATGCGCCAGTCGACCGTCTGCACGTGCCAGCCGTACGCCTCGTAGCGGGCTGCCACGTCCTCGCTCTTGGCGATGCGGGTGTCGTCCTCGATGGAGATCTCGTTGTCGTCGTAGATCAGGGTGAGGTTGCCCAGCTGCTGGTGCCCGGCCAGCGCGCTCGCCTCGTGGCTGATGCCCTCCTCGATGTCACCGTCGGAGGCGATGCACCAGATGTCGTGGTCGAAGACCGAGGCACCGGCCTCCGCCTCCGGGTCGAACAGGCCGCGCTCACGGCGGGCCGCCATCGCCATGCCGACCGCGTTGCCGAGGCCCTGGCCGAGCGGGCCGGTGGTGGTCTCCACGCCGGGGGTGTGCCCGTGCTCCGGGTGACCCGGGGTGAGCGAGCCCCACTGCCGCAGGGACTGCAGGTCCTCCAGGGCCATCGGGTAGCCGGAGAGGAAGAGCTGGATGTAGAGGGTGAGGCTGGAGTGGCCGGCGGAGAGCACGAACCGGTCCCGGCCGGGCCAGTTCGGGTCGGCCGGGTTGTGCCGCATGACCCGGTTGAAGAGCACGTACGCCGCAGGCGCGAGGCTCATCGCGGTGCCCGGGTGGCCGTTGCCGGATCTCTCCACGGCGTCCATGGCCAGCACGCGGACGGTGTCGACGGCCCGGCGGTCGAGGTCGGACCAGTTCAGTGCAGGGTGCTCGGGTCGGTTGGCAGCCACGATGCTTGTGCTCCTCGGCAGATGGGCGGAACCCTCACTGATGACCCTATCGAGCGGTCCTAAACGTCCGCCCGGGGATCTCTGCATGGTGGTCTGTACGTGTCCGGGCGAATGGCGGTTCGACCGGTGCTGTGACGGCCCGCACCCTTGTCGGGTCGCCCGGGCAGCCAAAACGACGACGCGTAGTGTGTGGGTCGGTATGTGGACCCGTTACCGGGCCCGACCGAACCCCGATCTCCCCTGCCGACGCCGGAAGGTGGCAATCCGTGAGCATGATCACCGAGCGCCCCGTCAGCAACTCTGCCGGGAAGCCTCCGGTGCGGACGGCGGCGGAGGCGTCGGCGGTCGGCCGCCGCGACGTCCGCGCGGTGATCGCGGCGTACGTGGCGCTGACCAAGCCACGGATCGTGGAGCTGCTCCTGGTCACCACCGTGCCGGCGATGATGCTCGCCGACGGCGGCATGCCGTCGCTGTGGCTGGTGGCCGTGGTCCTGGTCGGCGGCTCGCTGGCCGCCGGGGCGGCCAGCGTCATCAACTGCTACATCGACCGCGACATCGACCAGCTGATGCGGCGCACCAAGCGCCGGCCGCTGCCGGCGCACACGGTGTCGCCGCGCAACGCGCTGGTCTTCGGCCTGGTGCTGGCGGTCGTCTCGGTCGCCCTGATGGCGGCCTTCACCAACCTGCTGGCGGCCGCGCTCACCCTCGCCGCGATCCTGTACTACGACCTCGTCTACACCCTCTGGCTCAAGCGCACCACCACGGCGAACACGTTCTGGGGCGGGGCCTGCGGGGCCGCTCCGGTGCTGATCGGCTGGGCCGCGGTGACCGGCTCGCTGTCGCCGGCCGCCTGGGGCCTGTTCGCGGTGGTCTTCTTCTGGCAGATGCCGCACTTCTACCCGCTGGCGATGAAGTACAAGGACGACTACGCCCGCGCCGGCATCCCGATGCTGCCGGTGGTCGCCTCCGCCCGCCGGGTCAACGCCGAGATCCTCATCTTCGCCTGGCTCACCGTGCTCACGTCGCTGGCGGTCTGGCCGCTGGGCATGAGCGCGATCTACGGCGTGCCGACCCTGGTGGTCGGCGCGATCTTCCTGGTCGAGGCGCACCGGCTCTGTGGCCGGGTGAGCCGGGGCGAGGCCGTCAAGCCGATGCGGCTGTTCCACTGGTCGACGACGTACCTGACCATCCTCTTCGCCGCCGTCGCGTTGGACGCCCTGATCTGACGGCCCGCCGCCGCTGACCCCCTTGAGAGGGGTCGCGTCCGGGTCTGACGAGGCCCGGGGTCGCTGGTCGCGGAGTCGCGGCAGTGCGCTTCTCCGTCTGACAAATCATGTTGATGGATGAGTTGTCCGGGTTTCTTGTCACATCGGAGAAACTTTCGGCACTCGTCAGGAACCGTTCGGCGTGCGCGGAGACGAGCCGGTTCACCCCGGAGCTTTGTCACTACAAGTCGTGATTTAACCGGGCAGATCACCTGTGGTCTTCCTTAAACCTCAGGGTAATTGGCATCACAAAAGGTTCATGGTTCTCGCCCGCCCGGGTGGAAGTCTGCTTAGGCTTCGCGTCATGGCAGATGGTTCCGATACGACGCTGACGGCCGAGCAGACCGCCACTGAGCAGGCCCCCACCGGCCTGGTCGCGGGTATCAAGTCGTTCGCCGCCGGACACGGCGGGGCGAAGGCGGTCATCGAGTACGTCGGCAAGCGCGGCGCACGCATCGTCCTCGTGGGTTCCGACGGGGCGTGGGGTGACCAGTTCGCGGACGACACCGTCGTCGCGCGGCAGGCATGCGCGAAGGCGGGAGTCACCGTCGAGAACGCCTGGGAGCGTGAACTCATGGACCAGATGCGTCCGAGCAACGACCTCTGGCGGTCGATGGCCCGGCGCACGATGGCCCGTTGACATAAATTGACCAACCACCAGTCGACCCGGGGGGAACCCCGGGTCGCTCTCGTCACCTGTACCGAACTGGCCGACCTCGACCCGGACGACCGGCTGCTGCTCGCCCCGCTGGCGCGCCGCGGCGTGACCGCCGTGCCGGTGGTCTGGGACGACCCGGCCGCCGACTGGTCGGCGTACGACCTGGCGGTGCTCCGGTCGCCCTGGGACTACGCGCCGCGCCGCGACGAGTTCGTCTCCTGGGCCGACACCGTCCCCACCCTCGCCAACCCCGCCGACGTGGTCCGCTGGAACACCGACAAGCGCTACCTGGCCGAGCTCTCGGCCGCCGGGGTGCCGACGGTCCCGACCGGCTGGGTCGCGCCGGGGGAGCGCTGGGAGCCGCCCGCCGAGCACGGCGAGTACGTGGTCAAGCCCGCGGTGAGCGCCGGCAGTCAGGACACCGGCCGCTACGACCTGGCCGACCCGGAGCACCGGCGCCTCGCCGCCGCGCACGTGCGGCGCCTCGGAGACGCCGGCCGGCTGGCCATGGCCCAGCCGTACCTGACCGCGGTCGACACGGCCGGCGAGACGGCGCTGCTGTTCCTGGCGGGGCCGGACGGGCCGGTCTTCAGCCACGCGATCCGCAAGGGCCCGATGCTGACCGGCCCGGACCTCGGCCCGGACGGCCTCTACAAGCCCGAGGAGATCACCACCCGCACCGCGACCCCGGAGCAGCTGGCGGTGGCGGAGAAGACCCTCGCGGTGGTCCCGGGTGGCGTGCAGCGGTTGCTCTACGCCCGGGTCGACCTGATCCCCGGCCCGGACGGCAACCCGGTGCTGGTCGAGCTGGAACTCACCGAGCCGTCGCTCTTCCTCGGGTACGCCGACGGCGCTCCCGAGCGCCTCGCCGACGCGATCCTCAGCCACCTCACCGGCCCCACCTGACCCGAGCGGCGTCCCGCGACCGGCGCGTCGCGAGATGTCCCCACACCGTCAGCGAGGTCGTGCGGATCCTCGTCGCCAGGCCGCCGCGTCCCGGCGACGAGGGCTGGCCCCGGACCGGCAGGGTGTGGCGCGCGGGTCGCCTCAGGCGTTGACCTCGACGGCGCGCTCGGCCGCGGCGGCAGGCGTCGCCGTCGGGGTGACCGGGCGGCGTTCCCGCACCGACCAGAGCACGGCCAGGGTGGCCAGCCAGACCAGGCAGGAGCCGAGCATGTGCGCACCGACCAGGAGCGCGGGCAGGTTCGTGAAGTACTGCACGAACCCGACGACGCCCTGGGCCAGCTCGACCAGGAGCAGGACCGCCGCGGCGCGCACCGCGGCGGGCGGGGCGCCGACCGCCTTCAGCGCCAGCCACAGCGCCACGCTCAGGCCCACGAGCAGGAAGACCAGGTCGGCGTGGACCTGGGAGATCGTCTCCGGGTCCAGCCCGTTGCGGACGGCGTCCGCGTCGCCGGCGTGCGGGCCGCTGCCGGTCACCGCGACGCCCACCACGATCACGGCGGCGGCGGCCGCCACGGTGAGCCCGACCAGCGTGCGGATCGGCCGTGGGACGAGCGGGAACGCCGGCCCGTCGGGCTCGCCGGTGCGGCGCCAGAAGGCGTACGCGGCGAGCAGCAGCAGCATCGAGATCACGAAGTGGATGCCGACGATCGACGGGTGCAGCTGCATCCGGACGGTGATCCCGCCGACCACCGCCTGGATCACGATGCCGAGCACCACCGAGGCCGCCAGCAGCACGACGCTGCGCCGGCGCGGACGGTGCAGCAGCGCGGCGAGCAGTGCGGCGGCGGCGACGAGGACCACCACGAAGGTGAGCAGGCGGTTGCCGAACTCGATCACCCCGTGCACGCCCATCTCGGCCGTGGCCACGTACGACCCTTCGGTGCACCTGGGCCAGGTGGGGCAGCCGAGGCCGGAGCCGGTCAGCCGGACCGCCCCGCCGGTGACGACGATGCCCACGTTCGCGATGATCGAGGCGAGCGCGAGGCGGCGCAGCAGAACGGCGGAGATGGGGAACCGGACGGATCGCTTCACGGCGCAAATCCTACGCACTGTAGTGATCGAGGATCGTGCGACTCCGCCGCGGTGGTGGTTCGGATCACCGGGGGCCGGTTTGCGGGCCCCGGGCGAATTACGTAACGTTGGTGTTGTGAAAAACGCGGCGGAGCTCTCCGGGCCTCAGCTGGCGACCGCTCCGGTCGCCGGTCAGACCGCGTCCCCCGCGTCCGCGACCGACCTCTCCACCCGGGGCCGGGTGACCCAGCTGCTGCTGGAGCGGGGGGCGACCACCGCCGCCCAGCTCGGCTCGGCGCTGGGGCTCAGCCCGGCGGCGATCCGCCGGCACCTCGACGCGATGCTCGCCGACGGTGACGTCGTCGCCCGCGACCAGGCCGTGCGCGGCAGCCGCGGGCGGGGCCGACCGGCCAAGGTGTTCCTGCTGACCGACGCGGGGCGGGTCCGCTGCGGCACCCACCACTACGACAACATGGCCACCGCCGCGCTGCGCTGGATCGCCCGCAGCGGCGGTTCCGACGCGGTCGAGGCCTTCGCCGCCGATCAGGTCGCCGCCCTGGAGGCCCGCTGCCGGGCCGCCATGGAGGACGCCGGTGACGACCCCCTCGCCCGGGCCGAGGCGCTCGCCGGAGCGCTCACCGCCGAGGGTTACGCTGCCAACGCGTCCACGATCGCCTCCGGCGGGCAGCTCTGTCAGCACCACTGCCCGGTGGCGCACGTGGCCGCCGAGTTTCCCCAGCTGTGCGAGGCCGAGACCACGGTGATCTCCCGTCTGGTCGGCACACACGTGCAGCGCCTGGCCACCATCGCGCACGGCGACGGGGTGTGCACCACGCACATTCCGGCCCAGCCGGGGCGCGCCCAGTCCGGTAAGACCGTCACCACTGTGAGGACAGATAGATGACCGAGCAGATCGTCCAGCCCTTGACCCAGGAAGAGCAGCTCGCCGCCCTGGGCAACTACGAGTACGGCTGGGCCGACCCGGACGTCGCGGGGTCGGTGGCCCAGCGCGGTCTCAGCGAGGCGGTGGTGCGGGACATCTCGGCCAAGAAGAACGAGCCGGCCTGGATGCTCGACCTGCGGCTGAAGGGTCTGCGGCTGTTCGGTCGCAAGCCGATGCCGAACTGGGGCGCCGACCTCACCGGGATCGACTTCGACAACATCAAGTACTTCGTCCGCTCCACGGAGAAGCAGGCCGCCAACTGGGAGGACCTGCCCGAGGACATCAAGAACACCTACGACCGGCTGGGCATCCCCGAGGCCGAGAAGCAGCGCCTCGTCGCCGGTGTCGCGGCGCAGTACGAGTCCGAGGTCGTCTACCACAAGATCCGTGAGGACCTTGAGGAGCAGGGCGTCCTCTTCCTCGACACCGACACGGCCCTGCGCGAGCACGAGGACGTCTTCAAGGAGTACTTCGGCACGGTGATCCCGGTCGGCGACAACAAGTTCGCCGCGCTGAACACCTCCGTCTGGTCCGGCGGCTCGTTCATCTACGTGCCGAAGGGCGTGCAGGTGGAGATCCCGCTGCAGGCCTACTTCCGGATCAACACCGAGAACATGGGCCAGTTCGAGCGGACGCTGATCATCGTCGACGAGGGTGCGTACGTGCACTACGTCGAGGGCTGCACCGCGCCGATCTACTCCTCGGACTCGCTGCACAGCGCCGTGGTGGAGATCATCGTCAAGAAGAACGCGCGCTGCCGCTACACGACCATCCAGAACTGGTCGAACAACGTCTACAACCTGGTCACCAAGCGCGCCGTGTGCCACGAGGGCGCGACCATGGAGTGGATCGACGGCAACATCGGCTCCAAGGTGACGATGAAGTACCCGGCGGTCTACATGACCGGCCCGCACGCCAAGGGCGAGGTGCTCTCGGTGGCCATGGCCGGCGAGGGCCAGCACCAGGACGCTGGCGCCAAGATGGTCCACGCCGCGCCGCACACCTCCTCGACGATCGTCTCCAAGTCGATCGCCCGGGGCGGCGGCCGCACCTCCTACCGGGGCCTGGTGCAGGTGCTGGAGGGCTCGCACAGCAGCCGGAGCACGGTCAAGTGCGACGCGCTGCTGGTCGACACCATCTCCCGCTCGGACACCTACCCGTACGTCGACATCCGTGAGGACGACGTGTCGATGGGGCACGAGGCGACCGTCTCCAAGATCAGCGATGACCAGCTCTTCTACCTGATGAGCCGGGGCCTGAGCGAGGACGAGGCGATGGCGATGATCGTGCGCGGCTTCATCGAGCCGATCGCCAAGGAGCTCCCGATGGAGTACGCCCTGGAGCTCAACCGCCTGATCGAGCTGCAGATGGAGGGCGCGGTCGGCTGACGCCGCCCGCCCCACCCGGTGGGCCGGCCCGCGCCGGCCCGCCGTCCGCTCACCTGACTCCGTCGTCGCCAGAACAGACCAAGGAAGAGATGACTACCCAGGCTTCCGCGCCGCCCAGCACCAAGTCGCAGGCGCTCCGCTCGTACGACGTCGCCGACTTCCCGGCCCTCACCGGCCTGGAGGAGGAGTGGCGCTTCACCCCGCTCAAGCGACTGCGCGGCCTGCTCGACGGCGCCGTCTCCGACGAGTCGGCCCACTGGCCCGCCCGCGAGTACGGGCAGCTGCCCGAGGGCGTCCGGATCGGGACCCTGGCCAACGACGACCCGCGCCGGGGCAGCGTCCTGACCCCGGTGGACCGGATCAGCGCCCGTGCCTACGGTGAGTCGCAGCTCGGCACGCTGGTGGAGGTGGCCCGGGAGGCGGTCGTCGCCGAGCCCGTGATGATCACCGTGCACGGCGGCCCGACCGACGTGGTGGCCTTCGCCCACACGTTCGTCGACATCGGTTCGCTCTCCGAGTCGGTCATCGTGCTCCAGCACGTCGGCACCGGCACGCTGGCCGACAACGTCGAGGTGTCGGTGGGCGACGGGGCGAAGCTGACCCTGGTCACCGTCGCCGACTGGGCCGCCGACGCGGTGCAGGCCCAGCACCTGCGGGTCAGGCTTGGTCGCGACGCCAAGGTGGTGCACGTCCAGGTGACCCTCGGTGGCGACCTGGTGCGGCAGTACACCTCCGTGCAGTACACCGACCGGGGTGGCGAGGCCGAGCTGTACGGTGTCTACTTCGCCGACTCCGGCCAGCACCTGGAGCACCGGCAGCTGGTCGACCACACCGTGCCGGACTGCCGCAGCCACGTCGGCTACCGGGGCGCCCTGCAGGGCGAGAGCGCACACACCGTCTGGGTGGGTGACGTGCTGATCCGGGCCGAGGCGACCGGCACCGACACGTACGAGATCAACCGGAACCTGCTGCTCTCCGACGGCGCGCGGGCGGACTCCGTACCCAACCTGGAGATCGAGACCGGCGAGATCGCCGGCGCCGGCCACGCGAGCGCGACCGGTCGCTTCGACGACGAGCAGCTGTTCTACCTGATGGCCCGGGGCATCCCGGCGGCCGAGGCCCGGCGCCTGGTGGTCCGCGGCTTCTTCGCCGAGCTGATCAACAAGATCCCGGTCGAGTCGCTGCGCGAGCGCCTGGGGGACGCGATCGAGGCACGCCTGGCCAAGGCGGGCGCCTGATGATCCGGATCTGCTCGACCGAGGACGTGCCGAAGGGGACCGTGATCAGCGCGGACGTCGACGGCACCCCGATCGCGCTGGTGCACGGCGAGGACGGGGAGTTCTACGCCGCCTACGACGAGTGCTCGCACGCCGCGGTCGCCCTCTCCGAGGGGGAGGTCGAGGGCTGTTCGCTGGAATGCTGGCTGCATGGTTCCCGTTTCGACCTGAGGACCGGTGAGCCGACCGGGCTGCCCGCCACCGAACCCGTTCCCGTCTACCCCGTCGAAGTCCGCGACGGCGACATCTACGTCAGCCTGACGCCGAGCAATGGAGTGACCCGATAATGAGCACCCTGGAGATCCGCGACCTGAAGGTGTCGGTCAAGCTGCCCGAGGGTGAGCTCAAGCCGATCCTGGCCGGCGTCGACCTGACCGTCCGCTCCGGCGAGACCCACGCGATCATGGGCCCGAACGGCTCCGGCAAGTCCACCCTGGCCTACTCGATCGCCGGCCACCCGAAGTACCAGATCACCGGCGGTTCGGTGACCCTCGACGGCGAAGACGTGCTGGCCATGTCCGTCGACGAGCGGGCCCGCGCCGGTCTCTTCCTGGCCATGCAGTACCCGGTCGAGGTCCCCGGCGTCTCGGTGGCCAACTTCCTGCGTACCGCCAAGACCGCCATCGACGGCGAGGCGCCGAAGCTGCGCACCTGGGGCGGCGAGCTGCGCGGGGCCATGGAGCGCCTCCAGATGGACCCGGCCTTCGCCCAGCGCAACGTCAACGAGGGTTTCTCCGGCGGTGAGAAGAAGCGGCACGAGATCGTGCAGCTGGAGCTGCTCAAGCCGAAGATGGCGATCCTCGACGAGACCGACTCCGGCCTCGACGTCGACGCGCTGCGCGTGGTCAGCGAGGGCGTCAACCGGGTTCGCGACACCGGTGACACCGGCCTGCTGCTGATCACCCACTACACCCGGATCCTGCGCTACATCAAGCCGGACTTCGTGCACGTCTTCGTCGCCGGCCGGATCGTCGAGCAGGGCGGCCGGGAGCTGGCCGACAAGCTCGAGGAAGAGGGCTACGAGCGGTACGTTGCCGGCGCTGGCACCGCGCGGGCCTGACCAGGCAGAGGACCGGTTGAGATGACCACCATCGCGATCCCCCCGGGGATGCCGCAGTACGACGACGTGCCGCGCTACGACGTGGCGAAGGTGCGTGCCGACTTCCCGATCCTCGACCGGGAGGTCAACGGGCACCGGCTGGTCTATCTCGACAGCGCCAACACCTCGCACAAGCCGCGGCAGGTGCTCGACGTGCTCGCCGAGCACTACGCGATGCACAACGCCAACGTGTCCCGCTCGGTGCACACCCTGGGCACCGAGGCCACCGAGGCGTACGAGGGCGCGCGGGCCAAGCTTGCCGCGTTCATCAACGCGCCGAGCGTGGACGAGGTGGTGTTCACCAAGAACTCCACCGAGGCGATCAACATCGTGGCGTACGCGTTCTCCAACGCCTCGCTGCGGCCCGACGCCGACCCGCGGTTCCGGCTGGGTCCCGGTGACGAGGTGGTGATCTCCGAGATGGAGCACCACTCGAACATCGTCCCGTGGCAGCTGCTCTGCGAGCGCACCGGCGCGACCCTGCGCTGGTTCCCGGTCACCGACTCCGGCCGGCTGGACGAGTCGGGGCTGGAGGACCTGGTCACCGAGCGGACGAAGATCGTCTCGCTGGTGCACATGTCCAACATCCTCGGCACGGTCAACGCCACCTCCCGGATCACCCAGCGGGTCCGCGAGGTGGGGGCGCTGCTGCTGCTCGACTGCTCGCAGTCGGTGCCGCACATGCCGATGGACGTGGTCGACTTCGACGCCGACTTCATCGTCTTCACCGGGCACAAGATGTGCGGGCCGACCGGCGTCGGGGTCCTCTGGGGCCGGGCGGAGCTGCTGGCGGCGATGCCGCCGGTGCTCGGCGGCGGCTCGATGATCGAGACGGTGTCGATGGCGCGCTCGACCTTCGCGGCGCCGCCGGCCCGGTTCGAGGCGGGCACCCCGCCGATCGCCGAGGCGGTGGCGCTCGGCGCGGCCGTGGATTACCTCACCGGCATCGGCATGCGGGCCATCCAGTGGCACGAGAAGGAGCTGACGGCGTACGCGCTGGACGCGCTCGGCTCGGTGCCCGGCCTGCGGATCTTCGGCCCGGCCGTGCCGGTGGGCCGGGGCGGCACGATCTCGTTCGCCCTCGGCGACATCCACCCGCACGACGTGGGGCAGGTCCTCGACTCGCTCGGTGTGCAGGTCCGGGTGGGGCACCACTGCGCGAAGCCGGTCTGTACCCGCTTCGGCGTGCCGGCCATGACGCGAGCCTCGTTCTACCTCTACACCACCACCGGGGAGATCGACGCCCTGGTGGCCGGTTTGGAGCAGGTGCGGAAGGTGTTCGACTGATGCAGCTCGACCAGCTCTACCAGGAGATCATCCTGGACCACTACAAGCACCCGCACGGGCGCGGTCTGCGCGACGCGGACGATCCGGGTGACCGGGTCGCCGAGGCGCACCACGTCAACCCGACCTGCGGTGACGAGGTCACCGTCCGGGTGGCGACCGACGGCGACGTGCTGCGCGACGTCTCGTACGACGGCATGGGCTGCTCGATCAGCCAGGCCTCGGCGAGCGTGCTGCACGAGCTGCTGGTCGGCCGGGGCGCGGGTGAGGCGTTCGTCGTGCACGAGGCGTTCGTCGAGTTGATGTCCGGCCGTGGCCAGGTCACGCCGGACGAGGACGTGCTCGGTGACGGGGTGGCGTTCGCGGGTGTCGCGCGCTACCCCGCCCGGGTCAAGTGCGCGCTGCTGCCGTGGATGGCGTTCAAGGACGCCGCGGCACGCGCCGGCGTGGGCGTGAGCCCGGAGGTGAAGGCATGAGCGAGAACACCGCTACCGAGGCGACGCCGGAGACCGGCGAGGCCGTCACGACGCCGCAGGCCGGCGAGGCCGTCACGACGCCGCAGGCCGGCGCCGGGGCGACCGAGGGCGCGGCGACGCCGGGCGCCGGCGACGCCGGCACCCCGGCGGCCGGGGGTGGCAAGGCCGTCCTCGCCGACATCGAGGAGGCGATGAAGGACGTCGTCGACCCCGAGCTGGGCATCAACGTGGTCGACCTCGGCCTGGTGTACGGGGTGCACGTGGACGACGAGAACGTCGCGACCCTGGACATGACGCTGACCTCGGCGGCCTGCCCGCTCACCGACGTGATCGAGGACCAGGCCCGGCAGGCGCTGACCACCGGTCCGGGCGGCGGGCTGGTCAACGACATCCGGATCAACTGGGTGTGGCTCCCGCCGTGGGGGCCGGACAAGATCACCGACGAGGGCCGGGACCAGCTCCGGTCGCTCGGCTTCAACGTCTGACCGGTCGCTCGGCTTCAACGTCTGACCGGTCGCTCGGCTTCAAAGTCTGGCCGCTCGGTCGGCGTCAACGTCTGGCCGCTCGGTCGGCTCTGACGTCTGGACGCTTCCCGGTCACCAAGGGCGCGGCATCCGATGGGGTGCCGCGCCCTGCTGGTTCCCGGCGCCTCGGTGGATCACGGTGTCTGGTGACGATGAGTGAATGCGGTGCCGCCACCCCTGATCCCGGTTCGACGCTTTGCTCTGCTGCCCCCAACCGCGACACCACCGCCTGCCGGGCACTACCCCTGCGCCGGGGTGCCGCTGGCTGCCCCAGGGCTTTCACTCTGCGTGCCTGGCGCGCGGAGGGCGGCAGAGCAAAGGGGCCGGAGAGGCATGTCCTGTGCTCGCCCCTGGTCGGCCAGCGCTGCTGCGGCACGCCGGTCCCGGCTCGCGAGTCGTAGGTCAGGTTGGCGGGCAGGCTCGACGTAGCCGGTCCCGTCGCAGTGGACAGGCGAGGGGCGCGGTCTCGAATTCGATGGCGGCGCGCTCTCGCGCCGACGATGATGGGCCGATGATCGAGGCGTACCCGAAGCAGCTCGCTGTCCGTGCGGCCACCGCCGCGCGTCGACAGCGGACCGCGCGGGACCGGGCCTCGACCCGCCACCGACCGTCGTGACGGCCGCGTTTCTCGCCGGCCTGGTGGCCGGCTACGGCGTGGCCGTGCCGGTCGGCGCGATCGCGGTGCTCATCCTGGGGCTCAGCGCCCGGACCTCGTTCCGGGTCGGCGCGGCCGGGGCGCTCGGCGTCGCCACCGCCGACGGCGTCTACGCGGCCGTGGCGGTGCTCGGTGGGGCCGCCGTGGCCGGTCTGATCGCCCCGGTGGCC
>NZ_JAMOKF010000601.1 GCF_023656545.1 Micromonospora phytophila | reverse complement strand
GTCCCGGCGTGATCCCCGCCGCCCCGCGATGACGGCGCGAGGATCAGTTGGCCCGCGGAGGCCCGCCCCACCACATTCGTGGGGAGTCGCTCGCTCGAAAGGCGAGGATCCACAACGACCACCGGAAACCCGGTGAACGTTAGTGGACACCGCACTAGTCGTTGGTGGCGATCCTGTTCATCCACTCCCTCAGCAGGCCCCGTTCCGCCTCCGTCAGCGCGGTGAGCTGAGGCGCCACGGCGCACAGTGCGACCGCGACGCTGGTCGGGCCGGTGTCGCCGGAGTGGGAACCGCCGTCGGTGGTGACCGTCGCGATGATCGACTCACGGGCCAGCGTCGACAACATCGGATCCCGCTCGTCCTCGGGCAGGGAGATGAGGGTGAAGGTCAGCCCGCACCCGGCGGCGTGGACCAGGTGGGCGGCCCGCGGCTCGCTGACGCGCAGTCTGCCGACCTGGGCGATGCGGCTGACCCGCTCGGCGAGCACGGCGGAGGCCTGTCGCGCGGCGGGCGTCTCGACGCCGGGGCGGGCGTCGCCGTAGATCAGCGCGTAGAGCGCGGGGTTCTCGACGCCGAAACGGACATGCACGTCCCACCCGCGCCGCAGGTCCTCCACCGGGTCGTCGGTCGCCGCGAGATTGGCCTTGTCGGACAGGTATTCCTGGAAGCCGTGGACGCCCACCGCGTCGAGCAGGCCCTGCTTGTCGCCGAACAGCCGGTAGATGGTCGGCGACTGCACCCCCGAGGCGGCGCACACGGCGCGGGTGGAGACAGCCTCACGACCGCCGCCGGTCAGCAGGTCGTACGCGGCCCTGATGATCCGCTCCCGGGTCGAGTCTCGCTGCACGCTGGCAACGATAACGTACAGCTGAAACCACCGTCACCATCGGCGACGCGCGAATCAACGCCGGGCAGGACAGGCGGCCAGCGCGGCGAGTCGCCCGGCTCGGCACCGTCGCGAGGCCGAGGACGCCAGCCACGACGACGCCCTCGTGGCCCGGGCCACGGAGATCGCCGTCGCGAAGTGGTGACCGTACGCCCGTGGCGCTGAGGGGGTTGCCGACCCTCCGGTCGGCAACCCCCTCAGGTGGCGGTCAGGTGTCGCTGTCAGGCGTCCAGCGACGTCCGGGTCCTGCGCAGGACCACGCGGGCCGCGGTGCCGACGCCGACCATGGCGGCCCCGGTGCCCAACAGCCACCACAGGCCGGCGGCGTCACCGCCGGTGACCGGCAGCGTCGGGATGACCGTCGGGCTGACCGTCGGCGGCTGTGTCGGCGCGCCCGTGGGGCCGGCGGTGGGCTGCGTCGGCGCGGGTGTGGGCTGCGTGGCGCTCGGGGTCGGCGACGGGCCGAGGGGGCGCTCGCAGCGGGCCTCGGCGAGGATGACGGTGCCGACCGGAATGTCCAACAGCGGTCCGCCGACGGTGCTGCCGGTCAGCCGCAGGGCGGCCTGCACGGCGATCG
>NZ_JAMOKF010000600.1 GCF_023656545.1 Micromonospora phytophila | reverse complement strand
CACGGTCCGAGACTACGAACGGCTACCCGACCACCACGCCGCGATGGTCCAATGGGCCATGATCATCGTCATGACCCGCCGCCTCGCCCGCCACCAGCACACCTGAAACCCTTATTTACCAGGCTCTGAGGCAGTCGGTAGCGGGCGGAGTACAACTGGCCAGGCGCATACGCGACGCGCTCGGCGTAGGCAAACGGCAGGGCTAGCCGCTCAGCGACTCGGTAAGCGAGCAGTGCACCACCGACGAGAGGACCCACCACGGCCTCGACGTTGTAGGCGCTGAGCGATTCGGAAAGCGCCAGCGCGAGCGGCTCGACGGCTGCGGGCCGCCACAGCATGGCGTCGAGGTCGAGCAGGAGATGCCCGTGATGGCCTGATTCCAACAAGAAATGACCGTCGCGAGCGGCAAGCAGCTCCCGCACCGTGTCGTCCATGAGAGCAATGGTGTCACGCACAGCCAACGCTGGAACCGAAGGACCAACCGACACTTCGGTGTGAACGCGGGTGCGGCGCATCGTCTGCTGTCGCTGGGTTTCATCCCGTACCTGTCAGCACGGTTACGACCCCGCCTGCTATCGCCATCAACCGCTCGCAGGCGACGCGTTCGCTGCCTTCTCGCTGCTTCCGCCGGTCCCTCAGGACGCGGCGCTGTCCGGGTCAGGAAATTCGGCGGGAGTGGACGGAGAGCAACGAGCGCAGCGATGCAGGGCCCGCCGCACCGAGCCCCTGCTTCGGCAGCACGAGCACCGCTCCGCCGCGGCGCTCCGATGCAAGCAGGACAAACGACCGATCGGTCTCGACGTGCACCGGGTGCTGAGCCCAACTTGTCGTCGATTGTCCGGCGGCGCTACTGAGATGCACCCCGGTGTCGGTAACCGTGGCCTGCATGGGCTGGGACAGCGCAGGATTGCCGCGCATGATCTGCCGAACCTGAAGCCGGTAGATCCAGCGAGAGCCGCCGAAGATCCGGCGCAGCAGCAGGCTGAACCCGACGACGACGGGCACCACCACGAGGAACACCACGACGGCACCCATCACAGCGGCTCCCGCCGCCACATCTCCAGACACCGCAGAAAAAACGAAGACGACAGCGAGCAGGCCGATAGTCAGTAGAGTGCTCAGCCACCGCAGATACCAGGGACGCGGGATGCTGCGGTGCTGGGCGGCGAAGCCGTCTAGCAGGTCGTCCGACGTGAGGACGTAGTGCAGCTGCACGGGGTGGGACGTGACGTTCTCCGAGGGCATGACCGAACAGCCTAACTCACCGTCGTGCATTCCTGTGGTCATCGTTGGTCGCCTCCGTCTGCCTATGACGGCCTAGACCTGGTCCTCATCGTCGATGCGCGGCCCTCTTGGTCAGGATGGTGTGAGACACCCCGTGTGAGTGGGGTGCTGACCTGAGGACGGGGATCGGAGATCCTTGTGTACGTGTCCACCTCATCTGGCAAGCAGTCGGCGTCTGGCGGCGGGGCC
>NZ_JAMOKF010000599.1 GCF_023656545.1 Micromonospora phytophila | reverse complement strand
ACTCCGTCCTGCCCAACGGGCTGCCCGCAGGCAGCCCGGAAGAAGCCCTCGACTGCGCCTGCGGCCTCTACCTCAACGACCCCACCGCCTGGACGCAACCCCCGACGAATTAACGACGAGAAGCACTTAGTCTCGGACGGGGGACGCAGCCAGGCAATGAAGGCTCCCATTCGCTCGGCTCTCCAGCGGTCTCGGGCGGAGGGCCCATACCAGCGGCCTTCTGCAAGCTCGAATCGCCAGCGCATGATCAGGCCGGGGCGGTAGGGCCTGAGCTCGATACCCCACTGCCTCGCAAGCCATTCTGCGTTGCTGATCATGCGGTCGATCTCGCCCGGCGTGAGCTTGAGCTCGCGCGTAGCGGTAGCGATCACCTCCTTCTGCGCCCAGACACGATGCGCTGGGGCGACGTCATCATCGGTAGCCGCGTCTTCCAGCTCGCGATGAATGAGCCGCGATACCTCATCCGTAGTGACGCTTTGCTCGGCTTGGATACGCTCCGTCACCCGCTCGGAGAACAGGCGAATCTCCACGGGGCCGAACCGGTTCTGGCGCAGCCAGCCGATCACCACGATGAACATGCCCTCCAGCACCGCGGCTAAGGCTTTCGTGTCTTGCATCGCCCGCGATTGCAGCCGACGCGCCAGCGAACGATCTCCAAGCAGAGCGGCGTGCCAAAAATGGCCCTGTGGTGTGGTCAATCCACTCGCCCGCCCCGTCGTCATGCCCGCAGAGTACGACCAACCACAAACGCGGAGCCTTGAGGCGCAGCAACGGCTTCATCTGGCCGCGAGCCGCGCGGTTGTCGCGATCATGTCAAGCATCAGGTGAGGCCACGACGTCAAGCATCACCCGGAGTCGGACAAACGGGCTGCCGGCGAAGTTGGACGCTCCTCTTGTGGTCAAGCCCCGGTCGCGGCCAGCCGTGGAGCGAGTGTGAACCTAGGGGGATGGCAGAGACCGTACGTGGCAGGACGCTCCGTCTGATCGGCTACTGGTGGGGTTCGGATGAGCCGGGTTGGCCGGACGTCAACCAGTTCGTTGACGAGGGCCTGGACCCTAACGAGAGCGACCGGGTAGCGCGTTACCTCTCGTCCGGAACCGCGTGGGTCGCGGCGGCGGGGCTTTCACCGTGTCGCCTGTGCGGCGTTGGGAACGGTTCAGCGGAGCTGACGGACGGGCGTCATTTCATCTGGCCAGAAGGGCTTGCGCACTACGTCCGCGACCATCAGGTGAGGTTGCCCGCGCACATCACCGGCCTCATGAGCGGGGAGCCAGCCCCCGTAGATGCGTTCAGATTCGAGCAGGACCTGGACTCCGGCGACCTCTCGATCGACCGCGAGTGGTGGCGCGCCCTGGGTGACGCCCGCCCGGCTGCCGGCTGACTGGTTCAAAGTTTCTGTACGTCTTCAAGGCGGCCCGCAACGGGCCGCACGCGCCGCCGCCAGGGCGCGCACCGGCCGCTGCCGCTGTCGCTCTGCGGCCGTCACGCCTGACGCCCGGCGGCTGGCG
>NZ_JAMOKF010000071.1 GCF_023656545.1 Micromonospora phytophila | reverse complement strand
ACCCCGCCGGGCCGAGATTGAGGAGCTCTACGTGCCGGACTGAGCGGCGCGCGGCCGCCGCGTCGGCCCTTCGCCCGTCGCGGCCGTGCGGAAGGCCCGGCGGTACGCCGACGGCGACGTCCGCATGGCCCGGCCGAAGTGGTGCCGGTAGGTGACCGGGCTGTCGAAGCCCACCGCGGCGGCTATCTCCTCCACCGGCGCGTCGGTGCTCTCCAGCAGCGCAAGGCTCGCCCGGACGCGCTGGTCGACCAGCCACCGGATCGGGCTGGTCCCGGTGGCCCGGGCGAAGTGCCGCAGGTAGGTGCGCGGCGACATGTGCGCCTGCCGGGCGAGCCGGGCCACGGTGAGCGGCTCGGTCAGGTGCGCCGACGCCCAGGCGATGCTGCCGGCGATCCGGTCGTCGTCCGGGTCGACGGTCACCGGAGCCTCGACGAACTGCGCCTGCCCGCCGTCGCGGTGCGGCGGGATGACCAGCCGGCGGGCCACCGCGTTGGCGATCACCGCGCCGTGGTCGCGGCGTACCACGTGCACGCAGAGGTCCAGGCCGGCCGCGCTGCCGGCGCTGGTGAGGACGTCGCCGTCGTCGAGGTAGAGCACGTCGGGACGGACGTCGACCTGCGGGAACCGGCGGGCCAGCAGGTCCGCGTACCGCCAGTGCGTGGTGGCCGGCCGGCCGTCGAGCAGCCCGGCGCCGGCCAGCGCGAACGCCCCCGAGCAGATGGACATGATCCGGGCGCCGTCGCGGTGCGCCCGGCGCAGGGCCGCCACCAGCTCGGGCGACGGGTCGGCGGTGACGTCGCAGACCCCCGGCACGATCACCGTCGCGGCGGCGGCCAGCACGTCCAGCCCGTACGGCGTGTGCAGGCCGGCCCCGCCGACCACCGGCACCACCCCGGGCCGTTCCGCGCACACGGCCAGCTCGTACCAGTCGACGTCGAACTCTGGCCGGGGCAGCCCGAACACCTCGGTGACGATGCCGGTCTCGAAGACCGACATCCCCGGGTACGCCAGCACGGCCACCGTGCGGTCGGCTCGACGGGGCATGGCGGGATGTTAGCGCAGGGCGTCGTTCCCGCCACTGCTCCGGCCGGCGGCACCGCCGGAGGATCGACGGCATGACGCAGACCTTCGCCGTACCCGCCGCCGACCCGGCCACCGCCGCCGCCCACTTCTCGACCCGGCTGCGGTTCGAGACCGACGTCAGCGACGTGCACGCCGACCTGACCGCCGGACTGCCCGGCCTGGTGGTGGTCGACTCGCGCGGTGTCGCCGCCTGGGACCAGGGGCGCCTGCCGGGGGCCGTGCACCTGCCGACCGCCGAGATTGCCGTCCGCGCCGCCGACCTGGTGCCCGTCGGGTCGCGGGTGGTCACCTACTGCTGGGGCCCCGGGTGCAACGGGGCGACCCGGGCGGCGCTGGAGTTCGCCCGGCTCGGCTTCGCGGTCAAGGAGATGCTCGGCGGCTACGAGTACTGGGTCCGCGAGGGGCTGCCGGTGGTCACCGCTCACGGGCCGGCCCGGCGCCCGGCCGACGAGCTGACCGCACCGCGGTCCACGGTCGCCTGCGACTGCTGACCCGGGCACCCGTTCAACCGGCGGACGCCGGTGGTCGGAGGAGCCTCAGACCTCGGCGTCGTCGGTGAGCTTCTCGCCGCGCCGGCGGAGCATGCCCAGGCCCGGGATGCCGGCGACGGCGAGCTTGAGGTCGCGGGTGACGTCGAGCAGGTCGTGCAGGTCCGGGCCGACCCGGTCCAGGGTGGCCAGGATCGGCAGGATGTCCGCGGTCAGGTGCTGCTTGAGCTTGGGAAGCTCGTCGACGAGCCGGATCGCGGCGGTCACCTCCTCGTGGCTGAGCTGCTCAACGAAGCGGGTCGCCATCGGGGCGGCCCGGCGCAGCGCAGGCTCGTACGACGCCATCAGCTCAGCCGCGGTGGCCGCCGCCTCCGCCGCGGTGCCCACCGTGCCGGCCGCCCGGCCCGCCACCGAGTCGGCCTCGGCCACCACCACGCCGGCCGTCCGGGCCACCTTGTCCGCCTCGCCGACCACCAGCGCGGCGGCGGCCGACACCTGTTCCGCCTCGCCCACCACCACGGCCGCGGCGGCGGCCACCTCGGTGGCGTTCTCGATCGCGGTGGTTGCGGCGGCGCTGATCACCGCCACCTCCCGGACGGCGGTCTCGGCGTCCGTGAGCACCCGGTCGGTGCGGTCCAGCGTCTGCTCGATCCGGTCCACCACCCCGTTGATCCGCGCCAGCAGCGCCTCCACCCCGTCCAGCACCGCGAACGCGCGGGTGGGCACGGCGGCGAACGAGGCCGCCGAACCGAGGGCCTGGTCGAGGGCGGAGCGGGTGAGACCGACGACCGCGGTGGGCCGGGGGAGGGGAATCGCCATGGCACCAAGTGTGCGTCGCCCGCGCACGAACCGCCGCACGAGCGGGGCGGGCCGACCCTGCCGCTGAGCTGAGCCGACGGCCAACCCGACCCGGGCGTCCCGGCAGCGCCGGCACCCCGGCCGGCGACGCACTGCTCACGCCCTCGAAGCCGACCGCCGGGTCGCTCCGCACGGGCGGCCCTCAGACCGCGTCGGGGTCGACGGGTGACACCGTCCACTGCGGAGATCTCCGGCCGGGGTGATGCACACCCGGTTCGTCAATTACGCGGTGTCATGGCCGGGTGCGGGCGACGCGGGCCGCCCACCAGATCAGCGGGACCTGCAACGGCAACCGGCCGTAGGCCACGGCCCGCTGGGCGGCCGGGCGGTGCCGCCAGTCCACGGCCATCTGCACATTCGCCGGCAGCACCGCCGCGAAGAGTGCCGCGGCGGCCAGCCCGCCGGCACGGCGGGTCGCGGGACGCGCCACCGCCGCCGCCACCGCAAGCTCCGCTACCCCGCTGGCGTACGTCCAGAAGCGGGCCGGCCCGGGCAGCGCACGCGGCACGATCGGGTCGTAGATCCCGGGCCGCACCAGATGGGCGATCCCGGCGGCGGTGAGCAGCCCGGCCAGGGCGGCGGCCTCGCCGCGTCGACTGGTCATCGATGCTCCCCCTGCTGTTCGACGGCACGCTGCACAGCCCGGTAGATCTGGCCGAACCGTAGCGCGTCCGGCGTGCGCAGCAGCATCACCTCTCGGCCGTGGTGCTGCACCCAGAGCTCGTGCACCTTGCTGCCCCGCTCGTAGGAGCGGTCCAGCCAGCTGAGCGGGATCTCCAGGAAGGGGGTCAGGGCCAGCGCGCCCACCGCGCACGCGGCGAGGATGATCAGCGCCAGCTGCCATTCGCCCCGGTCCTGCGCCGACCACGCCAGCGAGAGTACGCAGACCACCGCGACCAGCGGAGGCAACGACAGCAGCAGGACCAGGACGCCTCGCCCCAGCACCCGCCCCCGCACCGCCGCCGTGGTCCGGCCCCGGGCGTGCCAGACGAACGTCACGTCGGTTATCGCGACGGCATGGCCACCCGCCCGGATCGACTCCGAGGTCACCTGCACCGCGTCGTCCCGGTAATAGAGGGTCATCACTAAGCTTAAGCACCCGTCGGCAAACACCCGCACTCCTCCGCGGGCCGCCAGGATGCACCCGGCCTCAGGACCGAAACCCGGCACAGAAGCGGTTCCACGGCCTTTATGCCGGCTCGGCGGTGCGAGCCGCTAGTGTCCTGAGTCGTTGATTCGTTACCAAAGTTGGTTAGGCTGTGGGTATGCCGCGAACGGGTCGCCCGAAGGCCGAGCTTGTGTTGTCCGATGTGGAACGTGAGACCTTGCTGTCGTGGTCGCGTAGGGCGAAAACGGCGCAGGCGTTGGCGTTGCGGGCGCGGATCGTGTTGGCGTGTGCTGAGGGTACGACGAACAAGGACGTCGCCGCGGCGTTGGGCGTGTGGCCGCAGACGGTGAACAAGTGGCGGGCCAGGTTTGTTCGTGACCGTCTGGAGGGCCTGTCCGACGAGCCCCGCCCTGGCGCCGCTCGCAAGATCACCGATGAGCAGGTCGAGGCGGTGATCGTGAAGACCCTGGAAGAGGCGCCCACCAACAGCGACACGCACTGGTCGACGCGGTCGATGGCCAAGACGGTCGGGTTGAACCAGACCGCGGTGTCGCGGATCTGGCGGGCGTTCGGCCTCAAACCGCATCTGGTGGACACGTGGAAACTGTCCAAGGACCCACAGTTCATCGAGAAGGTCCGCGACGTGGTCGGGTTGTATCTCGACCCGCCCGACAAAGCCATGGTCCTCGCGGTGGACGAGAAATCCCAGATGCAGGCGTTGGACCGCAGCGCGCCGACGCTGCCGATGATGCCGGGTGTGCCTGGGCGGCAGACCCATGACTACATCCGGTACGGCACCACCAGCCTGTTCGCGGCGCTGGACGTGGCCACCGGCAAGGTGATCGGCCAGCACCAGCGCCGCCACCGGCATCAGGAGTTCCTGCGGTTCCTCAAGACCATCGACGCGAACACCCCGCCCGAATTGGATCTCCATCTGATCTGCGACAACTACGCCACCCACAAGACCCCGGCGGTCAGGACCTGGCTGGCCGCGCATCCCCGCTTCCACCTGCATTTCACCCCGACCTCGGGCAGCTGGCTCAACCTGGTCGAGCGCTGGTTCGCCGAACTGACCCGCCGCAAGCTACGCCGCAGCAGCCACCGCAGCGTCAAAGACCTCGAAACCGACGTCAACGCCTGGATCGCTGCATGGAACGAGGACCCCAAGCCCTTCGTTTGGGTCAAGACCGCCGACGAGATCCTGGACAGCCTCGCCAACTACTGCACCAGAATTAATCAACTCTCCAACGACTCAGGACACTAGTGGGGCGGTGTCGAAGGGGATGCCCCGGTAGCGTCGGGGCGTATGACGGAGCAGGAGCGCAACGCCGAGGTGGTCCGCCGCTACCTGCGGACCTTCGTCACGAAGGACCTGGCCGAGCTGCGCGCGGTGGTCGCCGAGGACGTGCTGATCTACGGTTCCGGCACCCGGGTGCGGGGCCGGCGCTTCGTGGAGGGGGCCGTCTCGTCCCCGGGCCTGACCGTGCTCGACCAGGAAATCGTGGAGCTGTTCGCGGCCGGCGACCGGGTGGTCGTGTCGCTGGCGCAGACCTACCGGCGCGACGCTACCGGTGCGACGGCGGTGCAGAGCACCTGCAAGATGTACCGGCTGGCGGGCGGGCGGATCGTCCAGTTCTGGGGCGAGCAGGACGTCTTCGGGCTGCTGCGAGGCCTCGGCATGCTGGCGGACGAACCGATCGAGTTCTGACGGCCTCAGGCCCGCCTCGTCTGCGATCTGGGCCGGTCTCGTCCGCGGTTGTGGTGCCGGCGCCCGTGTCCGGCGGGGCCGGCGATCGTCGTCAGCGGCGGCGGGGTGGCACCGGCTGGCCTGCCTCCACGGCCCGCTGCACCGCCCGGTAGATCTGGCCGAAGCGCAGCGCGTCGCCGGTGTGCAGCAGCCGTACCGGCTGGCCGCGCCAGCGCGCCCAGATCTCCAACTGCCGGCTGCCCCGGGCGTACGAGCGGTCCAGGTGCTCGAAGAGGAAGTCGGCGACCGGTGCGACGGCGAGCCCGATCAGCACCGAGGCGCCGACGATGGCGATCGTGACGGTGAGGGAGCGGTCCAGCCAGAGGGCCAGCGCGATGCCGAGCGCGGCGGCGACCAGCGGGCCGGCCAGCGCCGCGCCGATCGCGCCGCGGCCGGCGAGTGCCCGCCAGGAGCGGTCGCCCCGGCGGTGCCAGATCATGGTGATCTCGGCCAGCGGGAACGTCCGACCGTCCACCCGCACCGCGGTGGAGGTGACCTGCACCGACCTGTCGTCGTAATAAGTGATCATGGCAGCACTCCCGGTGGCTGGCCTGACACCACACTACTTACCCCAACGAGCCGGGTCGTAAGGTTGGCACGACTTCGACGAGGAAGTGAGGGTGCAGCGTGGGCGAGTTCGTGCGGCTGGAATCCAAGGACGGCATCGGCACCATCCGGCTGGAGCGGCCGCCGATGAACGCCCTCAACACCCAGGTGCAGGAGGAGTTGCGCGCCGCCGCCACGGCGGCCACCGCCGATCCCGGCGTTCGCGCCGTCATCGTGTACGGCGGGGAGAAGGTCTTCGCCGCCGGCGCGGACATCAAGGAGATGGCCGACATGTCCTACGTGGACATGGCGGAGCGGGCGGCCGACCTGTCCAGCGCGCTCGGCGCGATCGCCCGGATCCCCAAGCCGGTCGTCGCCGCGATCACCGGCTACGCCCTCGGCGGCGGCTGCGAGCTGGCGCTGGCCTGCGACTGGCGGGTGGTGGCCGAGGACGCCAAGCTCGGCCAACCGGAGATCAAGCTGGGCATCATCCCCGGCGCCGGCGGCACCCAGCGGCTGGCCCGCCTGGTCGGTCCGGCCCGTGCCAAGGATCTGATCATGTCCGGCCGGATGGTCGACGCCCAGGAGGCGCTGCGGATCGGCCTGGCCGACCGGGTCGCCCCGGCCGCCGAGGTCTACGACACCGCGGTCGAGCTCGTCCGCCCGTACCTCACCGGCCCGGTGCAGGCCCTGCGGGCGGCGAAGCTCGCGGTCGACGGCGGTCTGGACATGGACCTGAACTCCGGCCTGGCGTGGGAGAGCCAGCTCTTCGCGGCGCTCTTCGCCACCGACGACCGGCGTGAGGGCATGGCCGCCTTCGTGGCCAAGCGCAAGCCGGACTTCACCGGCCGCTGATCGGGCCCCGGACCGGCGGTACGCGCCGCCGGTCCGTCCCGACACCCGAGCCGAGAACGGTTCACATTCCGCCTACCGGTGAGTAGCGTGTGACTCCGGTCATGCGGACGAAGGCCATGCGGGACCAGGCCCGGGCGGGATGAAGGGAAGCGGCGATGACGGAGCGGATCGAAGGCCACGGCGGGGAGCTCGCGCTCGGGGCGCTGCGCGCGTACGGGGTGCGGGAGATGTTCACCCTCTCCGGCGGGCACGTCTTCCCGCTCTACGACGCCGCGCACAAGAGCGACTTCCCGATCTACGACGTGCGGCACGAGCAGTCGGCGGTCTTCGCCGCCGAGGCGGTGGCGAAGCTGCAGCGGCGCCCCGGCCTCGCCGTGCTCACCGCCGGGCCGGGCGTCACCAACGGCATCTCCGGGCTGACCAGCGCGTACTTCAACGCCTCGCCGGTGCTGGTGCTGGGCGGGCGGGCCCCGCAGTTCCGCTGGGGCTCGGGCAGCCTCCAGGAGATGGACCACCTGCCGCTGGTCGCCCCGGTCACCAAGCACGCCGAGACGGTGTTCAGCCCCGACGACATCCCGCGCGCGGTGACCGCGGCGCTGACCGCCGCGCTCACCCCGCACCGGGGTCCGGTCTTCCTCGACTTCCCCCTCGAAGCGGTCTTCTCGGTCTCCGACGCTGAGCTGCCGGCACTGCCGGGCATCGCGCCGATCGAGCCCGACCCGGACGAGGTGGCGAAGGCGGCGGCGCTGATCGCCGCCGCCGCCCGCCCCGTGATCATCGCCGGGTCCGACGTCTACGCCGGTGACGCGGTGGCCGCCCTGCGCGAGGCGGCCGAGGCGTTGCAGGTCCCGGTCTTCACCAACGGGATGGGCCGGGGGGCGCTGCCGCCGGAGCACCCGCTCGCCTTCGCCAAGGCCCGCCGGGTGGCGCTCAAGGGCGCCGACGTGGTCGTGGTGATCGGGACCCCGCTGGACTTCCGGCTGAGCTTCGGCGACTTCGGCGACGCGAAGGTGGTGCACGTCGTCGACGCGCCGAGCCAGCGGGCCGGGCACGTCCAGCCGGCCGCTGCCCCCGCCGGTGACCTGCGGCTGATCCTGTCCGCGCTGGCCGAGCACCCGGGCGACCGGGCCGACCACGCCGACTGGGTCGCGCAGCTTCGCACCGCCGAGGACGCCGCGAAGGCCCGCGACGCCGAGGAGATGGCCGCCGACACCGACCCGATCCGGCCCGCCCGGGTCTACGGCGAGCTGCGCAAGGTCCTCGCCCGGGACGCGATCACCATCGGCGACGGCGGCGACTTCGTCTCGTACGCCGGCCGCTACCTGGAGCCGGCACAGCCCGGCACCTGGCTCGACCCCGGCCCGTACGGCTGCCTGGGCACCGGCATGGGCTACGCGATGGGGGCCCGGGTCAGCCACCCGGACCGGCAGATCTGCGTGCTCATGGGTGACGGCGCCGCCGGGTTCTCGCTGATGGACGTGGAATCCCTGGCCCGGCAGAAGCTGCCGGTGGTGATCGTGGTCGGCAACAACGGCATCTGGGGGCTGGAGAAGCACCCGATGCGGGCCATGTACGGCTACGACGTCGCCGCCGACCTCCAGCCGGAGCTGCGCTACGACCAGGTGGTCAGCGCCCTGGGCGGGGCCGGCGAGACGGTGGCGAAGGCCGCCGACCTGGGCCCGGCGCTGCACCGGGCGTTCGAGGCCGGCGTGCCGTACCTGGTGAATGTGCTCACCGACCCGGCCGACGCGTACCCCCGCTCGTCGAACCTGGCCTGAGTCGCACGCGCCGCCGTCGCCGGCACGCCCGGCGACGGCGGCGCGGGTTCTCCCAACAGCAAAAACCAGCGGAATGTCAGTACCTGTCGTCGTAACGTCAGCGCCGGACCGACGGAATGTCAGCCCCGTCGGCCATGGTGGTGCCACCAGTGAAGACGACAGGAGTTGCGATGGACTACGCGATCCGCGCCGAGGGTCTGGTGCGGCGCTTCGGCGCCACCACCGCTCTCGACGGAGTTGATCTGGCGGTCCCCACCGGGACCGTCTTCGGGCTGCTCGGGCCGAACGGCGCGGGCAAGACCACCGCGGTACGGGTGCTCGCCACCCTGCTCCGCGCCGACGAGGGGCACGCCACCGTGGGCGGCTACGACGTCGTACGCGACGCCCACCAGGTGCGCCAGCTGATCGGTCTGACCGGCCAGTACGCCTCGGTCGACGAGACCCTGACCGGCGCGGAGAACCTGCTGCTGATCGGCCGGCTGCTCGGCCTGAGCCGGGCTGACGCCAAGCGGCGCGCCCGCGAACTGCTCGCCGACTTCCAGCTCAGCGACGCCGGCGACCGGGCCGCCAAGACGTACTCCGGCGGCATGCGCCGCCGCCTCGACCTCGCCGCCAGCCTGGTCGGCCGGCCGCAGGTGCTCTTCCTCGACGAGCCGACCACCGGGCTGGACCCGCGCAGCCGCAACGAGCTGTGGGACATCGTGCGCACCCTGGTCGCCGACGGGGTGACCGTGCTGCTGACGACGCAATACCTGGAGGAGGCCGACCAACTCGCCGGCGAGATCGCCGTGGTCGACCACGGCCGGGTGATCGCCCAGGGCACCCCGGAGGAGCTGAAGGCCAAGACCGGCGGGCAGACCCTGACCGTGCGGCCGGCCGACGCCAGCGACCTGGCCACGGTGGCCAGCATCGCCGGCGAGGTGTCCGGCGCCACCCCCGAGGTGGCCCAGAGCGCGGTCACCGTCGCGGTGAACGACCCCGGCGTGCTGCCGGCGGTCGTGCGTCGCCTCGAGGCCGCCGAGATCACGGTCGCTGAGCTGGCGCTGCGCGGCGCCAGCCTGGACGAGGTCTTCCTCTCCCTCACCGGCCACCGGGCCGAGGACGCCCCGGCCGGCAACGACCTGGAAAGGACCCCGGCATGACCGCCGCCACCCTGACCGCCCCGCTGGCCCCGGCCCGCCGGCTCGGTGTCGCCGCCGGGCTGCGGCACACCTTCACGCTGGCCTGGCGCAGCCTGGTGCAGATCAAACACAACCCGATGGAGCTGCTCGACCTGAGCATCCAGCCGGTGATGTTCGTGCTGCTGTTCACCTACGTCTTCGGCACCGCCATCGCGGGCTCCTCCGGCGAGTACCTCACCTTCATGTTGCCCGGCATCATGGTGCAGAACGCGCTCTTCGCCACCATGACCACCGGGTTCGGGCTGAACAACGACCTCACCAAGGGGGTCTTCGACCGGCTCCGGGCCCTGCCCATCGCCCGGTGGGCGCCGCTGGCGGGCCGGATCATCGCCGACACGGTCAAACAGGCCTGGTCGATCGCGCTGCTGCTCGGCGTCGGGGCGATCCTGGGCTTCCGGGTGGGCAACGGGCTGCTCGGCGTGGTCGCCGCGTTCGCGCTGCTGCTGGCGTTCACGCTCGCCGCGTCCTGGATCTCGGTGCTGGTCGGCGTGCTGGTGAGCGAGCCGGAGAAGGTGCAGATCTTCGGCTTCATGGTGATCTTCCCGCTGACCTTCACCAGCAACATTTTCGTGCCCACCGACCGGATGCCGGGCTGGTTGCAGAACTGGGTGGAGGTCAACCCGGTGACCGTGGTGGCCGACGCGCTGCGCGGCCTGCTGGTCTCCGGCCCGGTGGCCGGCCCGGTGCTGCAGACGCTGCTCTGGGGCGCCGGGATCGCGGTGATCTTCGCGCCGCTGGCGGTGCGAGGGCTCAAGCGTCGGGTGTGACCCACCCACCTACACCTCGGGGCGGTCCTCCTCCCGGGGCGGTTCGCCGTCCCGGCGGCGCAGGTCGTCCTCGCGGCGGCGCAGGTCCTCCTCCCAGCGGTGGAAGAGTTCCTGGTCCTGGTGCCGGGACCGCTCCTCGATCGAACGGAGGAACTCGGGGTCGTCGTCCGGCGCGACCGGGCGGGGCCGCTCGCGGGTCGGCAGGACCCGGCCCTTCGGCGCCCCGCCGGCGGGACGACCGGGCACGCGCTCGCGGCCGGCGACGAACCAGGCGATCGATCCGAGCAGCGGGAAGAACAGGATGATCAGCACCCAGGCGATCCGGGGCAGGGCGCGGATCTCGCCCTCCTCGGCGGAGAGGCAGCTGATCAGGGCGCAGACGGCGAGGACGATCTGCGCCAGGAAGAGGAGGACGTACAACCGGGCCATGCCCCAATCATGGCGCACCCGTTCCCGTCACCACAGCCCGCGCGTCGCCAGCACCGTGCCGAGCAGCGCGTAGCCGGCGGTGGCCAGGGCGACCAGCGGCAGCGACCGCCCGTCGGTGCGGGCCGGTCCGGCGCCGGTGGCCCGCCGCCAGCAGACCGCCAGCGTCGCGCCCCAGCCGAGGACGGCGACCCCGGCGACCAGCGCACCCAGCGCGTCGCCCGGGGGCGGGTCTGCGGTGAGGGCGAGCCGCACGGTCAAGATCATGATCACGGTCAGCGCCAGGGCGGTGCGCCGCCAGGCGAGCCGGGTCCGCTCGGGTTGCAGCCCGGGGTCGCGCTGCGGTTGCCCCGACCCACCGGCCGGCGGTCGTGGGCCGTCCGCCGGTTTCCCGGGCTGGCGGTCGGCGGTCACCGCTCGCCGAGCGCTCGGGCCAGCACCGCCGCCACCAGCAGCAGCGCGCCGAGGCCGACGGCGAGGGCGAGCACGGCCGGGAAGCGGGAGGCGGGCAGCTCCTCGCCGAGCCGGATGGCCCGTTCGGTACGCGCCCAGTGGTCGACCGCCCGGACCGCGACGGTGCCGCCGAGCAGCAGCAGCGCGACGGCGATCACCTCGCGCAGGTGCGCCAGCGGCAGTGGCGGCAGGAACTGGGCGGCGGCGAGCCCACCGGCGACCAGCGCCAGCCCAGTGCGCAGCCAGGCCAGGAAGGTGCGTTCGTTGGCCAGCGAGAAGCGGTAGTCCGGGGTGCTGCCGACCGCCCGCAGCTCGCGCGGGTCGAACCACCGCCTGATCGCCTGCCACATGGCGCCGATTATCCGCTTCCTCCCGGTCGTAGCCTGGAACGGTGACGGATCTTGATGTGACGACCCTGCGGAACACGTACGACGCTCAGCTGCGCGCCCACGTGCCCGATCCGCTGCCGGCCGGGGCCACCGTGGAGCGGGACGGCCCCCTGTTCCGGTTCCTCGGCCTCGACCACCGCGGCTTCCTCACCTACACCGACCTCGGTGGGCTGGCCGGGGCGGCGCTGGACGAGCTGATCGCCCGGCAGGTGGCGATCTTCCGGGGCCGCGGCGAGTCGGTGGAGTGGAAGCTGCATGGCCACGACGAGCCGGCCGACCTGCCGGACCGGCTGCGCGCGGCGGGCTTCGTGCCGGAGGAGCGGGAGACCGTCGTGATCGGCCCGGTCGCGCCCCTCGCGGCCGCGCTCCCGGTCGTCGCCGAGGGCGTACGCCTGCGTGAGGTGACCGCCCGGGCGGACCTGGAGCGGATCGCGGCGATGGAGGAGGCGGTCTGGAACTCCGACCGCAGTCACCTGGCGAGCGGTTTGGCGAAGGAGATCACCGCCGACCCGCAGTCGATCACCGTGGTGGTGGCCGAGGCGGGGGAGGAGGTGGTGAGCGCGGGCTGGGTGCGGTACGTGCCGGGGACCGGGTTCGCCACCCTCTGGGGTGGCTCCACCCTGCCGCAGTGGCGGAGGAAGGGCATCTACCGGGCGCTGGTCAGCCACCGGGCCCGGCTGGCCGCCCAGCGCGACCGGACGCTGTTGCAGGTCGACGCCTCCGAGGAGAGCCGCCCGATCCTCCAGCGGCTCGGCTTCGTCCCGGTCACCACCACCACCCCGTACGTCTACACTCCGTGATCATGCAGCGGTTGACGGCCGAGGAGCGGCTGACTCTCAAGATGGGTGCCTTCGGCGCGGTCTCCCTGGTGGCCAACGCCGATCCCGGCATGCTGGCCCTGGTCCGGGAGAGCTTCGCCGCCTCCGGGGCGGTGGCCGGCAGCGGCGGCGTGGTGCGGGAGGCGCTGACCAGCGGCCCGCTGCCGGAGCTGCCCCCCGACCCGGCCGGGGAGACCGAGCCGGTGGTGCTGTCGGCGTTGGGCCGGGCGGTGGCGATCCTGCGGGAGAAGGCACCGCAGGACGTGGCGACCTACCGGGAGGTGGTGCTCACCGCCGCCGGGCAGGTGGCCCGGGCGCACCGGGGGGTGGCCCCGGCGGAGGCGGCGGTGATCGACCGGATCAGGGATGCGCTGGCCGAGCCGGCGTGAGCCGTGCCGTCGGTGCGGGCGGGTGGTGGGGCGGCGACCAGAGTGCCCGTACCGTCGCCGTGACGCAGCGGTCGCGGACCCGGCCGCAGGCGCACCGGTACGCCTCGGGCAGCGTCCGCCGGCAGGGTCGCCGGGGTGCGTCCTCGTCGTGCGATCGCGACATTCCGTATACCTCCCGATTTGTCAGATTACCCGGCCGCGCGGCCTCCGGTGAGCTGTGTCACTCTGAGGCCCTCGGGAGCGCAAGCTACTGACAGGTAACATTGCGCCGTGGGCAACTGCACAGCAGCCCGCGGTTGACCGGGCGTCAACGGACGCGCGAGGCTGCGCCCCAGACCGGGCGAGCGATCGCAACACCAAACAGGAGGGTCGTCGAAGCGCGATGAACATCGTCGTACTCGTCAAGCAGGTGCCCGATTCGGGCGCGGACCGCAACCTGCGCACTGACGACAACACCGTCGACCGCGGTTCGGCGAACAACGTCATCAACGAGATGGACGAGTACGCCATCGAAGAGGCGTTGAAGATCAAGGAGGCGCACGGCGGCGAGGTCACCATCCTGACCATGGGTCCGGACCGGGCGACCGAGTCGATCCGCAAGGCGCTCTCCATGGGCCCGGACAAGGCCGTGCACGTGGTGGACGACGCCCTGCACGGGTCCTGCGCCGTGGCCACCTCGAAGGTGCTCGCCGCCGCGCTCGGGCAGCTCAACGCCGACCTGGTGATCTGCGGCGCCGAGTCCACCGACGGCCGGGTCCAGGTCATGCCGCACATGATCGCCGAGCGGCTGGGCGTCGCGGCGCTGACCGGCGCCCGCAAGCTCACCGTCGACGGCGCCACGCTGACCGTCGAGCGGCAGACCGAGGAGGGCTACGAGGTGGTCACCGCCGCCACCCCCGCCGTGGTCTCCGTCTGGGACACCATCAACGAGCCGCGCTACCCGTCCTTCAAGGGCATCATGGCCGCCAAGAAGAAGCCGGTGCAGACGTTCTCCCTGGCTGACCTGGGCGTCGCCCCGGCCGAGGTGGGCTTCGACGGCGCGACCAGCGCCGTGCTGGAGCACACCAAGCGTCCCCCGCGCTCCGGCGGCGCGAAGATCACCGACGAGGGCGAGGGCGGCGTCAAGCTGGTCGAGTTCCTCGCCACCGAGAAGTTCGTGTGAGAGGTCTGGACATGTCTGAGGTTCTCGTCGTCGTCGAAGCCACCCGGGAATTCGGCGTCAAGAAGGTCACCCTGGAGATGCTCACCCTCGCCCGCGAGCTGGGCACCCCGAGCGCGGTCGTGCTCGGCGGCCCCGGCGCCGCCGAGGCGCTGAGCGCCAAGCTGGGCGAGTACGGCGCGGAGAAGATCTACGCGGCCGAGAGCGAGGAGATCGACGGCTACCTGGTGGCCCCCAAGGCGACCGTGCTGGCCGAGCTGGTCAAGCGGGTGCAGCCGGCCGCCGTGCTGCTCGCCTCCGCGCAGGAGGGCAAGGAGATCGCCGCCCGCCTGGCCGTCAAGCTGGACAACGGCATCCTGACCGACGTGGTCGGTCTCGACGCCGACGGCACCGCCACCCAGGTGGCCTTCGCCGGCTCCACCATCGTCAAGTCCAAGGTCACCCGTGGCCTGCCGCTGGTCACCGTCCGGCCGAACTCGGTCAACCCGACCCCGGCGCCGGCCACCCCGGCCGTCGAGCAGCTCACGGTGGCGGTCACCGACACCGACAAGCTGGCCAAGGTCGTCGACCGGGTCGCCGAGCAGAGGGGCTCCCGCCCCGAGCTCACCGAGGCCGGCATCGTCGTCTCCGGCGGTCGCGGCGTCGGCAACGCCGACAACTTCAAGCTGGTCGAGGAGCTGGCCGACCTGCTCGGTGGCGCCGTGGGCGCGTCCCGCGCGGCCGTCGACTCCGGCTACTACCCGCACCAGTTCCAGGTCGGCCAGACCGGCAAGACGGTCTCCCCGCAGCTCTACGTCGCGCTCGGCATCTCCGGCGCGATCCAGCACCGTGCCGGCATGCAGACCTCGAAGACCATCGTCGCGGTCAACAAGGACGGCGAGGCGCCGATCTTCGAGCTGGCCGACTTCGGCGTGGTGGGCGACCTGTTCAAGATCGTCCCGCAGGCCGCGGAGGAGATCCGCAAGCGCAAGTGACGGGAGCGGGGGCGTCGCCGTCGGCGGCGCTCCCGCACCGCCCCGCCCCACCTACAGCGAAAGAGTGGCCATCCCGCGTGGGGTGGCCACTCTTTCGCTGTACGCGGGTCCCGTCCCCGTCGCGAGGGGGAAGGGAGCTGATCGGCGGGCCGGGGAGCTGAGCCGGCCCGCCGATCAGCCCGTCAGGGCGCCCCTCAGCAGGCTCTTGCCGGAGTGGGCGGTGTTGTTGTCGTACGCCTCGGCGGAGACGTCGACAACCGAGTATGCCTGAAGGTCGACGTTCGGTGGCAACCGGAGCAGCTCATCCGACTCGCCACCCAGCACACCGACCGAGAACATCTCCATCGTCTGCGGATTGATGAGCCAGACCTCGTAGTACCCCGGTACGTCCGGGAGATTCGCCACGTGCAGGTGCAGCCGGCCGTTGTCGAAGACCCGGGCCTCGCCGTTGGCGTCCGGCGGCGTCGCGCCGTACGCCCTCAGCGCCGCGCTGGCCAGCACGACCTGCGTCGGGGCCGGTTCGGGCCCGGCCGGGTCGAGGACGGCAAGGGTGCCGACCACGCCGATGGTCGCGGCGGCCACCGCGGTCGCCGCGGTCACCGCCCAGCGCGTCCAGCGGTTGCGCCGGTGCGGCGGCGGCGCGAGCACCACGGCGGCGGGCGCCCCGTCGCCAGCGCCGGAGGCGTCCCACCCGTCCGCCGTGCCGGGTCGCCTGCTGCCGGCGGGCCTCGGTCAGCGAGCGCCCAGCAGGGCAAGGGGGCCTTCTTCCGGCTGCGGGAGCTGGACAAGGGCGACACCATGACCGTCACCGGCAGTGACGGCAAGGCCCGGACGTACACGGTGATCGCCCGGGAGGAGTACCAGAAGACGAAGATTCCGCTGGAGCGGTACTTCGCCCGGGACGGCAAGCCCCGGCTGACCCTGATCACCTGCGGCGGGCCGTTCGATGCCAAGGCCCGCAAGTACCGCGACAACATCGTGGTCACCGCCGTACCGGCCTGACCGACGCCCGGGACCGCCCGACCTGCCGGTTGGCGTGGTGGCGCCGAGCCGGGGCGGGGAGGAGACGCTTCCCGTCCCGGCTCCGGTGCGGCCGAGGGCCCACTCCGGCGTCCGGACGGTCCAGCGCCGGCCGTTAGGCTGAACCGTGATGGCATACCTGGATCACGCGGCGACCACTCCGATGCTCGACGAGGCACTGGAGGCGTACGTCGCCACCGCCCGCGAGGTCGGCAACGCGTCGTCACTGCACGCGTCGGGCCGCCGTGCCCGCCGGCGGGTGGAGGAGTCGCGGGAGCGGGTGGCCGCCGCCCTGGGCGCCCGGCCCTCCGAGGTCATCTTCACCGGTGGCGGCACGGAGAGCGACAACCTCGCCGTCAAGGGCATCTTCTGGGCCCGCCGGGCCGGCGACGCCCGGCGCACCCGGGTGGTCTCCAGCGCGGTCGAGCACCATGCCGTGCTCGACGCGGTGGACTGGCTGACCGGCCACGAGGGCGCCGAGGTGGGCTGGCTCGCCGCCGACGCCGCCGGCCGGCTCGGCCCCGACCAGCTCCGCGCCGAGCTGGCCGCGCACGCCGACCGGGTCGCCCTGGTGACCGCCATGTGGGCCAACAACGAGGTCGGCACCGTGCAGCCGGTCGTCGAGCTGGCCGCGGTCGCCGCCGAACACGGGGTGCCCTTCCACACCGACGCGATCCAGGCGGTCGGTCAGGTGCCGGTCGACTTCGCCGCCAGCGGGGTCGCCGCGCTGACCGTGACCGGGCACAAGCTGGGCGGGCCGACCGGCGTGGGCGCCCTGCTGCTCGCCCGCGACGTGCCGGCCACCCCGCTGCTGCACGGCGGCGGCCAGGAGCGCGACGTGCGTTCCGGCACGCTCGACACCGCCGGCATCGTGGCCTTCGCGGTCGCCGTGGAGGCCGCGGTCAAGGGTCAGCAGGAGTACGCCGCCCGGGTCGCCGCGCTCCGCGACGACCTCGTCGAACGGGTCCGCCGCGCGGTGCCCGAGGTGATCTTCAACGGCGACCCGACCGACCGGCTGCCGGGCAATGCGCACTTCTCCTTCCCCGGCTGCGAGGGCGACGCCCTGCTGCTCCTGCTGGACGCCCAGGGCATCGCCTGCTCGACCGGCTCGGCCTGCTCGGCCGGGGTGGCCCAGCCCTCGCACGTGCTGCTGGCCATGGGCGCCGACGACGACCGCGCCCGCTCCTCGCTGCGCTTCTCCCTCGGCCACACCAGCACCCCCGCCGACGTCGACGCCCTGATCGCCGCACTCCCGGCCGCGGTCGACCGCGCCCGCCGTGCCGCCGCCCTCCGCACCCCCCGCTGAGCCCCTACCCCCGCCCTCGCAGTTTCGGCCCCTGGATCGCGGCGTTCACCCCTTTCGCCGCGGCGACAAGTGCAAGATCGCCGGGCTGGGTGGGTGGGCGGGGTGGTGTGGGACGCAGCGGGGGCGGCAGGAAAGGGTGCGGGCGGGGGCGGGGATAGGCTCGGTGGGATGAAGGGGGTGGGTCGGTGAGGGTGTTGGCGGCGATGTCGGGTGGGGTCGACTCGGCGGTCGCGGCGGCACGGGCCGTCGAGGCCGGGCACGACGTGACCGGCGTGCACCTGGCGCTGGCCCGTAATCCGCAGACCTACCGCACCGGCGCGCGCGGGTGCTGCACCCTCGAGGACTCCCGCGACGCCCGCCGGGCCGCCGACGTGATCGGCATCCCGTTCTACGTCTGGGACATGGCCGACCGGTTCCACGAAGACGTGGTGGACGACTTCGTCGCCGAGTACGCGGCCGGTCGTACGCCAAATCCCTGCCTGCGCTGCAACGAGAAGATCAAGTTCGCCGCGGTGCTGGACCGGGCCGTGGCCCTGGGCTTCGACGCCGTAGTCACCGGTCACCACGCCCGGCTCGGCCCCGACGGCCTGCTGCGCCGCAGCGTCGACGAGGCCAAGGACCAGTCGTACGTGCTGGCGGTGCTCACCCGGCAGCAGCTGGACCGGTCCGTCTTCCCGCTCGGCGACTCCACCAAGGCGCAGGTCCGCGACGAGGCGGCCCGCCGCGGCCTCGCCGTGGCCGACAAGCCGGACTCGCACGACATCTGCTTCATCGCCGACGGCGACACCCGCGGCTTCCTCGCCGGGCGGCTCGGCGAGACGCCCGGTGACGTGGTCGACGCCACCACCGGCGCCGTGGTCGGCAGCCACACCGGCGCGTACGCGTACACCGTCGGCCAGCGGCGTGGCCTACACCTGGACCGCCCGGCCCCGGACGGCCGGCCGCGCTACGTGCTCTCCATCACCCCCAAGACCAACACGGTGACCGTCGGCCCGGCCGAGGCGCTGGAGGTCTCCCGGGTGCGCGCCCAGCGTCCCGTCTGGACCGGCGGCCCGCGCCCCGACGCGCCGGTCGAGTGCGAGGTGCAGCTTCGGGCGCACGGCGACGTGGTGCCGGCCACGGTCGAGCTGACCGCCGACGGGCTCCGGGCCGAGCTGCGTCGTCCCGTCCGCGGGGTGGCCGCCGGCCAGGCGATCGTGGCGTACCGGCCGGACCCGGCCGGCGACGTGGTGCTCGGCTCCGCCACCATCACCGGCTGATCCGCTGCTCCACTGACCGGCCCTTTCCGCGACCGGCGGGGCTCGCGGCGTCGGGAGTTCACCCCTGGCGGTCCGGTCCCGGCCGTCGCGACCGGAGCGGTCGGCGTACCGGATACCCTTCGGCCGTGACAGATCAGGCGTGGCCCTGGCCGGCCGGCGCGGCGACCGGCATCGGTTCGCTGCCCGGCACCGACATCGCCGAGGCACAGCGGGTCGTCCTCGGTGAGCTTCCCGCGCTGCCCCACCTGCCGGAGCTGCCCGCCCGCGGCCCCGGCGCCGACCTGCTCGGCCGGACCGCCGGCCTGCTGGTCGAGCTGCCCGTCGAGGTGTACGCGGCCCGGTGGCGGATCGCGCCGCGCCCCGGACGGGACCTGCGCCGCGCCCGTGACCTGATGGAACGCGACCTCGACCAGCTCGCCGAGCAGGCCGAGGGGTACGCCGGACCGGTCAAGATCCAGGCCGCCGGGCCGTTCACCCTGGCCGCCGGCCTGGAGCTGCCGATCGGCGGGCGGATGCTGCGCGATCCCGGCGCCGTGCGGGACCTCACCGGCTCCCTCGCCGAGGGGCTGCGCACCCACGTGGCGGCGGTCGCGCGCCGGCTGCCGAACGCCACCGTGCTGCTCCAGCTCGACGAGCCCTCGCTGCCGACCGTGCTCGCCGGACGGGTGCCGACCGAGAGCGGGCTCGGCGCCTACCGGGCGGTGGACCCGAACCTCGCGAGGTCGCTGCTGCACACGGTCGTCGAGGCGGTCGGGGTGCCGACCGTGGTGCACTGCTGCGCGCCCGACGTGCCGCTGGAGCTGATCCGCTCGACCGGTGCGGTCGGCGTGGCCCTCGACCTGAGCCTGGTCACCGATCTCGACCCGCTGGGCGAGGCGATCGACGCCGGGCTCGGGCTGCTGGCCGGCGCCGCGTCGACCGGGCCGTCGCCGGACGGTCGCCCGCCGACCTCCGCCGAGGTCGCCGACCGGGTACGCCAGCTCTGGGACCGACTCGGGTTCCCGCGCCGGCAGCTCGCCGAGCAGGTCGTGATCACCCCCGCCTGCGGCCTCGCCGGCGCCAGCGCGCAGTACGCCCGCGCGGTGCTCGCCGCCTGCCGGGACGCGGGACGGCGGCTCGCCGAGGACTAGGTTTTCCGTCGTACCTGCGGGGCAGGATGACCGGCATGATTGGACACCTGCGTTCAGTGGTGATCGACTGCCCCGATCCCCGGGCCCTCGCCGGGTTCTACGCCGACCTGCTCGGCCTGTCGTTGGTCGAGGACAACTCCGACGGCGACGACTGGGTGGTCCTCGGCGGCCCACCGGGGCATCAGCCGCGGATCGCCTTCCAGAAGGCGCCCAACCTGCGTGCACCGGCCTGGCCGGATCCGGAGCGACCCCAGCAGTTCCACCTCGACGTCACCGTCGACGACATCGAGACGGCCGAAAAGGCGGCGCTGGCGCTGGGGGCCCGGCGGTTGCGCGGCGAGGGCGAGGGCTTCCGGGTCTACGCGGATCCGGCCGGCCACCCGTTCTGCCTCTGCTGGGACTGACCCGCGCGTCGGCGGGACCGGCGACCCGGCTCCCGCCGCCGGCCGCGCGGTTCCGCCCGTCGCCCGCCGGCTGTCGCGCTGTCGCCCGCCGGCCGTCGCCCTG
>NZ_JAMOKF010000598.1 GCF_023656545.1 Micromonospora phytophila | reverse complement strand
GCCCTCTTGGTCAGGATGGTGTGAGACACCCCGTGTGAGTGGGGTGCTGACCTGAGGACGGGGATCGGAGATCCTTGTGTACGTGTCCACCTCATCTGGCAAGCAGTCGGCGTCTGGCGGCGGGGCCGATCCGGCGCCGAAGCCGTCCCGGCGGGTTTTCAGCCCGGAGTACAAGCTCGCGATGGTCGCCGAGTACGAGAACGCCCCGAACGGGGAGAAGGGCGCGATCCTGCGCCGGGAAGGCTTGTACTCGTCTCACATCATCGAATGGACACGAGCTCGTGACGGCGGACTGCTCGGCAATCCGGGCGGCCGGAAAGAGGATGCCGCAACGATTCCTGTGGGACAGCGGGTGAAGAAGTCAGCCGAGCAATTGGAGTTGGAGAAGCTACGCCGGCAGAACGAGAAACTCCAAGCGGATCTGAAGAAGACCCGCATGGCCCTCGATATTATGGGAAAAGCACACGCGCTCTTGGAAGAACTCTCCGAGAGCGCGGACAACGACAGCCCGCCGAAGAAATCCTGACTGCCGTCTTCGCGGAACTTCGTGAAGCCGGGACAGCGGTGCAACGCGCGTGCACGCTGACCGGAACATCACGGGCGACCTACTACCGCCAGGCCAAGCCTGTTGGACCACGGCACGGGCCGTGGCTGCCGCGGACCCCGCCGCCGCAAGCGCTCAGCGCCGCTGAACGTGACCAGGTCCTGGCCCTGCTGAACTCGCCCGCCTACGCCGATTCGGCGATCCCGCAGGTCTGGGCAAGGGAACTCGATGCCGGCCGCTACCACTGCTCGATGTCCACGATGTACCGGATCGCCCGTGCTGCGGGGCAGAGCCGGGAACGACGCCGACTGGCCAGTCACCCGCCGCGGGTGCGCCCCGAGTTGGTCGCGACCGGTCCCGGTCAGGTGTGGTCCTGGGACATCACCGCGTTGAAAGGACCAGTCAAAGGCGTCTGGTTCAAGTGCTACGTCATCATCGACATCTACTCACGTTACGTCACCGGCTGGCGTGTCGCCGCTGGCGAGGACGCGGTCGTGGCCCGCGATTTCCTCGCCGACGCGATCACGCAAAACGGGATCGAGCCGCACACTATCCATGCCGACCGCGGTGGCGCCATGACATCGAAACCGGTATCGGAAATGCTCGTCGATCTCGGTGTGCTCCGTTCGCACTCACGGCCCCGAACCTCGAACGACAACCCGTACTCCGAGGCCCAGTTCAAAACCATGAAGTACGTGCCGGACTTCCCGGAAAGGTTCGGATCCCTCGCGGACGCAAGAGTCTTCTGCGACGGCTTCTTCACCGCCTACAATCACGAACACCGGCATTCCGGGATCGGCTGGCATACCCCGGCATCGGTGCACTACGGCACCGCCAGCCAGATCCGCGAGCAACGCCAGGCCACCCTCGACGCAGCTCACGCTGCCCATCCGGACAGGTTCAACCACCGGCCACGCGCACCCAAACTCCCCGACCAAGCGTGGATCAACCAGCCAGCCCAACAGACACAGACCGTCTCAGTTTGACTTGACAACTACCG
>NZ_JAMOKF010000597.1 GCF_023656545.1 Micromonospora phytophila | reverse complement strand
GTCCCGAGACTGATCTGTCATCCATGAAGGAGCGGGGCCGGTCAAGGCTAGGTGTTTGACCCGCTGGCGTTGTTTTGCCCGTCTTCCGGCATGGTCTTCGGGCAGGCGTGTGTGCGGCGTCGGGGTCAAGGCTGGGCCGTTGGCCCACCCGTAGGGCTTGGCCTTGACGCCGGTGCCGTGGACGCCATCGTGGTGATGCCGGAGGCGGCGTTGTTGGGGTGTGGTCGCGTCACCAGGTTCCGACCGGTGTCGGAGGGGCAGGCCGTGGTTCGGCTGCCGGTCATCCATTCGCCCCGCGTTGGTTCGGGGGCATGGTGGTGTGCGACCGTGACCGGACGGGGTCAATCACGCAGCCGGCCTCGCCGTCGGCCGACGGGGGCCAGACAGATCACGACCTCGCGTCCGGTCACGTCCGAACCTGCTCACGCCGCCGCCCGAGTCGGTGCAAGGGCGCGGATGTGCCCGTCGCGCAGGCCGTAGTAGACGAGAGTGAGCAGCTTGCGGGCCACCGCGACGGTGGCGATGTTGCGTCCGCGTCGCTCCGCGATGCGGGCGCGGGTGCCGGTCAACCAGCCGGCGGTGCGTGGGACGCCGTGGGCGGCCTCGACCGCGGCCCACCGCACCAGGGTCGAGCCCTGTTTGGTGATCCGTCCCCGGTGCACGATGAGGTCGGACTCGCGGTGGCGTGGGGTGAGCCCGGCCCAGGAGGTCAGCTGTGTCGGGCCGGGGAACCGGTCGACCTCGCCGATCTCCGCGACGAACACCGCCGCCAGGACCGGTCCGACACCGGGGATGGCCTGGATCGCGGTGTAGCCGGGGTGCCCGGAAAGTCTGGCCCGGATCGGCCCGCCGACCGCGTCGATCTCGAAATCCACCGCATCGATCAGCCGACACAGCGAGTCCACCCGCCCTCGAAACGCCCCATCCAACGGCGCCCGGGCGAGCAGTTCCCGGCCGCCGACGCCGAACAGGTCGGATACCGGGATGTGCACGCCCTGCTTGGCCAGCACCGCGCGCACCGACGCCTTCAACCCGCTGCGCCACGCGACCAGCTTGGCCCGATACCGCACCAACTCCCGCAACTCGCGCACCGCCGGCGGGGCCACATACGCCTGCGGCAACCTGCCCATCCGCAGCAGATCAGCCAGATCGGCGGCGTCCCGGACGTCGTTCTTCACCCGCCGGTAGGCGAACCCCTTCACCCCCAACGGATGCGCCAAATGCACCCGGGCACCGGCCGCGGCCAGGACATCCGCGGCCCAATACCAGCCATACGTGGCCTCCAGGACCACTTCCGGGTCCCGGCCGGCCTTGGCGATTTCCAACCCCAACGCGACCGGGTCGTTGTCGATCCGCACCACGTCGAGCTTCTCCCCGGCCTCGGTCATCCGCACGATCACCGAACGGCGCCGATGCAGATCGATACCCACGAACTGCCGACCGTCGTACTCTGCCTGCATGAGGGGCTCCTCCTTCGTCGTGAGACGTGAGCACCCCGAGCATCCCGCCCGGGACCCACGAGGAGCGAGGCCCCGCTCCTTCATGCCATCACGGACGTCCTGAGACCCGACAT
>NZ_JAMOKF010000070.1 GCF_023656545.1 Micromonospora phytophila | reverse complement strand
GCGCCGCCGCGCTCAAGGCAAAACCGACCGCGAAATCAAACGCTGCCTCAAGCGCTACATCGCCCGAGACCTCTACCGACGCCTCGAAAACCCACCACAGCCACTTGACGCGGCATAGGAGCGTCCCGCCCGACCGCGACCACGGCGAGGATCCAGCAGAACCGGGTGTCGTAGTAGTCACCGGAGAACATGCTGGCGAGCAGGATGTAGACGGCACCGACGGCGCATCCGATCTGCTCCAGCGGCGCGGCGGACCACGGACGCCCGTCCCACCACCAGCGGAAGGCCGCGAAGACAACCAGGCCCAGGGCAAGAACGCCCGTCTCGGCGGCGAGGCCGGCGAGGTAGTTGTGCGGGTAGCCGATGCCGCTGGTCGCGTAGAAGCTGTCCATGCCGGCCCCGGCGAGTGGGTGTTCGAGGAACATTTGCCAGGCCACCGAAAGCAGTTCCGGCCGTACCGAGAAGCCGCCCTGCTGGATGCCCGCCGTGGAGTACCGGGACTCGGCGACGGAGACGAAGGCGTCGCCGACCACGCTCCAGACCAACCAACTGGCGAGACCACCGATCACCAGGGTGCCGACCAGGATGGAGGCCCGCCGTCGGGCGAAGAAGACGAGAAAAACCGTCGCCGCGCCGATCAGGGCGACCAGACCACCCCGGGACCCGGAGAGCACCGCAGCGGTGCCCAGCAGCGGCACCGGCAGCAGAAACCACCATCGCCGGGACACCGCGGCGAGCGTGACAGCGGCGATCATGCCCAGCGACACCACGCGCACGAAGACGTTCGGCCCACCACCGAACGCGGAGAGTCGCCCTCCGACCTGCGGGCCAGCGTGCAGGGCACCCACCGCGTAGGCGAGGCCCGCGACGAGCATCAGGACCAGCAGCACCCGCGCGGCACGCCGAGGATCCCCGGCAGTGAACGCGGTGGCCAGGAGCACGACGACCCACAGGAGGCCCAGGTCCCATACGGCCTGGTCGACGCGGGCCCCGAACGGCGCCCAGAGAGCGGCCAGCAGTTGCACGGCGATCAACGCGGTGAAGGCCCCGAAGAACGGCGGCCACGGCCGGGCGGCGCCGCGCGCCCACAGGTTGGCCTGCCACAGGATTGCCGCGCCCAGCAGCACCACGCAGGCCGGCTTGCGGAGATCGTCGAAGCCGATCATGGGCAGGCCGGCTCGGTCGGGTGAGATGCGGCCAGCGAGTGCCACCACGAACAGCGCGGTCACCAAGGTCACCGACACCCCTGGCCGGGCCGTCCGGACGGGCACCGGCGGCTCCCACCGATTGATCCCGGCGATCAGGTCGGAGCGCTGCTGATAGCTGAGTGACATGAGCCGTCGCCTCCTTCGGGTTATCGGGGGTAGCGCTGGCGGGCCGGCAGGGCCGGCAGCACCGCGATCGGAGGCCGTTGTGGGGAGGTGGTGAGGGTGGAAACGGCGAGGACGGCCCCGACGCCGTACGCGACAGCCGAGCCGACGGCCGCGCCGAGCGCCCCCCACTCCGGAATGAGCAGGACGTACGCGGCCAACGCGACCACCATGGCGGGGATGTCCGCCACCAGCGCGCTTCGCGCCCGGCCGGTAGCCACGCCGAGGCCGACGGCGACCCGGCTCACGCTGTAGAAGAGGGTGCCTGCCGCCAGCGGGGCAAGCAGCGCGACCGAACCCCGGTACTCGTCGCCGAACACGGGCGGCACCAGCAGACTTCCGGCGCCCAACAGCGCCACCCCGGCGGCGAGGCCGTAGGCGGTGGCGGCGAGCATCGGGCGCGCGCGCCGCAATGTTCCGGTGAGGTGCTGGCGGTGCCAGCGGGCTGCCTGGGCATCCACGTACGACTGCACCGGCCACACCGCGAATTCCGCCACGGTGGCGACCACGATGTAGAGGCCGAGCTGTTCGTACGAGCCGAGCCAGGGTAGGAGCAGCCGGTCGGCACGGAGCATGACCATGCCCGCCAGCCCGGCGGGGAGTAGGCGCAGGCCGAGCCGGCGGGCCTGCCGGAGGTGACCGCTGTCCGGCGACGCCCCTGCGGGTTGGCGGCGCAGCAACGCCCACGCGATCACCGGCGTGAGGCTCAGCGCGGCACCGTAGGCCAGCAGCCACAGGCCGGGGGACTCGACGTCGAGCACGGCCAACCCGGCGACCGCCACGACCAGGACGAGCTGCCCGGTGATCGCGCCGGCGACGAAGGGACCGGCGACGCCGGAAGCGGCGGCCGCCGTGCGGACCGCCCCACCGGCCACCATGGCGAGCGCGGCGACCAGGAAGGCCACCACGGTAAGCCCGGCGCCGCTCGACGTGCCGGCACCGATCGTGAAGACGAGCGGGATGCTCGCCAGCAGGAAGATCGCCCCCGACGGGAGGACCAGGCGGATGGCGTCGCCGGTCGCGGCGAGCGCGCCGCGCTGCGGCGGGATCATCACGGGATAGGCGCGGTCCGTGCCCGCCATGGCGAGCATGTTGGTCAGGTATCCGACCTGCAGCAGCAGGGCGACGTTTCCGCGCCCGGCCGGGCCCAGGGTGCGGGCGGCCAGCACGTTGATGAGCAGGCTCGCGGCTGCCGCCACGAGTTGGGCTGCCAGGAGGTGTCCCGTCGTCCGCAGTGATGAGCGGCGGCGGGGGTGGCGTCCCGTCCGTTGATCCGCCGCCGACGTGGCCGGCAGGACATCCGTTCCCCGTTCGAGTGGTCGAGCGGCCTCTCCGGCTGCCGTCACGTTCAGCCTCCACTCGTCGCGGTGCACGCCCCGCCCACCTTCGGGAAGGTCAACGACGCAGACGGTCGCCGGTGTTGCCGGGACAAGCGAGGGTGGTCGTTGCCGCATCTCCCCTGGGGCGTGCGCGGTGCGGAGGTGCGCCGCCGGGTCAGAAGCCGAGTTCGCAGGGGCCGAGCACGGTGAGCCCGGCCCTGCCCGCCAACCATTCGGCGCGCTCCGGCTCGTCGGGCCCGACGTGCACGAAGACGGTGTGCCCGTCGGCCGGCTCGATGGCCCAGATGTCGGCGGCGTTGAGCACCAGCTGGACGTACGCGTGCTTGTACTGCCACCCCAGGTCGTGACAGCACACCGCAGGCCAGCCGTGGTGCCACCACTCCAGGCGGGCCTGGTCCGGCCCGACGGTCTCCGCCAGTCGCCCCTCCACCAGGCCCAGACCGTGCACCGTCACCTCGACGTCGACGAGCGGGTCGGCCGGGTCCTGCGGACCGGTCTCCGCCTCCCGCGCGCGGTCCACGAACATCCGGTCGTCGCCGGAGGCCCCGCGCCAGTGGCCGTACGCGTCGAGGTAGCGGGGCAGCCCCGAGTTGCGCCCGGTCCGCGCCCAGAGCTGCACCTCGGTGTCGCGCAGGTCGGCCACGGTGAGCAGGTGTCCGACGGCGTGCAGCGCCCGGTCGACGTCCGGCGTGCGCAGGATCGGGTACGCCCGCGAGTTGCTCATCAGTAGCGCACCGAGATGCGCCGTGCGACCGCGTCGATGCGGATCTCCCCGCCGTACGGGACGATCAGCTGCGGGTCGGTGTGCCCGAGGTCGACGTCGAAGACCAGAACGGCGTCCGGGGCGTACTCGGCGAACGCCCGGGTGACCGCCGCCCGCTGCGCCTCGGCGTACTCCCGGCGCTGGTCGAGGGTGTGCGGACGGTGGAACTCCCACGCCTTGGCCCGGCCGATCAGCGCCGCCGGGAAGGTCCCGAGCAGACCACGCTCTCCCAGGTTGCGCAGGATGCGGTAGACCTCGGTGGCCGAGGGCAGCTCCTCGGAGGTCTCCGTCACGAAGACCGACCCGGCGAGCTGGTCGACCGGCGCGACCCGGTCGGCGGCGAGCAGCCAGTTGAGCACCTCCAGGTTGCCGCCCCAGGTGCGCCCCTCGACGACCCGCTGCGGGCCCGCCCAGCTCCACCCGGCGCCGGGGAACATCACCGGCTCGTCGGCCAGCGTGGCCGGGTCGCGCCAGTCGTTCGGCTGGTCGCCCCATTCCGTCGCCGGGGTCAGGTCGTACCAGCCGGAGGTGAACAGGGCGGCGCGCAGCGAGTCGAAGGTGAGCGGGTGCGGCTTTCCGGGCCGGCCGAGGTGCACCAGCACCGACCCACCGTGGTAGGCCACGATGCCCAGCCGGTGGAGGTGGTTGAGGACGTTGGTGTTGTCGGAGTAGCCGAAGTACGGCTTCGGGTTGGCCCGCAGCACCGCGTCGTCCAGGTGCGGGGTCACCGTGATCAGGTCCTCCCCGCCGACGGTGGCGAGCACGGCGGTGATCGTCGGGTCGGCGAATGCGGCGGTCAGGTCCCGCGCCCGGTCGCGCGGGTCGGCGCCCATCACCCGGGTGGTCGGGTACTCGACCGGTTCCAGGCCGAACTCCTCGCGCAGCCGGCGCAGCCCCAGCTCGTACACGTGGGGGAAGAGACCCGGCAGGCCGGCGGAGGGTGAGACGACCGCGACCCGGTCGCCCGGCCGCGGCTTGGGGGGATAGGTGGGTGACGTCATGCCCGGACGCTACCGGCCCGCACCAACCGCTTTTCTGGTCGTCCGGCCGACCCCGCGCCCGGGCACCTGGAGGTGACGAAACCGCACAGGACGGGCACAACGGACCCCTAGGCTGGCGGCGTGGACCAGGACCTGGCCGACCGGCTGCCGCGCACGGCCGCGCCGCTGCTCGGCACCGGCCTGGTGATCCTGCCGCTGGTGGTGCTCGGCGTCGCCGGTCTGCTCACCGCCGCCCAGGTCAGGGGGCGCCGCCCCGCCACGCCGGGCCGCCCCGCGACCGCGGCCGGTCCGGACTGAGGGATGGGACGAATGCAGGGCCCCCTCCTTACATCCGGGCCGACGCGGATACGATCCAGGGGATCGGACAGCGCTGTCCTTCGTACTCACGTAAGGAGCGCACCGTGACCGACCAGCACGACCACGACGGCCCCGACGCCGCGCTGCGGGCCGACATCCGCCGCCTCGGCACCCTGCTCGGGCAGACCCTCGCCCGCCAGGAGGGCCGGCCGCTGCTGGATCTGGTCGAGGAGATCCGCGCCCAGGTCCGCTCCGACGCCCCGGCGGCCGCCCAGCGGCTCGGCAGCCTCGACGTGACCACCGGCACCAAGTTGGCCCGCGCCTTCTCCACCTACTTCCACCTGGCCAACATCACCGAGCAGGTGCACCGGGCCCGGGACCTGCGTCGCCGGCGGGCGATCCAGGGCGGCTGGCTGGACCAGGCGGCCAAGATGATCGCCGAGCGCGGGGTGCCGGCGGAGGAGATCGCCGCGGCGGCCCGCCGGCTGGCGGTCCGGCCCGTCTTCACCGCGCACCCGACCGAGGCGGCCCGCCGGTCCATCCTGTCGAAGCTGCGGGCCATCGCCGACGAGCTGGACACCGAGACCGCGAACGCGATCCTCTACGGCGCCAGCGACGAGGGGCCGGCCAACCGCCGCCTCGCCGAACTGCTCGACCTGATGTGGCAGACCGACGAGCTGCGGCTCGACCGACCCGACCCGACCGACGAGGCCCGCAACGCCATCTACTACCTGCGCGACCTCTACGCCGAGGCCGCCCCGCAGGTGCTCGACGACCTCGCCGACACGCTGCGCACCCTCGGCGTGGAGACCTCCCCGACGGCCCGGCCGCTGACCTTCGGCACCTGGATCGGCGGTGACCGGGACGGCAACCCGTTCGTCACCCCGACGGTGACCCGCGACGTGCTCACCATCCAGCACGAGCACGGCATCGCGGCCACCGAGAAGGCGATGGACCACCTGATCAACGAGGTCTCGGTCTCCCGCCGGTTGCGCGGGGTGTCGCTGGACCTCTCCGCCAGCCTCGCCACCGACCTGGACGCGCTGCCCGAGGTGGCCCCCCGGTTCCGCCGCGTCAACGCCGAGGAGCCCTACCGGCTCAAGGCCCGCTGCGTGAAGGCCAAGCTGGCCAACACCCGGCAGCGGCTGCGGCAGGGCACCGCGCACGTGCCCGGCCGGGACTACCGCGGCTCGGCCGAGCTGATCGCCGACCTGGAGCTGCTGCGCGCCTCGCTGGCCCGCAACTCCGGGCAGCTCACCGCCGTGGGCCGGCTCGCCTCCACCATCCGTACGGTCTCCGCGTTCGGGCTGCACCTGGCGACGATGGACGTGCGGGAGCACGCCGAGGCGCACCACACGGTGCTGGCCCAGCTCTACGGGGCCGTGGGCGAGGTCTCCGACTACCCGTCGCTGACCCGGCTGGAGCGGACCAAGCTCCTCGCCGACGAGCTGACCGGCCGCCGGCCGCTCTCCACGCTGGACACCCCGCTCACCGAGGCGGCGCGTAAGACCTTCGACGTCTTCGGCACCATCCGGGAGGCGCAGGACCGCTTCGGCGCCGAGGTCATCGAGTCGTACATCGTCTCGATGACCCTCGGGGTGGACGACGTGCTCGCCGCGGTGGTGCTGGCCCGCGAGGCCGGCCTGGTCGACGTGCACAGCGGCCGGGCGCGGATCGGCTTCGTGCCGCTGCTGGAGACCCCGGCCGAGCTGAACTCCGGCGGCGACCTCCTCGACGAGCTGCTCTCGCTGCCGGCGTACCGGGCGCTGGTCGCGGCCCGCGGTGACGTGCAGGAGGTGATGCTGGGCTACTCCGACTCCAACAAGGAGGCCGGCATCACCACCAGCCAGTGGTCCATCCACCGGGCCCAGCGCGCGCTGCGCGACGTGGCCGCCCGGCACGGCGTGCACCTGCGGCTCTTCCACGGCCGGGGCGGCACGGTGGGGCGCGGCGGCGGGCCCACGCACGAGGCGATCCTGGCCCAGCCGTACGGCACCCTCGACGGCGCGATCAAGGTCACCGAGCAGGGCGAGGTCATCTCCGACAAGTACACCCTGCCGTCGCTGGCCCGGGAGAACCTGGAACTCACCCTGGCAGCGGTGCTCCAGGCGACCCTGCTGCACACCGGGCCACGGCAACCCGCCGAGATGCTGGAACGCTGGGACGCCACGATGGACGTGGTCTCCTCGTCGGCCTTCCGCTCGTACCGGTCGCTGGTCGAGGACCCGGACCTGCCCGCGTACTTCTGGGCGTCGACCCCGACCGAGCTGCTCGGCGCGCTGAACATCGGCTCCCGCCCGGCGAAACGCCCGAACACCGGGGCCGGGCTCGCCGGGCTGCGGGCCATCCCGTGGGTGTTCGGCTGGACCCAGACCCGGCAGATCGTGCCCGGCTGGTTCGGGGTGGGTTCCGGGCTGGCCGCCGCGCGGGAGGCCGGCCTGGAGGACGTACTGGCCGAGATGAACCGCAACTGGCACTTCTTCCGCACGTTCCTGTCGAACGTCGAGATGATGCTGACCAAGACCGACCTGAGCATCGCCCGCCGGTACGTCGAGACGCTGGTGCCGAAGAAGCTGCACCCGATCTTCCACAAGATCGAGGAGGAGTACGAGTTGACCAAGCAGGAGGTGCTGGCGGTGAGCGCCTCGCCCGCCCTGCTGGAGAACTCCCCGGTGCTCCAGCGCACCCTGGCCGTGCGCGACACCTACCTGGAGCCGCTGCACCACCTCCAGGTGGCCCTGCTGCGCCAGTACCGGGAGTCCGGCGCGGCGGGCCGGGCGGTGGCGACCGCACCCGGTGGTCGGCGGGCGCCGAGCGACGGCACCGCGCTGGAACGCGCCCTGCTCACCACGGTCAACGGCATCGCCGCCGGCATGCGCAACACCGGCTGAACCGCCGCCGGCCGGCTCTCACGCGCCGACCCGATCGACTCCGTGTCACGGACATCGGGGTGTCCCCGACCTGGGACACCCCGATGTCACGGAAAACCGACGGATCTCAGAAGTCGCCGCCACCGCCGAAGTCCCCACCACCGAAGTCACCGCCGCCGAAGTCGCCACCGGCGGCGCCCGGGTCGGCAGCGCCGACGTCACCGCCCTCGACGCCCTCGCCGCTTTGGTCGCCGTAGCCGGCGCCGTCCCCGAAGCCCTCCTGGTAGCCGGCGTCGTAGCCGTAGCCCGGGTCGGCGAAGGCGGGTGAGAAGAGCGCGTCGGCGATCAGCAGGCCGCCGACCACCCCGGCTCCCGCGCCCAACGCGGTCTTCCACCAGGGCGTGGAGTACCACCCGGCCGGCACCGGCCGACCCTGGTAGCGGCCGCCCGGGTAGTAGTAGGGGGTGTCCTGCCCGGGCTGGGGGCCGGCCTTGAAGGTCTGCCCCTGCACGTCGACCTGACGCTCCCGGGTGAGCTGTCCGGCGCCCTGCGCGGCGGCCAGCGGGGGCAGCTCCGGGCCGGGGTCGATGCCGAGCGCCGTGCGGGCCGCCCGGATGTAGGCCAGCCCCTCCAGCGCGGTCTCCCGGGCCAGCCGGTACTGCTCGACGCTGCGGGCCTGCTCCAGCTGGCCGCCGGCGGCGTTGTACCGCTCCCCGGCGTCGACCAGCGCCTGGCGCACCGCCGGATCGTCGCCGTGCAGGTTCATCACCTGGCCGCCGAGCCGCTCGTACCAGCGCTGGGCGTCGGCCCGCGCGTCGGCGAGGGTGCGGGCCTGCCGGGCGGCGGAGTCCCGGCGCCACCAGACCAGGCCGCCGATCAGCAGGACGACGAGGACGGCCACGAGCAGAAGTTCCATGCCGCTGGAGGTACCCACGACGGTCACGTCGTACGCCCGCCGACGCCCCGGTGCCCGGGAGCCGGCCGGACCGCCGCTCTCCCGGGCGGGCGGATCAGCTGCGATCGGGCCACCACGAGGCTCACCGCCCGCAGGGAGCCGGGCGCGAAACGCCCACCCGGGTGCGAACCGCCGAGCGTACAGCCGATCAGATCGGCCTCCCTGACCCGGATGTCCTGGTGATGACACCCTCCGGCCCGGCACCGGCCCTCGTCGGCGGAGTCGTACCCGTCTGGCAAGCTCCGGGGGGTGGACTTCTCGACGCTGGCCGTGGTGGTCGTCTGCCTCGTCGCCGGCGCCGCGGTGGGCTGGTACGCCGCCCGGTCCCGGTCGGCGACCGAGATCGCCCGGCTGGACGCGACGCTGCGCGCCACCCGGGAGGGCGAGGGCCGGCTGGAGCAGTCCATGCGGGCGCTCAGCTACGAGGCGACCGCCCAGTCGCAGGAGGCGGTCGCCCGCGCGGTGGCCCCGCTGCATGACACGCTGCGCCGCTACGAGCAGCGGGTCAACGAGCTGGAGCGCGACCGGGTCGACTCGTACGCGGAGCTGCGGGAGCAGGTCCGCGCGATGAGCACGGTCTCCGGCGAGCTGCGCACCGAGACCAAGCAGCTGGTGGCGGCGCTGCGGGCGCCCCAGGTGCGGGGCCGCTGGGGTGAGCACCAGCTGCGCCGGATCGTCGAGGCCGCCGGGATGCTGGAGCACTGCGACTTCAGCGAGCAGGTCACCGCCGCCACCGACCACCAGGGGGTCCGCCCCGACCTGGTGGTCCGGCTGCACGGCGGGCGCACGGTGGTGGTGGACGCCAAGGCCCCCTTCGACGCCTACCTGACCGCGATGGAGGCCCGCGACGAGCGCGGCCGGGACACCCACCTCGACGCGCACGCGAGGCACCTGCGCGCGCACGTCGACGCGCTGGCCGCGAAGTCCTACTGGGCGGCGTTCGACAACACGCCGGAGTTCGTGGTGCTCTTCGTGCCGGCCGACCCGTTCCTGGACGTCGCGTTGCAGCGCGACCCGACGCTGCTGGAGCACGCGTTCGCCCGCGACGTCGTGCTGGCGACGCCGGCCACCCTGGTCGCGCTGCTGCGCACCGTCGCCTACTCGTGGCGGCAGGAGGCGCTGGCCCGCAACGCGGTGGCGGTGCACACGCTGGCGCGCGAGCTCTACGGGCGACTGTCCACGCTGGGGGATCACGTCGGCAAGCTGGGGGCGTCGCTCGGCGGGGCGGTCACCGCGTACAACCGGGCCGTCGGTTCGCTGGAGGCGCGGGTGCTGGTCAGCGCCCGCAAGCTCGCCGAACTGGGCGTCTCCGACCAGGAGCTGGCCGCACCGGCGCAGATCGAGCTGGCACCCCGTCAGCCGCAGGCTCCGGAGCTGCTGCTCGACACGATGGACGGTGAGCTGCCCTCCGTTCGGTCGACACTGGACTGACGGCCGGCTCCTAGCACCCCCGATGTGACAGTGCGTGGCCATGCATGTCACAGGATGGTCACAAGCAACTCGCGAGTAGTGACACCGGCCATCGACACCGCGAAGGATTTCGCTCACGCGTGCCCTGCATCTGAAAGGGCCCTGTTCTCTGGAGGAAAGAGAACGTGAGCAAACCCCGAAACCTGAGCCGGCGTACCAGCGCCGCGCTCTTCGCCTCGGTCATGGCGGCCAGCGCCGTGACGATGGCGGGCGGTGCGGCCACCGCAAGCGCCGCTCCCGCCACACCGGACGCCCCGCAGGCCACCGCCGCCGAGACGCTGGGCTCGCACGACGCCAAGCTGCTCGCCGAGGCGGAGGCGAAGAAGGCCCCGACCGTCACGCTGATCGTCGCCACCGACAAGGGCGAGGCCAAGGACGTCGCCGACGACCTGAAGGCGCTGGGTGCCGCCGTCACCGAGCGGTACGACAGCATCGGTTACGTCCTGGCCAAGGTCCCCACCTCGAAGGTGCTGAAGGCGGCCACGCTGCCCGGCGTCTCCGCTGTGGACCTGGACGAGACGATCCAGCTGCCCGACCCGCAGCCCGACGTGGCCCCGGCCCCGACCGGACGGGAGGCGGCGACGCAGGCTGCGGCCCTTCCCGGCCCGGGCGCCGACACTGCGGCCGCCAACCCCTACATGCCGACGAACGAGACCGGCGCGGTCCAGTTCATGCAGGACCACCCGGAGTGGGACGGTCGTGGCGTCACGATCGGCATCATGGACTCCGGCGTCGACCTGGGTCACCCGGCGCTCCAGCAGACCACCACCGGTGAGCGCAAGATCGTCGACTGGGTCACCGCAACTGACCCGTTCGAGGACGCGACCTGGCGCGCGATGATCACCGAGGTCACCGGCCCGTCGTTCAGCGCGGCCGGCGCGACCTGGACGGCCCCGGCCGGCACCTACCGGTTCAACCGGTTCAGCGAGTCGATCACGGCCAACAGCGACCCGGCCGGTGACGTCAACCGCGACGGGGACAAGACCGACGCGTTCGGCATCCTCTACGACCCGGCCACCCACAACATCTGGGTCGACGTCAACCAGAACAACAACTTCACCGACGACGCCCTGATGCGGCCGTACAAGGAGAGGTTCGACGTCGGCTACTTCGGCACCGACAACCCGGCGACCGCCGTCGCCGAGCGGATGCCGTTCGTGGTCGAGTACCGCGAGGACGTGGACACCGCCCCGGTCGGCGGCCCCGGCCTGGTCGACTACGTCAACATCGGCATTGTCGAGAGCACCCACGGCACCCACGTCGCCGGCATCACCGCCGCCAACGACATGCTCGGCAACGGCGCCTTCGACGGTGCCGCGCCCGGCGCCAAGCTGGTCTCCGCCCGGGCCTGCTCGTGGGGTGGCGGCTGCACCTACGCCGCCCTCACCACTGGCATGGCCGACCTGGTGATCAACCGCAAGGTCGACGTGATCAACATGTCGATCGGTGGCCTGCCGGCGCTGAACGACGGCAACAACGCCCGCGCCGAGCTCTACAACAACCTGATCTCCACCTACGGCGTGCAGATGTTCATCTCGGCCGGCAACTCCGGCCCCGGCCTGAACACCATCGGCGACCCGTCGGTGGCGGCCAACGTGGTCAGCGTCGCGGCGAGCATCAGCAAGGACACCTGGCTGGCCAACTACGGCTCGGTGGTGCGGAAGACGAACGCCCTGTTCAACTTCTCCTCGCGCGGCCCGCGTGAGGACGGCGGCGTCAAGCCGAGCATCGCGGCGCCCGGCTCCGCCATCTCCACCGCGCCGACCTGGCAGCTCGGCAACCCGGTCCCCGAGGCCGGCTACCCGCTGCCCCCGGGCTACGCGATGCTGAACGGCACCTCGATGGCCTCCCCGCAGGCCGCCGGCGCCGCCGCGCTGCTGCTCTCGGCCGCCAAGGCGACCGACAAGGGCGTCACCCCGGCCGCGCTGCGCCGGGCGGTCTACTCGTCGGCCAAGCCGATCAAGGGCGTCCCGACGTACGCCCAGGGCTACGGCATGTTCAACGTGCCCGGCGCGTGGAACCTGCTGCGCACGGGCGTGGAGACCCGCTCCTACACCTCCGACGCCCCGGTCTGCACCGTGCTCTCCGGGCAGCTCGGCACCCCGAACCGGGGGACCGGCGTCTACAACCGCTGCGGCTCCGCCGACGGCGGGCACCGCATCGGCCAGTCGAAGACCTACCCGGTCAAGATCACCCGTACCAGCGGGCCGGCCGGCACCGTGGGGCACGTCATCGGGCTGCGGGGCAACGACGGCACCTTCACGGCGCCGACGACCGTCTGGCTGCCGCTGAACAGGACCGTCACCGTCAACGTCACCGCCAGGCCCGCCAACGCCGGCGCGCACGGCGCGATCATGACGATCGACGACCCGGCCACCTCGGTGGTCGACTTCGAGGTCTCCACCGTGGTGGTGGCCTCGAACGACGTGAAGAAACCGGACTACTCCTTCTCGGCCGAGGGCTCGGTCGACCGGAACAGCTTCACGTCGTACTTCGTGACGGTTCCGGCGGGCGCGGGCGCGCTGCAGGTGAACCTCTCCGGCATCGCCACCGGTTCGCAGACGCGGTTCATCGCCTTCAACCCGTACGGCGTCCCGGTGGAGAGCACCTCCAGCCTGGCCTGCTACACCAACTTCTCCGACGCCAACGCCTGCAAGCCGCAGGAGCGCGACTACCAGAACCCGATCGCCGGGGTCTGGGAGATCGAGGTGGAGTCCCGGCGGACCTCGCCGTCGCTGAACAACCCGTTCCAGCTCACGGCGCGGGTGCAGGGTGTCGCGGTCGAGCCGGCCGTGGTCGAGCTGCCGTCGGTCACCGCCGGTGCGGCCACCCCGGTGACCTGGTCGCTGACCAACACCTTCGGCCCGGTCGCGGTGAGCGGCCAGGGTGGCCCGCTCTCCAGTGTGCACTCCGAGCGGCCGACCATCGCCGAGGGCGCCTCGCAGGAGTTCACCGTCGAGGTGCCGGCCGGGGCGACCCGCTTCACCGCTCGGATCGGCAACCCGGCCAACGCCGCCGCCGACCTCGACCTGTACGTCTTCCGCGGCGCCACCGCGGTCGGGCAGCAGGCCGACGGCGACTCGGAGGAGGCGGTGACCATCGCCAACCCGGTGGCGGGCACCTACCGGGTGGTCGTCGAGGGCTACGCGGTCGACGGGGCCGGTGGCAGCACCGCCTACGACTACCGTGACTCGTTCTCGGCTGCGGCGCTGGGCACCCTCGCGGCCCCGGCCACCCCGCTCACCCTGGCCAACGGCGCCACCGCCACCCTCACCGGTACGGTGACCGCCCAGGCGACCCCGGCCGCCGGCCGGGAGCTCTTCGGTGAGCTGGCCGTGGTGACCACCGAGGGCGCGGTCGTCGGCCGCGGCGCCGTCTCCATCGGCACCGTGAACTGACGCGACCCCTACCACCGCAGGAGCCCGTCCCCGGTCGCCGGGGGCGGGCTCCTGTGCTGTGGCCGACGCCGCGCCCGTGTAACACGGCGGCGGCGACCCCGCATCCCGGGCGGGGGCAGCCGGTCGGGACGGCGCGGTCATTCACCCCTTCGGATGTACGGCAGCCGGTCGTCCGGGCCGAGGCGATCCGCCGGCTCGCGGCCGGGCGGCTGTGCGGGGTGGACGATCGGCGCCACGACCTGCCCGTTTTTACTTGCCATGGGGCAACTGGTCGCGGCACCGTTACCAGGGCGGCCGTCTCGCGTAACGCCGGTGTCACACCTGTCGCTTGTGGGGGTGACGGCGGTTCCCGTCGGTCGACACGCCCCGTCACATCCCCGCCCTGCTCCCCTCAGGGCTCTTCGCTCTCCCTTCGGAGGAAGAGACGTGAGCAAACCCCCCATCCGGCGCGGCCGCGCATCGGCCGCGCTCCTGACGTCGGCGGTGACCGTCGGCGCGCTATCGCTGGCGTTCGTCGGCGCCCCTGCCAGCGCCGAGCCGTCCACCACCGTGCTCAAGAGCAGCGCCAGTGGCTGGAGCCCCACCGACCAGGATCGGCTCGCCGACGCCAGGGCGACGGGCCGCAAGTCGGTCACCGTGCTGGTCGGGGCCCGGGACGGCCAGGCCGCCACGGTCGCCGACGGCCTCGCCGGACTCGGCGCCACCATCCTCTTCCGCGACGACGACCTGGGCTACCTGCGCGCCGAGGTCGCCACCGAGCGGGCGGACCGCATCGCCCGACTGAGCGGCGTTCAGACGGCGGAGATCGACGCGGCGGTGCCGCTGCCCGATCCGCGTCCGGACGCGGCAGAGCCGGTGGCGGCCCAGCCGGCGCCCGGCGCCGGCACCCCCGCGAACAACCCGTACCTGCCGATCGGCGACATGGGCGCGGCCCAGTTCATGGCCGCGAACCCGACGCTCGACGGACGCGGCGTCACCGTCGGCATCCTCGACACCGGCGTCGACCTCGGACACCCGGCGTTGCAGAAGACGACGACCGGCGAGCGCAAGATCGTCGACTGGGTCACCGCGACCCACGCGACCAGCGACAACGACCCCACCTGGGTCAGCATGGCGACGAACGTCTCCGGCCCGAGCTTCACCGTGGACGGCCGGACCTGGACGGCGCCGGCCGCCGGCTCCTACCGCTTCGGTGTCTTCAATGAGCGCGACGCCAACCTCGGCGGCGAGGTCGGCAACGACGTCAACCGGGACGGCAACCCGCAGGGCAGCAGTGGCCTGTTCGGCGTGCTGTGGGACGGCGCCAGCGCCGTCTGGGTCGACGCCGACCAGGACGGCTCCTTCGCCGACCAGTCCGCGATGACTGACTACAAGGTGCGCAACGACGTTGGCACCTTCGGCACGGACAACCCGGCGACCGCCATCGCCGAGTCCATGCCCTTCGTCGTCCAGGTCGACGGCAAGGGCAAGTTCGTCAACATCGGCATCGTCTCCGGCGCCCACGGCTCGCACGTCGCGGGCATCACCGCCGGCAACGGCCTCTTCGGCGGCGCGATGACCGGCGCCGCCCCGGGTGCCAAGGTGGTCTCCGTCCGGGTCTGCCTCTTCGTGGCCGGCTGCACCGCCAGCGCCCTCATCGAGGGCATGATCTACGCCGCCAAGCAGGCGGACGTCGACGTCATCAACATGTCGATCGGCGGGCTGCCGTCGCTCAACGACGGCAACAACACGCGTGCGCTGCTCTACAACCGGCTCGTCGACCAGTACGACGTGCAGATGTTCTTCTCGGCCGGCAACAGCGGGCCGGGCACCAACACCGTCGGCGACCCGTCGGTGGCCGAGAAGGTGATGAGCGTCGGCTCGTACGTCACCGACGCCACCTGGCGGTCCAACTACGGCTCCAGCTCGCCGTACGCCGACAACCTGCACTACTACAGCTCGCGCGGTCCGCGTGAGGACGGCGGCTTCAAGCCCAACGTCATCGCGCCGGGCTCGGCCATCTCGACCGTTCCCACCTGGCAGCCGGGCGGGCCGGTCCCCGGCACGTACGCGCTGCCGCCGGGCTACGCGATGTTCAACGGCACCTCGATGGCCGCGCCGCAGGCGGCGGGCGCCGGAGCAATCCTCGTCGGCGCCGCCAAGGCGCAGGGCTTCCAGAGCAAGCCGGCCCAGATCCGGCAGGCCATGATGTCCTCCGCCCGGTTCATCGACAACGTCGGCACGTACGAGCAGGGCGCCGGTCTCCTCGACGTGAAGGCGGCGTACGACCTGCTGCGCCGCAACATCAAGACGGTCGACATCACCTCCTCGGTGCCGGTGAACACCGTGCTGTCCGGGTTCCTCGCGAAGCCCGGCGTCGGTACCGGCATCTACGACCGCGAGGGCGTCACCGTCGGTCGGGAGTACACCCGCACGTACACGTTCACCCGCACCACCGGCGGATCGAAGACGATCACGTACGACGTGTCCTGGGTCGGCAACGACGGCACGTTCGCGACCGCGTCGTCGATCGCGCTGCCGCTGAACAAGGCCGTCAGCCTCACCGTCAGGGTGAACCCGTCGGCCCCGGGCGCCCACTCGGCGATCCTGCGGCTGGACGACCCGGCCACCACCGGCATCGACCACCAGACGATGAACACGGTGATCGCGCCGTACGCCTTCCAGCCGGCCGCGAACCACCAGGTGACGATCACCGGCAAGGTCGGGCGCAACCAGTCGCTGCACTACTACTTCCAGGTGCCGGCCGGCACGCCCGCGCTCAAGGTGGACTTCACCGGCCCGTCGGACGTCGCGGGCACCGGCCAGGCGCGGTTCCTGCGCTACCACCCGTACGGCGTGGGGATCGACAGCAACGCGTCGACCTCCTGCTACGTCCCGGCGGCGGGCGCCTGCGCCACCGGCTCACCGACCAGCCGCACGACCTCGAACCCGCTGGCCGGCGTCTGGGAGGTCACCGTGGACGCTCGGCGCACCTCGGACGCGGAGTGGACACCGTTCACGCTGACGGCCTCGGTCCTGGGCGCGACGGTCACGCCCAACCCGGACGTGATCGCCTCGGCCTCGGCCGGCGTGCCCGTCGCCCGGTCGTACGAGCTGACCAGCACGCTCGGCTCGTTCACCGGCCGGGCGGTCGGTGGCGGCTCGCTGGGCAGCGCCCGGCAGGGGCCGTTCACCGTCGGCGCCGGTGAGACCAAGGAGTACGACCTGACGGTGACGCCGGACTCGACCCAGCTGCGGGCGACCATCAGCGGCACGTCCGACCCGGGGGCCGACCTCGACCTGTACGTGCTGAACTGCACGTCCGGGACGTGCGTGGCGGCCGGGCAGAGCGCCGACGGCGACTCCGAGGAGTCGGTGACCGTCGCCAACCCGGCGGCGGGCGCCTGGAAGGTGCGCGTCGTGGGCTACGCGGTGCCCGCGGGCTCGACGAGCTTCAACTACATCGACGTCTTCACCAACCCGGCCTTCGGGTCGGTGTCGGTGACCGACGCCAACGCGCCGCGCCCCAGCGGCGTGACGTGGTCGGTGCCGGGCTCGGTGACCGCGAAGGTCGCGCCGGCGGGCGGGCGGGTGCTCTACGGCACCGTCCAGGTGCGTACCGACTCGAACATCCTGATCGGCAGCGGTGACGTCGTCGTGGAGAGCGTCAGCTGAGCCGTTCCGCCGCAAGGTGAGAGGCCCGTCCCCGGCTGGGGGCGGGCCTCTCGTCCGTCCGCTGGATTCCCGCGGGTCAGGCGCGCCGGGCCGCCTCCACGAGGAACGGGGTGCCCTGTTGGCAGGTGGTGAGCATGTCAGGCTGGACGCGGCCGGTGACGGTCACCTTCGCGCCCGGGCTCAGCACGTCGCGCGGACCGCCGATGAGCAGGTAGCCGTCGAGCAGCAGGCAGTTCGGCTCCACGCCGGGGGTGACCGTCCCGGTGAGCGTCGTGCCGCCCACCGGCGGCGGCTTGGTGGGCCCGCCGGGCCGCTTCGTCGGCGGAGGCTGGACCGGAGCGGTCGGATCGACCGGATCACCGGTGGCCGGTGGCATCCCGGGGGTGGTGGGGTCCGGGCTGGGCGGGCTGGTCACCGGCTGCGCTCCCGTCGGGGTGGGGGTGGGGGTGCCGTCGCCACCGTCCTGACCGCCGCAGGCGCTCAGCGCCACGCAGACGGCCAGCGCGGAGACGACGAGCCGAAAGGTCCTCATACCCGTATCCGACGCAGCGGGGCCGGACGTCGTTCCCGCCGGCACCGCTCAGCCCCGGGCCGCCGCCGCCTTCATGTCCCGCTTGAGCTCCTGCGGCAGCGAGAAGGTCAGCCGCTCGTTGGCGGTCACCACCTCGTCCACGTCGGTGAAGCCGCGCTCGGCGAGGTACGCCAGCACCTCCTGGACCAGCTCGTCGGGGACGCTCGCGCCGGAGGTCAGCCCGACCGTCCGGGCCCCGACCAGCCATGCGTCGTCGATCTCGTGCGCGAAGTCGACCAGGTGGCCGGCGCGCGCGCCGGCGTCCAGGGCGACCTCGACGAGGCGGACGGAGTTGGAGGAGTTGCGCGAGCCGACGACCAGCACCACGTCGCACTCGGGGGCGATCTCCTTGACCACGTGCTGGCGGTTGGAGGTGGCGTAGCAGATGTCGTCGCTGGGCGGCGACTGGAGCATCGGCAGCCGCTTCTTGAGCCGGGCCACCGTCTCCAGCGTCTCGTCGACCGACAGGGTGGTCTGGGAGAGCCAGACGACCTTCTCCGGGTCGCGGACGGTGATCTTGTCGGCGTCGTCCGGGCCGTCCACGAGCTGGATGTGCTCGGGGGCCTCACCGGCGGTGCCGATGACCTCCTCGTGGCCTTCGTGGCCGATGAGCAGGATGTCGTAGTCCTCCGCGGCGAACCGCTTCGCCTCCTGGTGCACCTTGGTGACCAGCGGGCAGGTCGCGTCGATCGCCTTCAGCGAGCGCTCCCGGGCCTGCTCGTAGACCTCGGGGGCCACGCCGTGCGCGGAGAAGATGACGGTGGCGCCCTCGGGCACCTCCTCGTTCTCCTCCACGAAGATCGCGCCCTCGGCCTCGAGGGTCTGCACGACGTGCTTGTTGTGCACGATCTGCTTGCGCACGTAGATCGGGGCGCCGTAGAGCTTCAGCGCCTCCTCCACGGTCTGCACCGCCCGGTCCACGCCCGCGCAGTAGCCGCGGGGCTTCGCCAGGAGCACGCGCTTGCCGGTCCGGGGGGTCGCCTCAGCGTGAGTCACCCGCCCATCGTACGTGCCGCTCCGGACGGCGACATCGGCTGCGACCGTCACCACAGCGCCGGGCACCCCGAGGCCTGACCCCGGTCCGTCGCGGGTGATCAAGAGGTTCGCGTCCGGTTTCCGCCCCGCCGGGGACGCAAACTTCTTGATCACCGCGACCGACCGTAGGGTGGGCGGGTGAGTGACGCCCCGCGCAGCAGTTCCGAGGAGCCGTGGCCGGTCCGGGTGGTGAGCCAGAAGGTCGGCGCGTGGATCGCGCGGCTGGGCTGGGTGTGGGTGGACGGGCAGGTGGCGCAGATCAGCCGCCGGCCGGGCGCCAGCACCGTCTTCCTCACCCTGCGTGACCCCTCGGCCGACCTGAGCCTCACCGTCACCACCAACCGCGACGTGCTGGACGCCGGCGCGCCCGAGCTGCGCGAGGGCGCCCGGGTGGTGCTGCACGCCAAGCCCGAGTTCTACGCCGCGCGGGGCACGCTCAGCCTGCGCGCCGACGAGATCCGCCAGGTCGGCCTGGGCGAGCTGCTGGCCCGGCTGGAGAAGCTGAAGAAGCTGCTGGCCGCCGAGGGGCTCTTCGACCGGGCGCGCAAGCGCCGGCTGCCGTTCCTGCCCGGCCGGATCGGGCTGATCACCGGCCGCGCCTCGGCCGCCGAACGCGACGTGCTGACCAACGCCCGTCGGCGCTGGCCGGCCGTGGAGTTCCGCACGGTCAACGTGGCCGTCCAGGGCCCGGGCGCGGTCCCGCAGATCGTCGACGCGTTGAAGGTGCTGGACGCCGACCCGACCATCGACGTGATCATCCTGGCCCGGGGCGGGGGGAGCCTCGAGGATCTGCTTGCCTTCTCCGACGAGGCCCTCTGCCGGGCCGTCTTCGCCTGCCGTACCCCCGTGGTCAGCGCGATCGGCCACGAGACGGACGCGCCGCTGGTCGACTACGTCGCGGACCTGCGGGCCTCGACGCCGACCGACGCGGCCAAGCGGGTGGTCCCGGACCTCACCGAGGAGGTACGCCTCATCCGCCAGGCCCGGCACCGCCTGGAGCGCGCGGTGCGCAACCTGGTCGACCGGGAGTCCCACCGGCTCGACGGGCTGCGCTCCCGGCCGGTGCTGGCCCGCCCGCAGGTGATGGTCGACCAGCGGGCCACCGAGCTGGCCGCGTTGCGCCGGCGCGCCGACCGCTGCCTGGACCACCGGCTCGCCGCCGCCGACGACGACCTGCGGCACACCCTGGCCCGGCTGCGCGCCCTCTCCCCCGCCGCCACCCTCGACCGGGGGTACGCGATCGTCCAGCGCGCCGACGGCCACGTGGTCCGCGCCGCCGCCGAGGTCGGCAAGGGCGATCCGCTGCGGGTACGCCTCGCCGACGGCGAGCTGGCCGCGACCGTCGACGGCTGAGGACTGTGGTGGGATGGACGCGATGACTGACGAGAAGAACGACGAGCGGCTCAGCTACGAGCAGGCCCGTGCCGAGCTGGCCTCGGTGGTCGAGCGGCTGGAGACCGGCGGCACGTCGCTGGAGGAGTCGCTGGCGCTCTGGGAGCGCGGCGAGGCGTTGGCGGTGATCTGCCAGCGCTGGCTGGACGGCGCCCGGGCCCGCATC
>NZ_JAMOKF010000596.1 GCF_023656545.1 Micromonospora phytophila | reverse complement strand
GGGTGACTGACTCGAAAATCGCTGAGTGAGTGGGCAGGCGGTAGCGCCCGGCGTAGCGAAGCGGAGCCGGGCTGTGGTGTTGGTGGTGTCAGGCTGCGGTGGGTAGGTCGGGCTCGGGGTGGAGGGTGACCTTCTGGCCCGTGAGGTGCTCGAGTTGGCGGACGAGGTCGCGTTGCCGGCGGTGCTTGTTGAGCCTTGACTCGTGATAGCCCGGGCCGAGGTCGTGGTAGCGGGTGTCGGGATCGGACAGGACGTGCCAGATGATCGTGAGCACCGAGTTGCCGACCGCGACGATGGCGCGTTTCTTGCCTCGTCGTCGGGCGAGGCGGCGGTAGCGCTCGCTGAGGAAGGTGTCGGTGCGGGCCAGGCCGGCGACGACCTCGCCGAGGGTGCCGGCCAGCCACGGGTTGCCTTTGCCGCTGGAGGCGGTTTTCGCTCGGCCGGCTGACTGCCTGTCTATGGGAGCGAACTTTGCCCATGACACCAGGTGCGCGGCAGTGGGGAACACGGTCATGGTCACGCCGATCTCGGCGATGAGTTCCTGCGCGCTGCGGCGCCCAACGCCGGGGATCTCATCGAGCTTGTCCACCGCGGCAGCGAACGGGGCGATGAGTTCGTCGATGCGGGCGTCCAGGGCGGTGATGTCGGCGGTGAGAGTGTCAATGCGGCGCAGCATGGCGGCGCAGATGAAGGCGTGGTGGTCATCGAAGTGGCCGGTCAACGCTTGGCGTAGCTGCGGAAGCTTGGCGCGCATGCGGCCATGGGCCAGGTCGGCGAGCAGTCGGGGGTCACGTTGGCCGGCGATCATTGCCTCCAGCATCTTGCGGCCGGACACGCCATGCAGGTCGCTGATGACCGAGTCGAGTTTGATCTGAGCGTCTTCCAGCACCTTCTCCAGCCGCTGCTTCTCCCGCGTCTGCTCGCGTACCAGGCTGCGTCGATAGCGGGTGACATCACGTAGCTGCCGAAGAGCTTTGGGCTGCACCAGGCTGGGCCGGCACATGCCCCGTTCGACGACCTTGGCGAGCCACACCGCGTCGAGCTTGTCCGTCTTCGGCCGGCCGGGAACGTTCTTGACGTGCCGGGCGTTCAGCAGCCAGCACTCGAAGCCTTCGGCCTCCAGCAGGTAGAAGACCGGTTTCCAGTAGCCGGAGGTGGCCTCCATCGCCACCAGCTGAACCTGCTGGCAGCGCAGCCAGTCCGCCAAGCCCAGCAACGCCGGAGTCACCGTGGCGTACTCGCGGACCTCTTGCACCCGACGTCCCGGGTTGGTCTCGTGCGGGGCCCGCACACACGCGACCAGCCCCGCCTTGCCGATATCGATCGCGCACACCCGCATGTACTGCGCTACCGGCTCTTCACTGATCTCGTTCATCACACCGCCTCACCTCGGGTTGCGAAGGCGGCTGCCCGCGGGAGCGGCACAGGGGAAGGGCAGAGACGGACTCGCGTGCTCGAAGCAACAATGCAGGGCCCCTAAAATCACGCTCCCAGCGTCAGGCTAACTGACGGCCTCATAGGCCAATGTCACTCGACGTCGGCGGGCAGCCACCCCGATTTTCACGCCCAGCACGGGCGTCACCAAGGGGACATCGGAGGCTAA
>NZ_JAMOKF010000595.1 GCF_023656545.1 Micromonospora phytophila | reverse complement strand
AGTGCGCGTACGGGCGCGCCCGGGTCGGGTGCGGCCCGATCGCCCGCGACCGTGGCGACCGTCACGCCGTGCGGGGCGAGGGCGGCGGCCTCGGCCACCTGGTCGGGGCAGGCGCACGCGTCGACCAGGATGATCATCGCCGGCAGCAGGCCGCGCAGCGGCACCGGTGACTGCCCGGCGTCCACCAGATCCAGCGCCGGCAGCGGCCGGCCGGTGACCGTGGCCGGCGGGGCGTAGGGGGCCGGGGTGGGCGGTGCCGTGGACGGGTCGGACCGGGGCCAGGTGACGGCCGCCAGGCCGGCGAGTGTGGTCAGCACCGCCACCAGCAGGACCAGCAGGGGCAGGGCCAGCGGGGGCCGCTCGGTGGGACGGGAACCGGTCCGTCCGGCCCGTCGGCGCAGCTCACGGCGGACCTGCTCGGCCTCGGCCGCCAGCGCGGCGGCATCGTCCGGCACCACCACCCGGCCCCACTCCGGGGGCAGGTCGGGCAGTTCGGGGCCGTCTGCGTCTGGCTTGCCCATCGGACCCCCTGGAACCGTCCCGCGAGCCGACCGCGGCTCGTCCTTCAGCGTCCCGCACCAGGCCTCCTGCCGCTACACCTGGGCGCACAACCGCCCGGCGGGATACCATGGGATGAGCGCATAGCCCTTGATCTCGACGTTCGCGTCACCCGTCCCGGGAAGTCACCCGCACGTCACGGAGCGTGTTCGAACCATCGGTTTGGCCGCCTGTCAAGCTGAAGAAATACCTCTCACAGGGCCCCTGAGCTGCGCCAACGGTCAGGACAGCGGTGAGACATCGGTGCCTGAGCGTGTTACCCTAGACACAGCGAAAGGGGTTTCGAACCTATGGTTTTCAGTGTCGGCGAGACCGTTGTTTACCCCCACCACGGGGCCGCACTCATCGAGGCAATCGAGACTCGGGTCATCAAGGGCGAGCCCAGGGAATACCTCGTCCTGAGGGTCGCGCAGGGTGACCTGACGGTCCGGGTGCCCGCTGAGAACGCCGAGATCGTGGGCGTGCGCGAGGTGGTCGGCGAAGAGGGCCTCGGCAAGGTCTTCGACGTGCTCCGTGCACCGCACACCGAGGAGCCGACCAACTGGTCGCGGCGTTACAAGGCGAATCTGGAGAAGCTGGCCTCCGGTAACCCGCTGAAGGTCGCCGAGGTCGTCCGCGACCTGTGGCGCCGGGAGCGGGAGCGGGGCCTGTCCGCGGGCGAGAAGCGCATGCTCGCCAAGGCCCGCGACATTCTCGTCGGCGAGGTCGCGCTGGCCGAGAAGAGCACCAAGGACGAGGCGGAGACGCTGCTCGACAAGGTGCTGACCGAGGCCTAGTCCCCACAGCATCGTCGTACCCGATTCGTAGCGAAGAAACCACCGAGGACCGCGACGTGACCGCGCAGCTGAATCCGCGCGGTGACGTCGCGGTCCTCGTGCCTGCGGCCGGTGCCGGCGTACGGCTCGGCCCCGGCCGGCCCAAGGCGCTGCGCCTGCTGGGCGGGGAGCCGCTGCTGGTGCACGCGGTCCGCCGGCTCGCCGCCGCGCCCTCGGTGCACACCATCGTGGTGGCCGCCCCGGCGGCCGAGGTGGCGGCGGTCCGCGAGCTGCTC
>NZ_JAMOKF010000594.1 GCF_023656545.1 Micromonospora phytophila | reverse complement strand
CAAGTAGTCCCCGTTGACTCTGTCGTGACGCCCGTGCCGTGCGTGAAAATCGGGGGTGGTCGCCCGCCGACGTCGTGCTTGCTTGGTGCTTCGAGCTCGTCAAGTAGTCTGACGCTGGAAGTGTGATCTTGGGGCCCTGCCTTGTTGCTTTGAGCACGCGAGTCCGCCTCTGTCCTTGCCCTGTAACGCTTCCGCGGGTGGCCACCTTGTCAGTCCTTGTGTGGATGAGGGGTGGTGGCTGTGGAGGAGAGCACCGAGGAGCCGGTGCAGCTGGTCGCGCGGGTTTGTGCGATCGACATCGGCAAGGCTGGTCTGGTGGCGTGTGTGCGGGTGCCGCACGCCAGCCGGCCGGACCGGCGGGTGCAGGAGGTTCGCGAGTACGCGACGGTGACGCCGGCGTTGCTGGAGTTGGCGGACTGGCTGCGCGTCGAACGAATCGAGCTGGTGGCGATGGAGGCCACCTCGGACTATTGGAAGCCGGTGTTCTACCTGTTGGAGGCCGAGGGCTTCGAGTGCTGGCTGCTGAATGCCAAGCATGTCAAGAACGTGCCGGGCCGGCCGAAGACCGACCGGCTCGACGCGGTGTGGCTGGCCAAGGTCGTCGAGCGGGGAATGTGCCGGCCCAGCCTGGTGCATCCTAAGCCGATCCGTCAGCTGCGGGATGTGACCCGCTACCGGCGCAGTCTGGTGCGCGAGCAGACCAGGGAGAAGCAGCGGCTGGAGAAGACCCTCGAAGACGCGCAAATCAAGTTGGACTCGGTGATCAGTGACCTGCACGGGGTGTCGGGGCGACAGATGCTCCAGGCGATGATCGACGGGCAGCGCGACCCGAAGGTCCTCGCCGAGATGGCCCACGGATCGATGCGCCGCAAGATCCCCCAGTTACGGGAGGCGTTGACCGGCCACTTCGGCGAGCATCACGCGTTCATCTGCGCCACCATGCTGCGCCGCATCGACGCCCTCGCCGCCGACATCGCCGACCTGGACGCCCGGATCGAGGCGATGATCGCCCCTTTCGCGCAGGCGGTGGAGAAGCTCGATGAGATCACCGGTATCGGCGTGCGCTCCGCCCAGGAGATCATCGCCGAGCTCGGTGTGGACATGAACGCGTTCCCCACCGCCGCACACCTGGTGTCCTGGGCGAAGTTCTCCCCGATCGACGCCCAGTCGGCCGGCCGGAAGAAGGGCAACTCCACCGGCAAGGGCAACCCGTGGCTGGCCGGCGCCCTCGGCGAAGTCGTCGCCGGGCTCGCCCGGACCAACACCTTCCTCGGCGAGCGTTACCGGCGTCTGGCCCGCCGGCGAGGTAAAAAACGCGCGATCGTCGCGGTCGGCAACTCGGTGCTGACCATCGTCTGGCACCTGCTGTCCGACCCGAACGCCCGCTACCAAGACCTCGGCCCTGGCTACTACGAATCGCGGATCAACAAACGGCGTCGCGAACGCGACCTCATCCGCCAGCTTGAACACCTCACCGGCCACAAGGTCAACCTTCAGCCTCAACCCGAACAACCCGCCGCTGCCTGACCGCACCAAACCACGAGCCCGGCTCCGCTGCGCTACGCCGGGCGCTGCCGCCTGCCCACTCACTCACCGATTTTCGAGTCAGC
>NZ_JAMOKF010000593.1 GCF_023656545.1 Micromonospora phytophila | reverse complement strand
TCGGCGCGGGCGCCCCCCGACGGGCCGCCGGCGCCGACCGGAGCGCCGCCGGCGCCGGCCTGGTGGCCGCCCGAACGGGCGTCGACATCGCCGCTTTCGGGAGCGACGTCGGCGCCGGACGGGGCGCCGGAGCGCAGCCAAATGAAGACGGGCAGGTCGTCGGCGTACACCCCGAACTTGCGGTTGCCGGGGCGCCGGGGCCAGGGGTACTTGCTGACCGCGTCGAGGGCCGCGCGGGTCAGGTTGAGCCCGGCGGACGTCCCGTCCGGCGCGAGCACCTTGGCCTCCAGCCGGGTCAGCACCCGCAGCGTCTGCGCGTTGCCCTCGAAGCCGCCGCAGGGGGCGGCGAGGGCGTCCAGCGCGTCCTCGCCGTTGTGCCCGAACGGCGGGTGCCCGAGGTCGTGGGCGAGACCGGCGGTGTCCACCACGTCCGGGTCACAGCCCAGCCGGGCGCCCATCTCCCGGGCGATCTGGGCGACCTCCAGCGAGTGGGTCAGCCGGGTCCGCAGGAAGTCGTCGGTGCCGGCCGTGTGCACCTGGGTCTTCGCGGCGAGCCGCCGGAACGCCGCCGAGTGCAGCACCCGGGCCCGGTCCCGCTCGTACGCCGAGCGCCCGTAGCCGGTGTCCTTCGGCGGCTCCCCGACCCACCGTTCCGCGTCGGGATCAGGCGGCGCAGGGTGGACGCTCAATCCCCACGCTGCCGGAGCACGCAGAACTCGTTGCCCTCCGGGTCGGACAGCACGGTCCACCCGACGTCGCCCTGACCCACGTCGACGTGCCGGGCCCCCATGTCGACCAGCCGCTCGACCTCGGCCTCCTGGTCGTCGGGGCGCAGGTCGAGGTGCAGGCGGTTCTTGCCCTCCTTGCCGTCGGCGACCGGCACGAAGACGATGCCGGGCAGCCGGTCGGCGGACTGGCGGATCTCCACCCCGTCCGGCTTCTCGGCGACCACCTGGTAGCCCAGCGCCTCGGCCCACCAGTGGGCGAGCCGGGCCGGGTCCCGGGCGTCGACGGTCAGGCTCTCCCAGGCGCTGCTCATTCCGTCAGGTTACGCCGGGACGGGCCGGACAGCGCGACGGCGACCTGTCGGGGACGAGGACGCAACCTCCGTTCAGTCGAGAGTTGTCGACCGATCGCCGACGGTCACGGGATCGCGCGGAGGCCATGGCCGGCGGTAGCGTTCCCTGCGCGGAACGTGACCAGATGAGGAAGCGCGACGGACGGGGAGACGCTCGTGGACGCGGACACAGTGATGGGAACGGAGTTGCGGGGGCTGCGCCGACGCCGCCCCGAGGTCGCCGGCACGGTGCTGGCCGGCACGGACGGCCTGCTGATCTCCAGCGATCTGCCCGCGACGGACGCCACCCACCTGGCGGCGCTCGCCGCGGCCAGCTTCGGCCTCGGCCACCGGGTGGCCGACACGGTCCGGCAGGGTGAGTTCCGCGAATCGGTGGTCCACACCGCGGCCGGCGCGGTGGTGACCTACCCGGCCGGGCGCAACGCCCTGCTGAAGCTGGTCGCCGACGGCGCCGCCGACCTCGCGGCGCTGCACGACGACGCCCGGGCGGTGGCGCGGCGCACCGGCTCGGTGCTGGACACCCGGCGCGGCCCGATCGG
>NZ_JAMOKF010000006.1 GCF_023656545.1 Micromonospora phytophila | reverse complement strand
TGGGAGATCGAGACCGCCTACCTCGAACTCAAATCCAGCATCCTGGCCGGACGCGTCCTGCGCGCCCGCACCCCCGACGGCATCCAACAAGAGATCTACGCCCTGCTCAGCGTCTACCAACTACTCCGCACCGCGATGGTCGACGCGACCGACAGTCGGCCCGGCCTCGACCCCGACCGGGCCAGCTTCACCACCGCCCTGGACACCGCCCGCAACCAAGTCGTGCACGCCGCCGGCGTCATCGCCGACACCGTCATCGACCTGGTCGGCGTCATCGGCACCCACGTCCTGGACCACCTACTGCCCGACCGCCGCATCCGCGTCAAATCCCGCATGATCAAACGCTCCAACAGCAAATACCAAGCCCGCGGCCCCAACATCGACCGACACACCTACAAAGCCACCACCAGCATCGACGTCATCAGCACCGACCCTTGACACCCACCGCCCCGCCCTAACTGAACGGCGTTGGTACTAGACCCCAGAGCCCCGAATCCACATCGCACAAAGCGTGTGACATGTAGAAGGTTCGATATTTGCAGGTCAAGCGAGTTAAGGATGCCTCTAGTTTGGGGTGGAGGCGGGGTGCGCATGCGACGGGCGGGCAGTGCGTTTGTGCGACATTCCGGGTCGATTTTGTGCTCAGCGCGAACCAGAGTAGTGGTGCGTAACCGTCTTGGCTCCCGATCGTTAGGCACCCATTCATTGAATGAGACCGGGCCGCACAGCGGCTTAAGGCAAGCTGCGCTAAGGGGTGCAAGGGAGAGCGACCCTTATAAGACCGAGAGACTCCAGTGGACAGCGCCGTCCGGATCTATTCTCAGCACCTCACTCCCGCACCCTCCACCAACCCGGCTGCGGCGACAGCGCCAACGGCGCCAATCCACTGGCCCGCCGCACCACCCCAGCACGACGCGTCTCTGCGGGCCAGCCCCCGACCGTGATGGCGGCCCGTCCCCAGCTGTTCGCGAACGCGTGGCGGGCCCGGCCCGGGCGGCCGGGCTGTTGTTCCAGATAGCCGGTGAGATGGTGCGCCGCAGGGCCGGCTTGTCGAATGGCCAGGTGATTGGTCCACGCGGGCCTCTCTTCCCGGGCGGCCAGAGCACAGCCATCCTGGCGATCAGCCCGAGATATTTGCCGGCGCCCTTTGCCGTCTGTCACACCGAACCCGCGCCGGTGGTCTTCACGTGGTTGGTTCCGATCACCACGGGTGAAGCTGAGGTAGTCCAGAAGTTCGGGTGGGGGACGCTGGAGCAGGCATTCGCCGCTCAGGATCCTGACCTGGCTGACCCGGTCGGGCAGAAGTGGCGTTGGATCGGTTGGGCTCGTAGGCCACTGTGGGCGGGTGATCGAGTATCCGGATCTGCCGCGAAACGCGTGAACCTCGCTGATATGGTCGCCGCCGAGTCGATGACCGGTGTGCCGGCAACCATCCCGGCTCGGCGATGATCGCGAAGCTCACCTCACCGCGACAACACGGTCAGCGCGCCGGCGCAGGAAGCGGCGGGAACTGCTGCCATGCCTGGCGAGGACGCGGCCTGTATCGTCCAGCCGCCATGTGGCAGCGACCACTCGATCCCCGGCCAGCCACTCCTCCCGCACGACAGGTCGTTGCAGCTGGCGCAGCAGCCAGGCGGCGGCCCACTCCGCGTAGTCCTCATGGCTGGCCTGCGCCCCGACTACGGTCAGGTCTTCGGGATCGTTGCCGTCGTGGTCATCCAGGAGGTAGTCGTCGCCCCAGACACCTTGGAGTGCCTGTCCGAGCGGCCCGCCTGTCCAGTAGCCAACCTGCAGGGTGCGGCGCCGGATGGTGAGCCCTGGAACATCAACGCCGATGTACAGCGGGGCCAGCCACAGCTGCGACGATGTGTCGTCCTCCGGCGAGAGCCCCTCGACGTCCCAGCCGGATGCTTCCCGCCGAAGCCGTCCCAGGAAGGCGACCTCCCCCTCGTTGCGACCGACCTCGTCCGGGAACCACCGAACGCCAACTGCCTCAACCACCGCCCGATCATGCCGCACGGCGGCCTAACCTGCACCTTCCCCCTGCGCGTGGGGCGTTCCACCGAACCTCCGGTCATGCCGCAATGTGGGAGCGTCTCGCCGAGCACCTGGACCGAGTCTGGCCGGACATCGGTCCTGAACCAAGTCTCGGTCCGCTACCTCTGGGAACCGAGTAGCACCGGGCGAAGTTTATGTCTTCTTCATCGCTGGAGCGACGGAGGCCAGCTTGCTGGCCGTCGCCTCACGGGTAGCGACCCTCGACGGCGTGCCGGCCGGCGTGTTCGCCATAGTCACCGAGGAGGGTGCTCCGGACGGAACGGGACGCCGGGTCGACCTCCCGGTCTCCTAGAGTGTGGCCAGCCCGCCCGCACCTGAGCCCTCCTCAAGTGGCGAAGCACCCCGACCGAGTCCATTGCTACATCGGGCTGCTGTGACCCTTTCCCGCTCGGCCTGTATCAGGGCATCGAGACATTCCGGGCTGACTCGTGCGGCATCGAACGTCTCCGTCCAGCCGTTCGGCAGCTGCTGGATCGTCAGGTACGGCTCGTGACCGTCCGCGCGCAGGCGTCGAATGATCGCCTGCTCGATTGCCAGGGCGTCGTCCCCGGTCGTTACGGGGTACTGCGAATGCAGTTCGAATCCGTACCGGCGGTGCTGCGTGATCCGGTCGTTGTTGCGCTGCTCGGCGCCGGCGACGCCGATCTTTACCGCACTCAGCTTGCGGTGGACGACGACGTACACCCGGGCCGGTTCTCCGCGCTGGAAGCCGTACCGCGCGCAGTACCGGCATCCGCCACCGGATCGGACCTTCGCTAGTGTGGGACGGCTTTCCTTTCCGCAGACGGTGTGCCGGCAGCGCCATGGTGTCATCGATGTCTGGTACGGATCCAACGGTTCGAAGCCCGCCTCACGCATCGTCGCTGCCGCGTTGTGGGGGTCTTCCCGGCGGGCTACGGCCGCGCGCAGGTCGGCGCAGCGTCGGCAGCCGGATTGCCCGGCGAGAATCGATCCGTACGTGGGTGAGGTGGTTCGGCCGCAGCCGGTACATACGCAACGCCACGGGTACTTGATTCCCTGGTACGGCGCCTGCGGCTCGAGACCGAGCGCGCGCATCTTCGCTTCCGCTTCGGTGGCATCGCGCCGTTGTGCCTTGCCGCGGGCTTTGTTGACGCAGTACCGGCAAGCCGGCGTCCTCGCCTTCCGCAGTCGCGGATACACGATCGCGTCGCAGCGGGTGCATCGCGCCTTGTACGGTTCACCTGTACCGGGGTACGGCGCCAGCGGTTCCAGGCCGGCGTCTTGCATTCTGGCTATGGCTTCGTGGGCGTCACCGCGCAGCGAGGCGTTCGCTTTGCGGCGGCCGCATGGCCTGCAGCCGCCCTGCCCGTGTCTGATGCTAGTTAACCGCGGTTCTCCGACGGTTCCGCAGGTCAGGCATTGAGAGCGCCACTTGGTATCGAGGCCGTGGAAAGGCTCGAGCGGTTCCATGCCGGCTTCCCGCATCTCGCGTTCCGCGTCCTCAGCGGTGACCGGGGCACCCTTGCGGCAGAACAGGCAGCCGCCGTGACCGGTGCGCACGTGGCTGTACCAGGGGGTCACCTCGCGGCCGCACGGCACATGCCGGCATCGCCACGGCTTGCTGGTGCCCGGATACGGCTCGAGCGGTTCCAAGCCGGCGGCGCGCATAATCTCCTCGGCAGCCCGTGGGTCCGTGTATCGGCCCGCGCAGTGCACGCACCCGTTCTGGCCTCTCGCGATATTGCTGTACCGGGGTGTGACCTCGCGCAGGCAGCGGGTGTGGGTGCACCGCCACGGTTTGCTGGATCCGGGATAAAGCTCGAGCGGCTCCAGGCCGGCGGCGCGCATGACAGCGGCTGCCGCTTGCGGGTCAACGGTCCGGCGCCGGTCAGGTCTGGTGACTGATGGCACGGGCGCCCCCGCAGCATCGAGTTCGAACAGCGGCATCGTCACCAGCCACAACCTAGATGCACCACCGACAACCTGTGTAGGCGGACTGCCGCAAGACTTCCGTTGACCTCTCCACCTAGCCATGCTGGTGCCAACCACTGGGCCGGCAGCTCACGATCGGTCGGCGGTTGGCGGCCCGGTGCGAGCCCGGTTTGGGGGGAGCAGGTTGGGAGCAGCGGGGTGCCCTGAACAGCCTTGAACTACGTCCAACGGCATCGAACGGCGCTCAACTGCACCCATCCCTGCCTGCGGCTCCACGTTTCCGCAGGTCAGAGTCGGTGCGGCGTCCTGTTTCACACAACTGCACTCAATGGCAGTGAACGGCAGTCAACGGCACTCTATATCCCCTGGTAGGGGAGTATCCGCAGGTCACGGCGGTAAGGGCCTTGCGAGTGTTCAGGCCTTGCAGGTGGGTGCAGATTGGGCGCAGCTTGGCGAAGTGGTCACCGCGTCCGAAGTGCTCATTGCCTGTCGGGTGGAGACGGGTGCCGTGACCTGCGACGACGTGAGCGAGCGAGTGGGTGTGACCTCCCAGAGAACACCGAAGTGGTCAGGCCGGCGGCGCTGTCGGACGGAAGACCTCTTGCTGACGACGCCCACCGTCCTGTCGGTCACCGTTTGATGATTAGATCGGCGCTTGTAGCTGCGGTTCACCTTTCGGCCACCGGCGCCTGTCTCATTGCCTGGAACATCGATCTCACGGGTAACGGCCTGACCAGGGCTTTCACTTGGGTGATCTCTTCGGCGATCCCCAAGAGGTCAGGTCGTCATGAGCGCGGCGAGCCGACGGGCGGTCACGGCGAGGCGGCTGCGGCCGGGCTTGGCGGCCAGCGCGGTCAGGCCCGGCAGGTCCGCCGAGTGGCCGCCGTCGGGAACGGCGCTGGCGGCGAGGTCGACGAGATCGGGCAGACCCCCGCGCGGTCCGGCGGGCAGGAGGATCCGCAGCGCCGCCGACGTCACCTGCCAGACCGCATCGCGGGCACCGGCCTTGAGCGCCTCGGCCAAGGGCTGGACGACCCGCTGCAGCACGATCCGGTTCGTGGCGGCGAGGGTGCCGACCTCCGCGCCGACGCCGGTGCTGTCCCAGTCCGGGCGCGCGGCGAGGGTGATGAGCGCGTCGGCGGCCGCCAGCCGCACGGTCTGCCGGTGATTGGCGAGCGCGTACGCCATCGTCAAGGACATTGCCGAACCGGCCGGGCCGTCGGCCGCTGCCAAACCGGTGAGGAAACCCGTGCCGGCGTTGCCCTGATCCACCCTGGCGGCGACGTGGGGCTGAAGGTGCGCGGCGATCGCCTCACGGTGGGACGGCGCGATCATCGGCCACAGGTCCAGGGTGCCGACCAGCGAGGAGGGCCTGGCCCGTGCGGAGGCGCCGCGCGGATCGGCGAGCTCGGCCGGCAGGCCCGCCGGGTCCAGCATGGCGATCCGCCGACCGCCGGTCTCCTCGACCCACGTCTTCGGTTCGGGTCCGGTGGCCAGCCAGTCGGCGAACCGGCGCCCCGCCGGCGAGACCAGGCGGGTGGCGGCCGTCTGGACGGCAACGTCCACCTCGCGCGGCAGGCGCAGGATGGCCTGCGTCAGGTCGGCCTCGCCGGGCTGCCAGCCGTCGCGTTCCGCCTCCTGCAGGAGGCGGAGAACCCGGGCCGGGTCGACGTGTCCGGCGACAGTGTCCGGCGTGGCCAGCAGCGCCACCGGCGGGGCACTGACCAGCAGCGCGGTGAGTTCGGCGACCCGGCGTTCCACGAAGACCGTCATCGGATGCGGTTCCGGGCGGTACGACGTGTGGTACCACCCCCGGTCGGGCGGCGCGTCCCGCTCGATGGCGGCGGCGACCAGGGCCGGCCAGAGCCCGGGCCATTGCGGAATCAGCGGCTCCAGCACCCGAGCGGCCTCGGCCCGGTCGCCGCGTGCCGCCCGCACCAGCCCGTCGAGCACAAGCTCGTGCCGGATCGGGTCGTCGTCGCCCCGGCGCAGCACGATCGCCAGCTCCCCGGCCAGCGCGCCGAGATCCAGCGGCGGCGGCATCTCGGCCGGCGTCTCCGCGACGAGGGTAGGGGCGGGCGCGGGGGCGGGGGGCGCGGCGCCGAGCAGCGCGGCGAGTCGTTGCGCGACGACACCGTCCAGCGCGGGCACCTCGGCCCGCAACCGCTCGCGCGCTGCTTCCGACAGGGTTGACAGCCGCGCCTGGACCAGGTCGACGGTGCGTTCGGCGAGCTCGGGCACCGGATGGTGCAGCCCGACGACCAACCCGTCCAGCAGGTCCTCCAGCGGAAGCCTGCGCAGCCAGGCAAGGTGTGCCCGGACCAGCTTCTTCTCCTGGCGGGACAGCATGCTCTGGGTGATCTCCGCCAGCGTGACCTGATCCAGCTCGGACGCCCGATGCAGCGCCTGCAGAGAGGTGTACGCGAAGTCGGCAACCGTCGACATCTCTGCCGTCACCAGGCCGGTCAGCTCCTGTCGGTGCCTGGCCAGCTCGTCGGTGCCCGGCGACAGCTGCTTGAGCAGGTCGAGGTACGGCTGCAGCAGTCTTTTACGCCCGCCTGCGCGCAGGCGGCGTAGGCACCCCCGGATGAGCACCTCGCGGTCGATCCGCCCGCTGGCCGTCAACTCCATCAGTGCCGGCGGCCAGTCACGGCGGGCCACGCTGGTGACGAACGCGGTGGCGACCCGGTCGTCGTCGAAGAGGTACGGCAGTACGTGGTCGAGCCACGGGTCGGCGGCCAGAAAGGAGGCGAGCGAAGGGCGCCACATCTCCACGTACCGTGCGACGGCGCCGGGGGTGTCCGGTGGCTCGGCGCCCACGGCCCGCATGAGCGCCTCGGTGAACGGCCACGGGGTGAACCGACTGCGGGATCCGGCGCGCCGAGCCATGCCGCGGGCCAGGGCAGCCCCCCAGGTCGCGCCGCGCACGCGCAGCAGACCGGGCACCATCTCGGGCACCACCCGCAGCGACGGGCCGACCCGCCACGGACGGTGCAGGCGTCTGACCGCGTCTGTCGCCGTCGGTGTGCAGGCCACGACGGCCATCGCCAGAGCCTCGTGGCGGCGCTCGGTCAGCCGGGTGGCCAACTGCGCTGCCTGCCACTCGAGCTGCCGCTTGTTGCTTGTCCACCGGCGCTCGCGCTCGCGCAACCGCTGGCGGGCAACGTACGCCCGGATGCCCTCGAGGTCGCGGGGCGGTGGGTCGTCGTTCGCGGATACGAGGAACCCGACGACGAAGGTGCCGGAGGTGGGCAGTTCGGGCTCGGGCTCGGGCTCTGGCGGTGGCGGGACGACCGGCTCCGGCACGGCGCGGGTCGGGGTGTGCGCCTCCAGCGACGGCAGCAGCGCTGCCCGTCCGTCGGCGTCCAAACCGGCAAGCAGGTCGGCGAGCGCGTCGAAGTCCGCGTCGTCGATCCGTGCGCACACGTCGCGCCAGAGGTCACCCACGCTGCTGTCCCGTCTGCCCGAAGATCATCGCCGCCACGACGTGCTTGCACGGCCCCCGCCGGCCCTGGTGCTCGGCCCACCAGGCGCAGGTGCAGGCGTACTCCTCACCGCGCCGATGGACGAGATACGTGGACTCGCCGGAGGTCACTTCGATGCCCGCTGCGCTCACCACCACCCCGCCCGTCGTCGTCAGGATCCGGGCTGCGGCAAGCCGAGGGTGCAGCGCGGCAACCAGATCGGCCCGGTACGGCAGCGGGCGGTGGAACGACGACGCCTCGGCGACGTCGTACCCGACCTGGCCCGCGGTGGCCAGCGCGGCGAGGGCGGACGTGCCCCGTCCGGCGTCCCACCCGGTACGCGCGGCGACCGACGCGCGATCGATGACCGGGTCGACGGCCAGCAGGGCATCCAGTGCGTCGGCGTCAGCGACGGCGGACCCGGACCCGAGGTCGGCCAGCAACTGACCGTCGCCGGCGAAGCCCTGGCTGACGGCGCTCGACAGCAGCAGCGTGAACCGGGCCGTGCCGAAGTCCAGCACCCAGCCACTCACCTCGGCGGGCGCGCCACTGACCGGCGGTGCGTAGAGGGTTACCGTCCGCGCCAGGGGAAGGAGCGGCCGCAGCACCGACAGCCGGAATCCGTCGGCCACGCAGACGGCGCCGGAGACCGGGCGAGTGGTGGACCGCCACCCGGACCCGGCCGGCACCAGCCAGCGCGCCTGCCGGCCGGTGCGCGCCGACATCTCGGCCAGCAGCGCGACCGCACGCCCGGCGCGGATCTCCAGCCGCGGATCCATCGGCAGCGCGTGCGCCGCCACCTCGGCCAGCCCGCGCAACCAGCGCGCCGGCAGCGGCACCCGCTTCTCGACGACCTTTCCATCGAGCGTCGACACGGCGAGTTCGTCCTCGCCCACCGACAGGCGCAACGGGTCCTCGCCGCCGACCCGGGTCAGCGACTCGTACAACGCAGGGTTGATGTCCACGTTGGTGGTGCCGCGGCCCACCGTCGCATCGTCGAGCTCGGCGGCGGTCAGGTCCAGCCGACCGTACAAACCACCGCACGTCGACAGCGCCTCGAACCGCAGCCGCTCGCCGTCGCCGGTGACCACCGGGTCACGCCCCGCCGTGCCGGTGCGGACCGGCCGGAAGTCCGCGCCCGCGATGTCGGCCAGCGCCAGCAGGCCCCCAGCGACCACCCGCGGCGTACGCACAAAACCGGCGAAGAAGGTCTGTTCGTCGACCCGATCCGGCGCCGACGTGGCGAGGGCCAGGTTGCCATCGGCCAGTCCGGACGGCTGGCGGTAGATCCGGGTGTCCACGGCGGAGGCCGTCGCGCTCAAATCGCTGATCCTTCCGGGGGTACCGCTCGGCGATCCAGCGAATCCTGCCACGCGACGTTCCCACCACGCTGTCCCGCGCGGGCCAGCCGGGCGAACGTTGGCGGCCGGCCTTATCTGACCGTTAAGTAGCCGCTGACAAAGCGCGGCGTCCGCGGGCGTTCGTCACCGTCCGTACCCAACGTCGGATCGTTCGCTCCGTGCCGTCGGGCGGCCGGTCCTGCGTCAGGCAGACTGTCCCGGGCTGACCGTCTGGGTCCCAGTGGGGGAGCACGTTGGGAGCAGTCGGGTGCACTGAACGGCGTTCAACTGCACTCAACGGCACCGAACGGCGCCCAACGGCATACGCCCCGACCTGCGGTCTTGCGTTCCCGCAGGTCATAGGCGGTCCAGCATCCTGCTTCACACGGAGTGCTCAGCGGTTTTGCGCAGCCGTCGGCAGCAATCTATGTCGCCTGGCCGGGGAGTATGCGCAGGTCACGGCGGTAAGGAGCCGGTGGATGACCTGGCCTTGCAAGTGGGAGCAGATCGGGTGCAGATTGGCGAAGTGCTCACAGCCCCCGAAGTGTTCACCGACATCGAACAGGGGCAAGGGCTTGACCTGCGGTGATGCCGTCGAGTGGTGCGGCGTGACCTCCCAGAGAAGACCGAAGTGGTCAGCGTTGGCTGCTCTCCGCCTGCCTACTGCCGGCTTGTCGTCCTGGGCCCGCCGATGCCAGTCGCCGGGACCATCCTGCATCGACGTGCGGCTCTAGATCCGCCATGGCGGAGTTGGTAGGGATTCCGGCAGCTGAGACTCGAATCCCACCGGCAGCCATCTGACCAGGGCTTCCTGGGCGTTGACCTCTTCGGCGGGCCCGAAGGCCTCACCGCCGGCAGCTCCGCTCCAAGGGCCGGCGACGTCCGCTCACGCCGATGATGGTAAACCTGCCGGAGGGAGGGCGCTATCACGACGAGCAGGCGGTCAGAAGCGGTAGAAGGAGTAGCTGTAGGGACGACCTCGGTCGTAGATGACACGCAACCGTGGCTGCCTGACCTCGGGCAGTCGGGCCAGAACGCTGAGGAAGATCTGGCCGTCCGGCTCGAATCGGTGACCCGGGAGCAGTGCCGGCAGGGCCTCCGGCGGGCTCGGGACCGACCGCCCAACCGGCTTCGGGGCTCGGTGAAACGCGAGGTGCCGCCAGGCGTCCCAAGCCAGCGGGACGGGCTTCACCGTCGGGGCCACCGGCCAGAGCTCACCGGTCTGCGGATGCTCCGGGACAAGGGCGAAGTGGCCGTCGGCATCCGGCAGGCCGGGCCCGGCCAGCACCAGGGCGCGCTCCTGCCCCGTGCTGACCACGCCGACGAGACGCTCGAAAGTGGGCCGGAAGACCGCGGCGACCTGATGATCCGGGATCACTGGAGGGTCACCGCCCGAGGCGGCCAGCAAGTGTGCCAGCGCCGAGGCTGCGGCGGCCGCCCACATCGGGTGCCAGCCACCGCCCGGTTCAGTCGGTGGGATGCCGGGCCGCTGGTCGATCAAGTCCGCCCAGTCGAGTATCGGGTGCGGGCCGAGGCCGTCCTCGAGGATGTGGGTGGTCCGCGGGTCCAGCCAGGTGGCCTGCCGCAGGCCGCAGTCGTCGATCCGGACGGCCACCGGCGTGCCGCAGGTTAGGCAGACCATGTTGGGCTCACCGCCGTCGAGGCCACAGCACGCGGAGTCGCCGGCCAGCGCCGGGTCGATGACGGCACCGCGGACGTCTCCCGGGGCGAGTAACACCTGGCCGACCGGCCCGGCCGAGATGCTGAACCTCGGCGCGTACCAGCCGAGCGCCACGGCTTCACCGGCGTCAAGATCGGCCCACCGCCGCCATGGTGAACCGGAGGGCAGCGGATTCACCGCGAACGTGCCCGGCTCCAGTGCCGGGGCGAGCGATCCTGGCCCGTTGCCGTACTTCTGGTCCGCGTGGACGGGCAGCGCCACCCTCGACACCGGATCCGTCAGAGCGGTGTCGCAGGTTCGGCAGCCGAAAACCGTCATGTATCCCCCGCGCGCCGACTGAGGTAAATAGTAGTTGATCACTGTGACCGAGCATCCAGACGCGTCCAGCTGAGAGTCCATCGTCGCTGAGAGTGCGTCGTTGAGGATCAGGCTTGGGGTGCTGACGCGGCCGCTACACGATGCGGATGTGCAACGCCGTGGTGTCCGGTTCCGCGGCGATCCGTGCAGCGAACTTGTCCTGCAACGAGAACAGCTCGGCCATGGGCGCCGGCCGTCGTGTGGTGCCAGCGAGGTCCTGATGTGCTTCGCGCGACCAGAGGAACGGGTAGACCGTCATGCCGTGCGACAAGGGCAACTGGCTTGTCTCATCTTGCCAGCCTGGCCAGCGCAGCGACTCGTAGAACTGGCCGGTACCACCCTCGGTGATCCACGACAGCCAGTCGCCGTGACCAGCGCCGAGGGACTCCCACTCCAACGTGTCCGGCCCGAAGTAGCACACCTCGCCGGGCTCCCCGGGGCGGCCGATGGTCGCCAGGTCGGGGCCGTTGACCTCGAACCGTCCGCCAAGCACGTCGTAGCCGACGACCAGCGCCGCAGGCGCTTGCTCCTCGCCCGGCAGGCCGTTGGCCTCCGCCAGCGAGGGCAGGCCGCGCTCACCACCGCCGCCGAGCACACGCAGCCAGCCGTCATCGACCAGCAGACCGCCGGTGTGCAATGCCAACGCGCCCATCCGCGACCGATTGGAGACCTGCAGGCGGTGCAGGCTGTCCCGCCCGGCGGCTGCAGGGACCGGCAAAATGGAGATCTGCGGATTCGACAGCAGTTCCATCTCGAGCCCCGGCCACGCCGGATCGGATGTAGTGGTCAGCTCCTCAAGGGTGCGCACCCGAGCGGCTCTACTCGTTGTCTGGCACTCGCACCCCGCTCTCGATGACGATCGAATGCCCTGGCCCGCCGCCCAACGCCCGGGTCTTCCCACTGCGGTCGCAGCCAGCCGAGGTTAAGAAGGTCCAAGATCGGCTGATTCTTGATCTGCCCAGCCTCGTAGCTGAGATGAGAAGCCTCATTGCCTGTATGTGAGGCCGGCAGGCTGACGATCAGTGAGGGCGTGTCAACGCTGAACTTTGACCCCTCTGTTCCGGGCGGGTTCCAGAACCCGCCCGGAACAGAGGGGTCAGTTTTCCCTACCTTGTGGATCGTCCGGGCTGTCGTACTGTCCGGACAGCCGGGAGCACCGGGGCATGGCTTCCAGTTTTCTGCCGTTGATGGCTTCGCCTGATTGGCCACCCCGGTGCTCTACGACGTCTTGACCGCTGATTGAGATCTGCGACATCGATCGCTACGTAGGGAATGGACGGCGAGCGCGTCGACGGCATGCCGATCACGAGCAGGGAGAGGGCTGGATGCAGAAGGTCGAGCAAGCATGGGCCGGGATCGACGCCGGCAAGGGCCACCACCACCTGGTGGTCATCGACAGCGAAGGGCGCCGCCTGCTGTCGCGGCGGCTGTCCAACGATGAACCCGCGCTGGCTGCCGTGATCACCGCAGTCCTCGCCCGAGCGGCGAAGGTGACCTGGGCCATCGACCTGGCCGACGGTCCGGCCGCTCTTGCCATCACGCTACTGCTCGAGCGCGGCCAGCGGGTCCTTTACCTGCCAGGCGTCGCAGTGAACCGAATCGCCGGTGCTTACCGCGGCGAGGGCAAGACCGACGCCAAGGACGCGGCAGTCATCGCTGACCAGGCCCGCATGCGCCGTGACCTGCGTGAGCTGCACCTCGAGGACACCCTGCTCGCTGAACTTCGCATGCTCACCGCCCACCGCGCCGACCTCGCGGCCGATCGCACCCGCACCATCAACCGGCTACGGGTACGGCTGCTCGGCATCTTCCCCGCCCTGGAGCGCGCACTCGACTTCACCAACCGCGGACCGCTCGTGCTCATCAGCCAGTTCCAGACACCGGCCGCTCTGATCGCAGCCGGGCGAGATGAACTGGAGCGGTGGCTCCGCGAGCGCAAAGTCCGCCACGCGGACAAGCTGGCCACCGCAGCGATACAAGCCGCCGAAGCTCAGCACGTCCGCGTTCCGGGTGAAGCGATGGCGGGGGACCTCGTCGGCCGGCTCGCGGCCACCGTGATCGACCTCGACCGGCAGCTCGCCGAGCTGGACAAGCTCATCGCTGACCGATTCCACCGCCACCACCATGCCATGGTGATCACCAGCATGGTCGGCATTGGTGACCTCCTCGGCGCAGAGTTCCTCGCCGCCACCGGCGGCAACCTTGACGGATTCGCGTCCGCTGACCACCTCGCCGGCTACGCCGGACTCGCACCCACACCACGCGACTCCGGCCGGCGCGTCGGCAACCTCCACCGCCCAAAGCGATACAACCGCCAGCTCCAACGCGTCTTCTACACATCAGCGCTGATCAGCATCCAACGCAGCCCTGCCTCAAAGTCGTTCTACGAGCGCAAACGAGCTCAGGGCAAACGCCACGGTCAAGCCGTCCTCGCCCTCGCGCGGCGCCGCGTCAACGTGCTCTGGGCGATGCTGCGCGACGACCGTCCCTACGAAGAAGGCCAACCCCTCACCGCCCTCGCCACTTGACAAACAGCATTGAGAATCAGGCGGAGCCGACAGTAGGCCGGCCGCGAGGTGACGGGAGGTCGTCGTGCGGTTCGCTGATGGCCCGTAGGCGCGGCGTTCGGCATGATGACCGTCATGGACGTCGAGGAACTGATCGCGCAGCATCCGTGGGTCTTCCACACGATGTCGGCGACCGCGTGGCCATCGGTGCGACGACACGGCCTCCTATCCACGCAGCGACTGATCGATATGTTCGACCTCGACTCGGCCGAGCGCGACCGACTCCTGAGCGCCCCTCGCAAGCAGTCCACCGTTCTGCGCGCTCCCGGCCTAGCGCCTGCCGTGATCCGCGACCAGAAGCCGATGAAATTCGTTACGGAGAAGATCGATCCAAACTCCTCGCTGACTGAGTACCTCGCGGCCATCAACTCCCGGGTCTTCTTCTGGGCCAGCGCTGAGCGGCTGGACCGGCTGCGTCACGCGAAGGAGTACCGCACTGAGGACCAGGTGGTCCTGCACGTCGACACTCGTGCCCTCGTCGAGCGACACGGCCCACGAATCGAACTCTGCCGGCTCAACTCCGGCGCCGTGACGCAGAAGAACCACCCCATGCGGGGGCACCGATCCTGGCTGCCGATCGCCGACTACCCGTATGCCGAGTACCGCCGCCGCTACGGCCGCCATGGCGCCTTGGTCGAGGTCACTGTGTTGGACGCCGTCCCTGACATCGTCGACCTCACCGACAAGATCGAAGGCGCCATCAACTGATACCCCACCCGTCACGGTCACAGGACTGCGCTGCGCTTCGCCCGGCAGGCCGGCACTCGCGCACCTTCGCGCCAATCTGACCACGCTCGGCGTGTCTGGCCAGATCGGTTACACCGTTACTTGGACAGCCCTGCCGAGGGCTGGGCATTCTTCTGGTGCTACGACGACGTCGAGTGACCAGAAATGATCTACGCGCGCGTGGCTGTCAAGAGCAAGGGGGCGGCGCCGAGGCCAGCCGGGCAAGGCGGTCATCGACGTCGGGCCAGTGTTCACCGGCGCGACCGGTGTGGTCGGGCAGCGCTGTGGCGTGACGATGAGCGACGTACTCGACGGTCGCGCGCAGCGCCCCGCCGGCGGCCAGGTCGACATCCTGCCGGTTGTCGCACCACGACCAGTCGCTCTGATGCCCAGCATCTCCCGCGACGTAGGGATCGCGCAGCAATCCCCCGCCGTGGTCAACGTGTGGAGGGCGAGTGGCCGCATCGACCACCTCGGCGGTGAACAGCAACACTTCGGCGTACCTCGTCGGCGCCGACGACACATCCACCCGCGCCACCCCCCAACCGGGGACCGATGCCACAACCATGCGACTCACCACGGGCGCTGCAGGCGGCACTCGCGCTCTGCGAAGGGGATACGCCCCTACTCTCCTCTACGTGATGGAACTACCCCTGCACTCCGCGATCGCGGTCTTTGACGCCCAGGACTCGGATTGCGTCTCCTACGGCGTCGAGGCGTCAGGACGCCGCTGGTTCGTCAAGACAGCCACCACCGTGCCCAGCCGCCGTTCATTGCTGCGGGCCGCCCGGTTCCACGCCGCGGTCCAGCACCCGGCGATCGTGCGCCCCGAGCACGTCCTCGACGGGCCGACGCTGGTCTACCCGTGGCATGACGGCACCGTGCTGAACCACGCCACCGTTCACGGTTCGGACCGCAGCGCCCTGTACCGGTTCCAGCAACTACCCCTGCGCGACGTCGAAAGGGCCATCGACACCATCCTCGACGCGCACCTGGCCGTCACCGCCGCAGGCTACGTCGCGGTCGACCTCTACGACGGCTGCTTCCTCTACGACTTCCTCGCCCGCCGACTCCGCCTGATCGACCTCGACGAGTACCGTCCCGGGCCGTTCACTCTCGACACCGACCGCCTCCCCGGATCCCGCCGGTACATGGCCCCCGAAGAATTCGTCCGCGGCGCCGTCATCGACCAGCGCACCACCGTGTACATCCTCGGCCGCACCATCCACCACCTCCTCGACTCCCCACACGGCTGGCGCGGCTCCCACCACCAACAACAGGTAGCCGTACGCGCCACCACCACGACACCCGCCGACCGATACCTCGACGTGGCAGCACTCGCCGCCGCCTGGCGCACCACCCTGCCGAACCCGTAACGCGCGCCGAAGCCTGTGACAGTGGTGGCGCACCTCCTGAGCGAAAGATCCCGACTCAGGGGGACTCGCGGGAGGGGCAAGCTGCGTGAGCGGGCCCAGTGCAGCTCTCGGCCGTACGGGTTACAGCAGTCAGGGCGGTGCCGGTACACGCGCAGGTCGCGTCCGTGCCGGCGGCCGTACTCGCGCGTGATCTCGTACAGGCAGGCCTGCCAGACGACGACCTCCCCACCGCCGGGCACCACCTGGCCGTCACCGGATCCGCCGCGCAGCAGCACGTCCACAGCCACGACCGTACGCAACCCACCAGCGCCGGGACGCGGCGTATGAGTCTTCGACCCAAGCGGTACCCACCCGATCCGATCTCAACGGCCGGTGTCACAGGCGGGTGAGTCGGTGGTCGAGGGCGGTATGGCGGGCGGCCGGCGCCGACGGTAGGCATGGAGCGGACCAGCGGCGGCCTGACATCAGTCGTTGACATCAATGGTGGCGGCCGAGGTCGAACGAGTGCGGACGGGCGCCGCCTCGGAGCCGGGCCTCATGGACGTCGGCGGACGCTGCGACCGTTGCCGAAGCCGCCTTGTCAGGGAGGCATCACGGCAGCCGTCGGCGCGTGCCCGTTGCGTGCCCGATCCGGCGGCCGAGGGGCAACAGCGGCCAACGACAGCCGGCAATTGAAGTGCTCGACCTGCGCGGACTGCAGGTACGTGGAGGTGCGCTGGTTGCGCCCGATGACGTCTTGCTCGTCGCCGCTGATGAGCTTCTGCTTCACCTACCAGGCTTTTCCGCGGATCGGGGGGACGTCGAGGTCGCGCTCGTCGCCGCGGTGCTCGGCGAGGAGTTGCCGACGGATCGCCCGCCAGGCGACGCGCTCTTGCCGGCGGGCGAGTTTGCGGTGCGACTGGAAGCTGCAGAGCTGGCAGCCGCACAGGTTCGGCGCCTGGGTCGACGGCTGCCGGTAGCAGCGGGTGCGGATCCGGTGGGGCGAGGCGAGGAACTCGTCAATGTCGCAGGGGCCGGAGCCGTGCTCGTGGGTGTCGGTGAACCAGTGACGCAGCAGCGAGTCCCGTCGCTGCACTCGCTCGGGTCGGTGAATGTCGGTACGGGCCATGTGACGACCTGCCCTTCGGCAGCCCGCGCACCGTGCGCGGGACTAACGCCTTGATGACATGTCGATCACCTCCGAGGTTGGGAGTGGAGCGGGTACGCGAGAGAGCGGGGCCTGCCCGCCTTCCGAGTTAGCAGGGGAGCGCTTCGAGCATCCTCGTCACGGCGTACATGGTAGGCCGCACGTCCGACGGGATCCGATCACCGTGACGAGCCGCCACTATCAAACACGGCGCCTGGGGTCACGTCCGCGCGGGCATTGGTGAGCAGTTCCAGGCCCATGTAGCGGCGGCCTTCGGTCCATTCGTCGGTCTGCTCGGCTAGGGCCTTTGGGATGTGCGGTTGTCGCCGAGCTTGCGGACGGGGTCCACGAGCGGGTGGCGCCCGAACTACCACGCCGTCCTTCGCGGGTTGCTCCTGACGTCATGACGGGGGAGTGGTTGACCGTGAGCGGTCGGCGTGGGGCGCAGGTGAGCGGAGGACGCCCCATGATCGGGCCATCTGGGGCCAATCGTAGGATCGCTCAGGCGGGGACTGCGACTGTACATTGCGTGGATGGATTGGGCTATCGTCCCGCCGTCAGGATCCAGATTGGACGGAAGGAAAGGAACGCCGCCTGTCGCCCACCGACTGAATAAGCTGTCGATCTCTGCAGTCTGCGGTGCTGACATCACCAATGCGACTCTGGTACCTGGCGCCAAGCTGCGCGGCTCGCTTGTGGTGTGCGAGAAATGTGAGAAGACGCGGCGCCGGCGGCTTGAGAGACGACGCCGTGATGAGATTTGGCGCCGTGAGAGGATGGCTCGCTATGGCTATGTGCCGATCGCCGGTCCGGTGGGTCTAGGCAAGCGTCAATAGGCGAAGATTCTGCCAACTTCGGCAACGATGGCCTCACTGGCTTAGCGAGTTGTGACGCGTGCGATCGGTAGACAGGTGCACGGAGTATTTATAGGTAAGCCGTCAGGTAGCGAGGCCAGGAGGCAGCGCGAGTCTCGGTGCGAGTTGAACCGGCTCCTTGCACGCAGCGGCGCCCGGTGCTGCGGCCGCACTTGGCCGATGGTCGGCGGGCAGCAGGCCGTCAGCCTTCCCGGTAGGCGGGCAGCCCGAGCGCGGTGCGGATCCTGCCGTCCTCCTTGGCTCCGCTGTGTGCCGCTGCTGCGCGGATCTCCCGCATCAGCGCATCGGCGTCCGCCGCTTGGCCGGCCCGCCGCCAATGCCGTAACGCGACGTCGTTCTCCTTGAGGAGTCCGTCCATCGGCGCCCGGACCTCTGCCGGCCAGACCGTCTCGCGCAGTTCAACCGCGTGCGCCGCGTTCGTCCGGGCCACGTCGGCGACCAGTGTGCGGACCGTCCGCCACGGCTTCCCGGCGTTGACCGCGTCCTCCAGGTCTTCCAACGCGGTGTTGTACGGTGCCACGATCGCCAGGTAGCGGCACTTCGCCTCCGCAGGCGTCAGCGCGGCCGGGGTGGTCGGCGCGGCACTCTGCCAAACCGGCGCTGGAGCTTGCGGGTCGACCTGTTCGCCTGTACCACACCCGGCGAGCAGCACGATCAAGGTCAGGACGGCCGTCCATCGACGCACGGAAATTTCCCAACTGTCGAGCTCCGAGACACCGGGATTCTTGGGCACACCTGCCCGGCGACTACCCAACGACGACGGCGCCGCCGGTGGGAAGTTCAACGCGGATCCATTCACCGGCAACCAGTACGCCTTCAGCGGCGGTAACCCGTCAGCAACGTCGAGGTGGATGGGCCACCGCTTCAACATGACGGAGGCCGCGGTGGGTGCCTCGCCGGTGTGGGCCTCAGCCAGCGTTGCGAGGAGGCCGAGGGTTTCGGTGGGACTGAGGATGGCGACCAGGCCGACCCGGCGGGATACGATCTGCATCGGCGGAAATCGCCGCGCGAGCCGGCCCATCCGAACACACCGTACGTCGACAATGGCCGCCGCCCACTGACACCGCCATGCCGTCCGTCGACGGCCCGCACGCTCGCCACGTTGCTGACCCTGGGTCGCCGACGCAACGGTCTGGCAACCTATCGGCCCTTCCATCGCTGAAAAGATCGACTTTCGCGTCTCTCGGCCACTCCGGGCGCACTTTCGTTTGGCTCTGCCACCCATACGGCTGCTAGTTCCTGCTCCAGCGTTGATCTAGATTGCTCTCCTCATGTCTCTCAAAAAGGTGAGTGGGCATCGACAACAAAGGAATTTTAGTGTCGCAATCTTCCCCGCCCGTACCGCCGTCGCTCAACCAGCCGCCGTCCGGTGACCAACCCGCCGAGGCCCCGGCTGTTGCGCCCACCGCCGCACGACCAATCCGTGAATGGGCCGTGCTGGGAGCCGGTATTGCAGCCGTCATCGGGTCATTCATGCCGTGGGGCAAGGTGAGCGCACCGATCCTCGGCACGGTCACCGTGTCGGGTGTCGACGGATCGGACGGTTGGATCACGGTGGGTCTCGGCCTGGTGCTGGTCGCCTACGCCGGCATGACCTTGCGCGGCCAGCGCACCCACATGGCCGTGCCCGTCCTTGCCGTCCTTGCTGCCCTCGGGCTGCTTGGTGTAGGCGTATGGAAGATCGTTGACCTGCAGGCGACTGAGGCGGAAATGCGAGCGAAAATGTCCGGGGAGGACGATGTCTTCGGCCTCGGAAAGGCGATGAGCGCAGCTGTGCAGGTGAGCGTCGGGTCCGGGCTGTGGTTGCTGACCTTCGCTGCGTTGGCGGGCTCGGTCGCCATGATTCTCATCATCGTTGACCGTTATCGCAGCCGCGACAGTAGTTGATGTCGGTGCCGTCGAGAGCGAGTCCGGCAGCAGTGCCTCCTCGGCTCGCCTGACCGAAAACGGCCCGGGCGGAGCATTCGCTTCGGCCGGGCTGTTTGGCTGTGGGAGTTGTCGCTGGTGCTCCGCTGCCAGATTCCACTCCGGGCACGACACCGGCCGTTGGTAGGCGGGGACGTTCGGCCAGCACTCCAGCGAACCGAACGCCTCCTGGTACGCGCTCAGAAGGTTCTCCAGGGGCGCTCGTACGCGCGTAACGAAGCAACCCCGGGGTTCAAGAAGCGCCCGCAAATACTGCTGAGCGATCGCGCTGCGGAAGATGTAGGTCATCCGACGACGGGCGACGGCCGAGAGCATCTGGGTGCGGAGACTCATGTACCCGTGTGAGGGGTGCGGGAGCGGGCGGCGGCGTTGCCGGTGTCAGGGAGGGCCGGGTTCGCCACGTACGTGCCAGTTCAGGCAGCTCGCAACGAGGGGTGCCGGCACGGACGGTGCGGTTGCGATGGTCGGGCAGCGAGCACGGCCAGGCCGGCGAATTGCTCACCCTTAATCTAAGTAGCCGCCGAGCGGGCGGCGTTGCCTGCGGTGCTCCATCAGTAGTGACTGAAGACCTGACGAACCGTGATGCCGAGCACGATCGACACTTGCGCTGCCTCGTCGGGCGACAACCAGCCGCGGCTTGGATTGCGAACCTGAAGTTCGAATCGCGCAAAGGCGGCCGGCCAGTGGTACTCCAGGTCGTTGAGCGAGACGGTGGCGCTGCAGCACGGTGTCACCGTGTCCAATGTTGCGAAGCGAGTGGCATAGGCATCGTCCATGCGCTCCTGCCACCAGTCGGCATCCAGCGGGGCCGTGCAGACCGGGCAGCCGACTGCCTCGAAGTTGGCGCCCTGGTCGATGAACGTAACCTCGGCGTACCGGCAGGCGACCAACTCTCCCGCGCCCGGACACATCGCCAAGACGACCTCGGCCGCAGCATCCGCGGCGTCCTGCGCCGGCACCCAATCCGGCACCGTCGGCACGACACGAAGGAGACTTTCGCCCACGCCCATACCCTGTACCAGCTGACGCCAAGCCGATATCCGCACATGCCGCGGACAGCGCGTTCGCGATGGTTGCGCTCAGTGCTATCGCCGCTGTCGGCGGCCCTGGGTGTTGGCGTTCTGGGTGAGGTCGGCGCGTAGCTGGGTGCGGGTGCGCATCAAGATCCGTCCGAGCATGTTCTTGCCGGTGCCACTCCGGCCGCGTCCCCAGTAGTGGTCAGTGCTGGTGTCCTCGACGATCTCCTCGTCGCCGGTGTCCAACAGGATGGCGCGGATGTCGGCGTGTGCGGTGAACTTGGCCGTCACGGCCCGGCGCATCACGTCGTCTTTGACCCGTTCCCAGTCGCGGCGCAGCGGCCGGGACCGGTCGCGGCCCAGCTCGGCGGCCCGCAACGGGGTCGCCGTCCGCCGGATGAGTTCGACGTGGCGGGTACCGGGGAACTTCTGGGCCTGGAAGTAGTGCTCGGAGGTCGTCCACCAGTGGCCGTCGAGGTCGAAGCCGTGGCCGGAGAAGTTGGAAAAGCAGCCGTACGGAACCTCGTCGGCACCGTAGAAGTAGATCGTCATCTGGGCCTCGGAGCGGGGGTCGGGGATCTGCACCGTGTCACAGGCATCGACAGAGCGGCAACCGAGTTCGCTGGCCACCATCCGGATCTGCCGCTGACAGTGCGCGGTGTTCGTGAGCGCGCCCAGTCAACCGATGCCGCGTCCGGGGCGGCCCTGGTGCCAGCCGATGCATTGGGGGTCGGCGGCTAACGATCCATCGGCGGTCGGTGATCGGCGGCCCTGGTGGGAAACCAGTTCGGGGGGAGCAGGTTGGGAGCAGCCGGGTGCGCTGAACGGCGTTGAACTGCGCTCAACGGCACCGAATGGCGTCCAACGGCGTACGCCGCAACCTGCGGTCTTGCGTTTTCGCAGGTCAGAGTAGGTGCGGCGTCCTGCTTCACACCGGAGTGCTCCGCGATTCTGGGCAGCAGTCGACGTTAATCTATGTTGCCTGGCAGGGGAGTATGCGCTGGTCACGGCGGTAAGGAGCTGCTGGGCGGCCTGGCCTTGCGAGTGGGAGCAGATTGGGTGCAGGTTGGCTAAGTGGTCACCACGCCCGAAGTGTTCACCGACACCGGACGGGAACGAGGCCTTTGACCTGCGGTGATGTAGGCGAGCCGGCCGGTGTGACCTCCCAGGGAAGACCGAAGGCGTCAGCCCGCCTGCTTAGGTCGGCTCTCGTCGTCGGCGCCGAGAAGCCCCTCCAGCCCGCCTGCTGTCGTGTCAGCGTTGAGGAAAAGGAGTGACCGAGTGCTTCCGTGTGGTGCGGAGCTTTAACTCTGGTCGTCACTAGCTAAAGGTCGCGGAGATAGGCCTCGGCCTGTGTGTCCTCGTCGTGTGCTTCCTCCACGTAGCCGTCCGCTAGTTGCCGCAGGACACCCTGTAGCCTAGGGAAGTCCTGAGCGCGATCGATCAGGTCGCGGTAGTGTGTGGCGAGCGTCCTTTCTTGTATCCCGCCCTCGGTAAGTGCACGCATAGTCATGCCGCGCCGGTTGTAGAGCGCGGTCGCGATCCCGCGTTCGAGGTCCTTGCTGCGTATCTCTTCGATCAGTTCGCCGATCACCTCCAGCGATGCGGGGATCGCGTGCACAAGGACTTCCGCGATGCGCCGGTCACCGAACGCTCGCACGTCCGCCGCTGCGAACTGTTTCCGTGCTTCGTGTGTCCATTTCAGCAGCGCCGCCAGTTGGACCGAGCCGTCGGGGGCCGAGCCGGGACACCGGCGGGGTGCCCTGACCGCATACCAAGCGGCGATCTTCGATGCGCGGGTCGGGCCTTGCAGGCTGGTTATCGCGATGGTCGCGAAGACCGCCGGATCTTCCTGCATCAGCTCCGCGGTAACCGGCAGCCGGGGGTTCAATCCGCCGATTTTGGCGCTGAAAGCGAGTTCGATGTTCATGACCCGGTGACGGTCGAGGACGTTGAGATGCCGCGCCAAGAGGTCGATCACGCTCTGCAGATCGTGCCGCGACACGAGATGAGACTCTACGGCGTCGGTGCCGGCAGCGATGAATCCCTCCGCGGCTCGAATTGCCTGCTGGGCAACCTCGGCGGTGTCAGCGTCGTTTGCGTGCAGGGAAACGAGCTCCAGCGCGGCGGTGAACCGGTGGACGCTGCACAGACCGGCCGCGACGTCGGCGACGAGCTCGGAGTCGAAGGCGCGACTGGGAAAGCTGCGCCAGTAGGCGTCCGCGGTGGGAGCGTCCAGGGTAGGCAGTTGTTCGAGTGCCCAGCGTTCATCCCGGGACGCGAGCAGGATCGCTGCCCTGCGCGCGGCATCTCCAGCGTCGGCGAGTAGATCGGCCCGCCGGGCTGGTGTGCCGTTGCGGATCTGGGTGGCAAAGTATTCGAAGGCGAGATGGTGACGTTCGCCGGTGAGCCAGGACAGCAGCGATCCTTCGTCGGGCTGGCGTGGCAGGACTTCGCCGATGAGCTCACCGTGTCCGGTTTCGTCCGCGAGGGCAAGCAGGGCCGCGAAGCCGTCGGCCTCGGACATGATCTCCGCGACCGCCGCGGTCCGGGCCTGATACAGCCCGAGGCCGGTGGTGCGGTCGCCGCGACCGGGGCGCGGCCACGATTCGGCGAACAGCCAATGGTGGCGGTCGGCGGCGTGGTCGGGTCGGAACAGTCCGGCGATGCGAGCCACCTCGTCGACCTGTTCCTGTGGCAGTGCCCAACCTTCGTCGGCGTGCCCCTGGTGCAACCCCGCCAGATCCGTGAGGGCCTCGAACAGCTGCCGGCGCGGCATCCGGTCGGGGACCGGCAGGTCAGCGAGAGCCTGCAGGAAAGCCACGCCTTCCTCGGCCGGCATCGCGTCGATGGACGGCACCAGTTCCGCGCATCGCACCGGATCCGTGCCGGCGTCGTCGATGGCGAGCGCGGCGACGTCGCGGAACGCCTGGTACACCTCGTTCGGTGGGTCCGTTTCCGGCAGCGGCCATTGCCGGACCTGTGGTTGCGGGTGAGCGGTCCGGATGACGCCGCCGTGGGGCAGGAGGTCCCGGAGCAGCTGCCGGCCGACGGTGGGATGGTCCTGCAGGATCCGCCGCAGCGCCCGCTGCCGGTGCCTACGCGACGCCCGTGTCTGAGGGAACCCGCAGTCGAACACTCCGGCCAGCGACTCCGACGGCCGGTTCGACAGCCTTCCACCGGGGTCCAGGGCGGCCAGCCGGGCTAGCGCGTCCACCGCCTCATCAAAGTTCTCGACGGCTCGGGCCAGGAGTTCCAGAGCCCACAGGAATGCCGGGTAGTCACTTTCCGAGCCGAACATCGCCGCCTGCCACTCCGGTGCGTGCGCGAGTGCGTCCAGGAAGGTGCCTGGCGCGGCCTCGGCGATCGTCCCGATCACGTCGGTCAGCGATCTCCACCTCGCTGGTGACCTACTGGCAAGCACCTCATGGACGACCGCATCGACGATCACGGAGCCGCGCCGCGCCGATTGGTCGTACCGCAGGTCGTCGCCGTGCACGGCCAGCATGAGCAGGGTGCGTGTCACGCCACGGCGCAGGACCGGCGAAGCTGGTTCGCCGTCGCGTAGCACCCGCACCGCAAGGTCCGCGAATGATTCCAGGTCCTGAGCCGTGAATCTGGTGCGCAACAGCAGGAAGGCGTCCTCCGGGTCCTGCAGGTACCAGTGGATGCCGAGCCGGCCGAACAACGGCCGGTCGGGGTCGGTGAGTAGATGACCTGCCGTGTCCTCCAGCAGGTCGTGGGCCACGCCCGCGAATCCGGCTAGCATCGGCGAGTCCCTAGCGGTGAACTCGCCGAGCAAGCTCAGCCGCCGGCATACCCGGTCCGGGGTCACCGCCCAGCTGGCCTCCGGGTACTGCGGGAAGCGCGACAGCGCCCGGCGTAGCTGTTCGAGGCCGCGGCGAGCGAGCGCGCCGAGCCGAACCTCCTGGCTCTGATCGATGCGCGATGCGGTTAGCATTCGCGCGACGGCGATCCCGTCGACGGCGGGAACGGTCAGGTCGGGTCGAATGGCACCCCGACCAAACAGGACGATCTTGTGGGAGCCTGTCAACGGAAGACTTGACGGTTCGGTGCCGGCCGCCAGCATCAGGATCGGCGGGTCCGCAGCGTCGCCGTCGATGGTGAGCGTGGTCGCGCCGCCGACGAAGAACGCCCGCGTCGCGAGCGGGCTGCCGACCAGCGCGGCGGCCAAGAACGCTTTGAACTCCATCACGCCCAAGTCACCGCCGACCGAGATGATGGCCTCGTCGCTCGTCAGGGCCGCTCGTAGGCCATCGGCTGCAGCCTGCCGCCCGGCCAGCACGATGTCGCTGCTCAGCACGGGTTCGGTGGCCGGCAACCAAACGGTGGACCACCAGACATTCGTGGCCTGGGCGGTGGCGGATTCGCCGGCGACATTGATCTGGAGGTTGCCGTCACCGATCTGGAACCCGGAACTGCCGGAGACGGTCACGTTCACCGGTCGATCCGGTTGATCTGGGTGTTGCTGTTGCCGATCTGAAACCCGGAGCTATCCGCAATGGTGATGGTGCTCTGTTCTACGGGTGGGGGTACGGGTGCCGATGGCGCCGGTGCGGAGAAGTCGGTGACCAGATGTCGCCGGATGGTCTCCGCCGTGACATTCCCCGGCCAGGCCGGGTCGAGGATCGAAAAGTGGTCCCCGGGCAGCACCCCCGCATCGGGGAAGGTGGCCTGGGCCGAGACCCGGCGCACGACGTTGTCGCTGTCGCCCGCGTAGACATGGACCGGGATGGGGCAGGTCCGGTCACTGACCGCAGTCGCGTTGGTGATCTGGTTCAGTACCGTACGTTTCGAGGCGGCGACGTCGGTGCGGAACTGCTGCAGCGACTCGGTCTGCGGACGAAAGCCGAACCCTGCCACATTCCGGAAAAGGCGCAGGTAATCACTGCCTTCGTGCGGGCACGCGAGCATCACGATCGAGCGGATCCGGGCAAGGTCACGCCCGCGCCCGTCGTTCACCTTCCAGGCGAGATAGCGTTGGAGGATCAAGCCGCCCTGGCTGTGGGTCACCACGGCCCAGGGTCCATCGTCCGGCACGCGGGCCTGCACGAAGGAATCCAGGGCCTGGGCGATGTCGTCGTAGTCGGGGATCCGGCGGGGAAGAAACGGGATGCCGAGTTTGGGCGACGGGTACCCGTACCGGGCCCACTGGATCCCTGACAGGTCGGCGTCCGCCCTCAGAACCTGCTCGAGCCGATCCCAGGTCGTCGGCGATGACCAGAGCCCATGGATCATTACGACGTGCCCCTCGACCATCACTGCCCTCCCCGAGTAGCCGTACTAGCCTAGGGCAGGGCATTCCGAAAATGACGTCGTGGCCCGCTACGCGGCAGCCCCGTCTCGAGGATCTGCGCCCAGCCGATCGCCGAGTCGGGTTGACCGTACTGGCCGGCGGGGACACCGCAAGCCGGTGCGGTCGCTGGGTCAGTCGCGTCCCGGTGGCAGGAAGGGATCGTCGTGAGCGACATCGTCGGCGTTCCACCGGTAGCGGACGGTCAGCAGGTGGCGGACCGCTGCGAGGTCGATCGGCTGCCGGAGGGTGAGTTGGCGCCGCGTACAGGTGCAGCCGCTGGTACGCCTCGGCGGTGGCGAGGGTGGCGTGGACCAGCCGGACCCCGGAATCGTCGCGGATCAGGCGCGCCAGGGCACCGTGCAACAGCCGTAGGGTGTCCAAGACGCGGCCGGCGGCGAAGAACGTGTTCGACCGTTCGAGGGCTTGGTCGGCGGCCCGCCGACTATGGTGACCGCGACGCCGTGGCAGCACGAGCCGCCGCTGAGCGGGTCCGATTATGGACCGGTGATCGGGCTTGCGCTGCAATGGGGCGGGCAGGAGCACAGCATCCTGCGGATGACAGGCGGCGGGGTGCTGCCTGCTGGCCTGCTCGATGTGCCCGCCGGATGCACGTTGACGGTGCTGTGTGTACCTCGGCGCGGTCCGATTCCCGATCACCAGTGAGGCTCACTGCTCGGGCGCCTCAACCGAAGCCTGGCCGGGGCCACAGTCATAGGTCAATGAAACAAGTAGCCGCGATCCGGAGCGCGCTGGCCGCAAGATCAGGCGCACGCTCATGGACCGAGTTTGGCCGGACATCGATCCTGGACCAAGTCTCTAAGTAGCCGATGTGAGTGAGTCGGAGCGCACCCTGGGCACGGCCATCGCAGGATGGGCCAGGACAACAAGTGCCGGCCGCACGGTAGCCCTAATGTGGCGCGGTGTGTTCAGCTTGCAGTGAGGTGCGACCGGCTACCGCAAGGACCGCGCCGTCTACCTCGGCGCCTCTCGCCGGGCGTCTCTCGTTGCCCGAGGGCGCTGGCCGTATCGTACCTTGACCATGGCGGATCGCCCTGAAAAGCTGACCAAATGTACTTTCACGCCGACGAAAAAGGGGATCCCGATCTTTCGCGCCCCCTAGACCAGCTAGAGCATGTCCAGGTGTATTGGGCCAATGCCGACAATGACCCGGAGTCGCTGGCGGATCTTTACCTAAATTTTCACGATTTTGGTCGAGTCGAGTTCCTCCTGTTTAAGGGCCGATTGAGCGCCACAATACTCGTTGCTCGCTCGGCCAGGATTGCCACCTCGCGACTGATGGCCAGGCTTCAGCAACAACGGCGAGATGGATCCCATCGCTTTCCTGGGTGGGAAGCTGAGTCCGACGGCGTCCTTGAGGAATCAGTCGGCGTAGTTGAAGATGCAGAGAAGATTGCGATTGGCGCCGCCATATTGGCTGCTGTCGCCGCGCTGGAACTCTTGCTCAAGGAATTGTCGGACAGTGCTGATACGCGGAGTGGGCTCGATCAAACGCTGAAGGAATTCCTGAAGCGACGGAACGTCTCGTCAAATGAGACGGAACGCATCATCGAAATGGTCTCAAGGGTGCGGGAGCGACGGAACTCTTTCGCCCACACGCTCACGGGATCCTACTGGGATCAACCGACCGCAGAACGAATACTCACACCGGAGTCCATGGACGACACACTGTTCACGGTCGGTAAAATCGCCATCGCGCTAGAGGCATTGGTTGATTGACGTAACGACGCATTGCGACTACCAGTGCGGGGCGACGAGCTACGGCCATGACGCCCTGGAAGCCCGTGGGTACGGCGCGCTTTGTGGCCCCGAAGCAATCTCGCCTACTTTGGAGCCACCCACCGGTGGCTCAGTAGATCGAGCCCTGCCCGCAGTACCGATAGTTCCACCCTGCCGACGCCCGTGGTCACCAAGTTCGTCTGGCTGACCGACGCCCGGGACCGCGGCATGTCCTTCCCGGCCGCACCCCTGGTGGGCGAACCCAATGGCTTGACCAGGGCGTCGAACTTCTCCGGCCCAGCGACGGCCCCGAAGTAAGTCGCGGATGCCTATTGAAATGAGACGACGAGTCGAGCACGATGGCTTCCATGAGTGACGGATCGGCGAAGAATAAGCCCGAAATCCTTTCGTTGTCGATGAAGTTGGCCTTTCCGAATGAGCTCGACGACTTCATCGGCAAGGTGGTGCGGGAGGGTGCGTACCTTGAGGAGGTTCTTCGCGAGTGTGTCGCGATCTTGGGTGGACTCGGCAACGACGTTGATGTTCTCCTCATGGGGCAGAGTTGGGACTGGTTGCACAGCATGGCCGTCGGACTCCAGAAGGAACCCAGTTACGCTACCAGGCGCTGCAATGACGAGGCGCTCCCCGAGATTGGCGTAGCGCTTTCAGAAGCCAATGGGGTGTGGAAGCGGCGCAATGCTGTAGTTCACGCAAGCTGGAGGGTCTGCCCCGCGTCACTGGGCGGCACCTGCGAAATTGCAGCATCAAACGGTGGAAAGGTAAACGAAGGCGAGTATCACGTCGAGCGCAGCATCCGTAGGAAATTCAAACGCGATGTCGAGCACCGGCATGTAAGTGAACTTGAAGAACTGGCATGCGACTTCGAGCTCGTTCGTCAAAACCTCGTCGAAGGACTCCAGGCGTTCGATCCTAATCAATTCCGTTGATAACCTGGGTGTTGCCTCGGTCAGCGCCCGCCGGTGAGGCTGTCCGTGCGGTGTTGATGCCTATTGCGCAACAGTCTTTGATCTTGCCTTGGAAAGCACGGATGGCGTCGCGACCTGGTTATTCGCCGACCACAGCCCCGATGCGTCTGCAGAGTCATCGGGCAGATCACACGCGAACCTGCACTCTCGTGCCGCGTAGCGCGCCTGCCGGCCAAGGCGGCGACGATTGGGCAGACCTAGTTACCATCGCACGCTGCAGCCAAGAGGCGCGCGCTATGCAGCGCTGGCTACTTTCTCCGCCGGCGGCTCGAAGCCCGGTTGAGGAGGTAATACGCGAAGTTGCCTACCACGCCAGCGGCGGCGCTTAGGACAACCCACAGCAAGATCCCACGTAGGTCCACGGCATACGCACCTTTCGTCGAGTTACGTATGCCTCCGCACCCCGAGCATGTGTCTACCGCAGTGGACGCTCCCAACGTCCGGCGACCATATTAGCCTGCTGCATCAAGTCGCCAGCCCCGCTGTGTCGACGAGCGCTGCACGGGTGCATTGATCTGCCGCTGATAAGGCGCGCCATCCCGTGAGTGTGGTCGGTGAACGTAAGGCAGTGGGAGCAGGTCGGGAGCGCTTGAGGCTAGCGGTCGCTGGCCGGACGCCGCCGCCAGCCAAGGCCGCTGGGCCAGCAGCCACGAGCCGTTGCCGAACAACCTGCTGGACCCTTCATGTAAGCCTGCCGGCAGCAGTCGGATCACGAGCCCGGGATCGGGGGAGCAGGTTGGGAGCAACAGGGTGCACCGAACGGCCTTCAACTGCACCGAACGGCAAGCAACGGCGCACAACTGCACCCACCCCTTCCTGCGGCTTCTCGTTTTCGCAGGTCAGAGTCCGTGCGGCGTCCTGTTTCACACCGAAGAGGTCACTGGTTCGATCCCAGTATCGCCCACGCAGGTCAAAGGCCATTCCCATTCATTGGGGGTGGCCTTTTTGCTGCTCGTACAGCAGCCAAGCAGCAACGGCTCAGCCGAGGGAATCGCCGAGGCGCTTGAGCGCGTCCCGGGTCGCCTTCGAGTAGACCTGGGTGTAGATGTCCATCGTCACGGAAAAGCGGGCGTGCCGGAGCACCTGCATGGGGCGACTCGTGGGTGGACGTCGAGGTCGGCCAGCAGCGAGGCGCAGGTACGCCTTGCGTCGTGAACCGTGATCGGCCGTGTGCCCGCCTTGTCGCACCGGGTCTGCCAACTCCGTTGGAAATTGCGTGGCTCGATGGGTGTGCCATCGCGGGTGGTGAATACAAGGTCGGATTCCTGCCACGCCTTTCCGGCGGTTTCTCGTGCCTCGTCGCGTTGTTTGCTTCTCAGCTTGAGCGCGGTCAGGCGGATTTCGGGGAGGGGGAGTGTGGCGTCGGATGCCTGGGTCTTGGTGTCGCGGTGGAGCAGTCTTCCCCGGACCCGTTGCAGTTGACGGCCGACAGTCAGCTCTCCCGCGTCGAGGTCGACGTCCTTCCAGGTGAGTCCCAACGCCTCGCCCTTGCGGAGGCCGACGACGAGGACCAGGGCGTAGGCGGCGTAGAGCGGGTCCTCGTCGTGGCGGGCGGACTCCAGGAACTTGCGGGCCTCGTCGCTGGACCAGGACTTGCCCCGCCGCCGGCGGACGGTGGCGAGGGTGACCGGCACGGCCGGGTTCTTGGTGATGAGGTCTTCGGCCTGGGCGTGGGTGAGGGCGGCCCGCAGCGCCGCCCGGATGTCGCTGACCGTGCGCGTCGACGGGACGGCCTGGCAGCAGCGACCGGCGGCGCAGCAGCGCCGCTTCTGCTTGGCGCGGGCGGCGTCCTTGCCTTGTGAGCAGCACTGGCAGGTGCGGGCCACCTGGTTGATCCAGGTCTGCACGTCGCGTGACTGGAGCCGGTCGAGCCGCTTGGCCCCGAGGCCAGGGGCGATGTAGCGGCGGACGAACGTCTCGTAGGTCGCGTAGGTCAACGGTGCCCGGTTCGGCTCGATGATCTCCGACAGCCAGTAGGTGAGGAAGCTGCCGACGGTCGGGACGCTGGTCGCCACCGGCCCGGCCTTGGCCTGCTGGTGCAACTTGATCCACTTGTCGTGGACGGCCTCCCGGGTCTTGCCGTAGACGTATTTGCGGGTGCGCTTGCCGTCGGGCTTGGTGACCCAGACGTAGGCGGCGAAGCCGTTGCGTGATCCCGGTCGACGGCGGCATCACCACCCACGGTAGGGAAGATCGAGCCTTCGCCGTTGGCTCGGGCACGTGCAGGCATCAGGCAGCCTCCTGACGTTCGACCTGTTCGCGGATGTAGTCGTCGACCCATTCGGGAGGATGCGGCGGTACTTGCCATCCTTGATGGAGCGCAGCTCGCCGGTGGCGATCTTCATCTTGACCTTGGAGATGCCGAAGCCGAGCAGGACGGCGACCTCGGCGGGCGAGTACCAGCGCGGGGCGAGGTCATGGCTCATGCGGCGGCTCCCGTGAGCCAGGCTTCGTGGGCGAGTTCTTCCCGGCCGATGCGTCTGCTCTCCCGTCGCTGTCTCGCGGCGGTGTTGGCGAGCAGGGCGTCACCGTCGCTGAGCCACCCGGACCCGGCGTAGCTGAGGGCGCAGAGGGTGATGACGTCTGCGGTGTCGTCGTCCTCAGTGCGGCGGTAGGTGGCGCGGGTGTCGCGGAGCAGGCCGAAGGTGACCGAGTAGCGGCGTGCTTTGGTGAGGAAGTGGCCGCCGAAGCCGAGCATGTGCGCCCAACGACGCAGCCCTGCGTAGGCGTTGGATTCGGTGTCAAGGCCGGCTTGACGGCGGTTGACCGTTGCGGCGCCGCTGGCGGTATCGGTGTCCGTGGGACGTCCAAGTTGCCAGCAGGCGTCGATGAGGCGGGCGGTGTGGTCGCCTCCGGGGTCGGCGTAGTTGTCGATGGTGGCGGGGGTGAGCCGGGTGAAGGAGTGGCCGGTGACCTCGGTGGCCTTGGTGGCGTACTTGGCCAGGTAGGCGGCCACCTTGCTATCGGTCAGCTCACCGCCAGCGCTGTTGATGCGGCGCACGTCAACCTGCTCGCCCCAGGCGACCAGCCAGCCCTGCGGCTGGTCAGGGTGCGGCGGTGTGGTGACGGTGATCTGGCGGGCGGCAGCGTGGACGGCGGCGTCCAGGTCGTCGACGGTGATGCCGGCCGGTGGTGGCACGAGGGCGTCCGGGTCGTCGGAGTCGATGCCGTCGAGGCGCAGCAGGGCGTGGAAATGCACGGCTGCCCGGCGTTGCATCTCGGCGACCTTGCCGTGCGACACCCGGACCGGCGGCACCCAGCGGACCTTGCCCGAGGCGGTGGCGACCCGGACGAGGGGGATGCCGCGTTGGGGGCAGAGGGCGGCGAGGTGGCGTTCGATCGCCTGCTTGGTACGCCGCCACAGCTCGCCTGAGAAGTAGTTCCAGACGACCTGGTGGTCGTGGTTGTAGCAGTCCAGGCACAAGGGCTGCCCGAGGCGTGGATCGTCGGCGTCGTGGCGGGCGAAGCACGCCGCGGGCTGCCCGTGCGGGCAGGTGCCGGCGGTGCTGCGGGCGCGGCAGGGAGCGGGGCGGCAGTCGCAGCGCTGCCGGGTGGCGCAGGTGTGGCGGGGGACGTGGCGGTGGTGGACCGCGCCGAAGGACGGTGCGGTGAAGGTGGCGAAGACGATTGGGTGTCGGCCGACCGATGCGGGGACGCCTTTGCCGCCGGTCAGGCCGCAGCGCACGACCTGGTAGGCGTCACCGGCGTAGACCCAGGCGAAGTCGCGACACTGCGTTTCCCGGCGGTTGCCGGACGCCTTGTAGAGAGCCCGGTCGGGCAGCTCGTCGGTGCGCAGTTGGCGGGTGATGCGGCCGGTGGTCGTCTCGACGGCGGCGATGGTGCCAGCGAGACGGATTGGGCGGGTACAGCCGCCGGCGGGGGCGGTGCACGCTCCAGCCAGCCGGAGAACTCCGGCGTGGCGGCGCGGTGCAGAGCTTGGGCGTCACGGCCGGCGGCGAGGCCGGGTCGGTACAGGTCGAGCAGGGTGGACAGGACTTCCTCCTCATGGGGTGGCAGGGACGGGAGACGAAGCACCACCAGCCGTGGACGCCAGTCCGCTGGTGGTGTTCGTCGTGTCTCCTGGCACCGCCGAGAGGGCGGCTGACGCCGGAGGGCGGAATCGTGGTGGTGCCACGTCCCACCGATGGGTCGTGTCCTTTCGCGCTCGTGGACCTGATGAGTGGGGCCGGCACGGGTGGGGAGCCTGGGATGTCGGCATCCGGCGGTTGCCGCAGGCTGCCCCCACCCGTGGAAGCTCACGAATCCGGGGCATCGTGGACGGCAGGTAAGGGCCGTGCTGAGCCACTTAACGGATTCGGGGAACCGGCGTAGCGGCCGGTGCGATCGAGAGCCGGCGGGACGCGGCCCGCATCAGCGGCAGGAAGGCCGCTCGGCATCTCCGACGTCGAGTCCAGCGATCCGGCAGAAAGGCTGCGCTGGCGTGCTCGACGAGCGCCAGAGTAGCACCGGGTGCCGATACGTCAACGGCCGTGATCGGTTTTGCGCCTGGTCTCCCAGGTGCCCGGCTAACGGCATCAGCGACTCAGCCGGGCTCAAGAGCCTGAGCCATATGTCGAGCGCCACCATCCGTCGTCGATGACGACGTTCCCCGTCTCCAAGATGTCACGCTCGAACGCTTCTACGTCGACAGGGGCCGGCGACTGCACCATCAGCTGAGTGATCTCATCGGGCAGCCGTACGTTGTGCGCCTCGACGTAGTGGGCAAGGCCCTGCGGCCACACGAAGTGCACGCCGTCGGTCAACTCTGTGGATCCGTTGGCGATGCCGCACAGCCGACACGGCGATGTGCCCGCCGCAGCCACAAAGACGGTCCCAGACCGCAGGTATTCGCCTACCCATCGGAGTCTCGACGGGTCTGCCCCACTGTCTATGAACAGGGCGGGATCGGGCCAGTGCTCTTCGCCCGGTCCGCTCCAGTATCCGATCAGGCGTAGCCTCCTGGCGCCGCCTGCCTCGCCGCTCGACACGGGCCTGATCTTCGCACGAGCCGCCGATCGCAGGCGTATGAAGACCAGTCAAGGCGGCGACGATCGCCAATGCCGGCAAGCTGCCGACCTGGGTGTGGGAGGACTTTCTTTACGTCTATCAAGGCGGCCCTGAACGGGCCGCACGCGCCGCCGCCTGGGCGCGCGCCGGCCGCTGCCGCTGTCGCTCTGCGGCCGTCACGCCTGATGCCCGGCGGCTGGCGCGAAGGGGCGGGGAGCCCGAAGGGCCGCCGCATAACGACAGGCCGATGACCGGTGGGGTGGTGGCCGGCAGCCGGCCGGGCCGCGCGGCCAGCAGCCCGCGCGGCGTAGGGGAGCGCACGCCGGCCGCACCGGCGAGATGGCGGCGGTCGCGGGGTTACGGTCACTGCGCCTCCGGCGGGGGCGCTCCGGCTCCAGGATGGCCGAAGATCGCCGGCAGCCGCCAGGTTCGTGGGTGGTGGCGGTAGGCCATCCCGTCTGCCATCGACCCGGGCAAGCCGAGCAGACCGTCGCCCGACCCGCCAGCGTCCGAACCTGTGTCAAGGTCCGCTTGACGTGGCGGGCCGGGCGGCGGCCCGCTCCTCAGGAGGGCGGGCCGACGGCAGACGGGATGGCAGGTTGGCGCGCTGTGATTTCACAGAGTTGGGGTCAGTAGCTAGCATTCCACTTCAAACAGCCCCAAATCGGGTCAAAAGCTTCCGTCGATAGCGGCGGCGATCATCCACTGGATGTCCGATTCGGAAATCCGGTAGGGAGCTGGCTGCGGCTGCCATTGCAGGACATAAAACGAGCGGTTGTGGACCCATTCCGCCTGCTGAACGCCCTCGTCACTGCCCGTGAGGTACATGCGAACCTCAACGCCGTTGACGAGCAGATGCTTCGGTGTCACGTCGTCCACGTGATCCGACAGCGTCGTGATGTGGGGATCCCGGATGAGGCGCAGGAACCTGCCGCCCGGGTAGTCGGACGGCAGTGACTTGTCGATGATGTCCGACTCATATGCCCCGTTGTATGGCTTCTCGCGGCGTTTGGTGAAACGCTTCGCCGGCTCCAGCGCCGGCTTCGGGGCGGGAGTCGGGCTCACGGCTGAGGAGGCCACCGGGCCGGACGGCGTCGCCGCGACCGTGGGGCCGGCTGACTGGTGCGGCGGACGTGACGCCAGCGGAAGGTTCGACAGCGCGGCACCGAAGCCGAGGATTACCGTGACGGCGGCACCGGCCGCCAGCAGGGCCCTTCGCCGGCTGCGGTGTTCCTTGCCTCGGGCCATGATGGTGGAAGCTTCCAGCGATGGGGTGGTGGCGGCGATGGCGCCCATCGCTTCGTGCAGGTCCATCTCGGTCTTCATCGGATCTGGCTTCCATCCTGTGCTGCGGTCTGCAGACCGTCGAACGGCTTGTCCTGAAGTTCCCGGCGCAGCTTGCGCAGCGCTTTGTGACAGGTGGCCTTGACCGTGCCGACGCGCGTCTGGAGCATGTGGGCCACATCGGCCTCGGTGCGGTCGTCCAAGTAGCGCAAGACGACGGCGGCCCTTTCCCGCCGGGTCAGCTACCGCAACGCGGCCAGCAACGACTGTCGGTCGTCGACCGTGCCGTATGCGGCGTCGCCGACCTCGTTAGGCCGCCGCTGCGGTGGGCCGTGCTGTGGGCCGGCGGCGGCCCGTGGCGGCTAGGGCAAGGATCATGAGTCCGATGGCCAGTGCTCCGCCGATATGTTCGGTGGCGGGACTGGTCGCCACCCAGTTGTAGGCCGGGGCGAACCTGAACCTCTCGAGTTCAGGGTCGAGGAAGGCGTAGTCGGCCAGCGTCTTGTACAGGCCGGTGGTGGATTCGGCGGCGAGCCCCAGCGCGGTGACGCCGAGCGCTAGAGCGGTAAGCCGGCGCGGCAGAGTGCGGCCTCGGAGGCGGTAGCTTGCGAAGCCGGTGAGGAGCCAGCCAGTGACCGCGCCGGCGAGCCAGCCCACCAGGATCGCCCCGGGTTCCCAGCTCGGCGGGATCGGGTAGATGCCCACGTGCACGTTGGTGCTGGTGAAGCCTCCCAGGGAGGCGGTACCCGCGACCGCGTCAAGTTTGTAGCCATTCCGGGTGGCCTGGAACGTGTGGACGTGCGTTTCTGGCTTTTTCTCCCGCGCCTTGAGGGTGTATTCCCCGACGGGGCCGAGCGTCCAGCCGTCGGCCCGCAGTCGCGCCTGCGCAGCTTCCAGCGTCCAGTTCGGAAGCTGTCGCTCATGAGGCGGGTCGAACACGTGCGCCTCGGGAAAGGGTTCCCGTCGACCAGCCATGCGGGCGACATACGGCGCGGTCATGGGAGCAGCCGCTACGGTTTCGGCCGTCTGCAGGGCCGCCGTGTCGGACGGCAGTTCCGAAGCCGTCTGCCAAGCCAGCCAGGAACCCACGCCCGCTCCCACGGCTCCGAGAATCACGGCCGACAGCACGGCCGCCACCACCGCCGTACGGCCGATCGGCAGTCGGAACCATTGCCGCACCGCCCCGCGCACCAAATCCACCACTTCGGCGCGGGCAGGCACACAACGGCCCGGCTCGGCGGAGTCCATCAGCATCGTGAGGATCTCCTCGCCGTGGGCGCGGCGGTATCCGATCGGATATGCCCACAGCAGCCGCCGGTACCGGCGTTCCAGCCTCACATGCGCCGGCAGCTCCCGCATAACCTCCCCCGAGGCGGTCATGCGTGAGCCCCGAACGGGTCAGCCATGAATCCGAGGGCCACGTTCGGTCGCGCCTGTAGTCGGCTTTCCGCTGCCTCCGCGTGCTTGCGCAGGCGGCGGGCCCGCTCGGCAAGCTTGCCGGCACCCGCGTCGGTGAGCCGGTAATAGCGACGTAGCCGCCCGTCGACGACCTCCTGGCGGTCGACCGTGACGAGTTCCTGCTCCACGAGGCGGTCGAGGGCTCCGTAGAGGGTGCCGGCCCGCAGCTTCACCGTTCCCTCGGAGAGCTCGACGACCTCCTGAGTCACCCCGTAGCCATGCTTGGGCCCCGTCGCCAACGCGGTGAGGATCAAGAACGTCGGCTCTTGCATCGATGTCATGCAGGTAGATTACGTCTGCCGGTATATGCCGTCAACTTGTGTCTGAAGGTGCGAGCGTCACCGCCGCCACCAACGCGGCTCGACCTTTTCGAAGCCCTGGCTGAGCGCCATCACGCCGATTACGACGGCTGGGAAGCCGCCACATAGCTCGACGCCCGTGCCCGTCACGTGCCCGATCTAGCGGTCAACAAGGGCCACCGGCGGCATGTTGACGAGCCTCAACCTGAACTGCCCAGGCTTCTCCGCCAGCTGACAGGGCTGCCCAAGCCGTCAATCAACGCACTTCCCAAGCTGTTTCCGGGTCCCTTCGGGGCGCCGCGTATGCGGGAAAATCGAGGTGGTCGCCCGCCGACGTCGGTACTTTCATGGCGCAGGTGAGGCCGTCAAGCTGTTTGACGCTGGGAGCCGCTTCGAGGGGCTGCGCATTGTTGCTACGAGCACGAGGCCACAACGCCGCTTCCGGCATCACCAGCATGGCGTCCACGACGCCGGCTTCAAGGCCAAGCCCTACCGGGTGGGCCTACGGCCCAGCCTTGACCCCGACGCCGCACATACGCCTGCCTCGAAACCCGGCCGGAAGACGGGCAAAACAACGCCAGCAGGTAACAACCCCGGCCTTGACCGGCCCCGCTCCTTCATGGATGACGTGGCGGGCCAGGCGGCGGCGCGCTCCCCAGAGGGCGGGTCGATGGCAGACAGTGAGGATGGTGTGGTGGGTCGCCGGGTTGGTCTGACTCACCGGCAGACCGACGGTTGCTGTCCTCATCCCGATTCGTCGGCCAGCTTGGTGGCCCCGGCAGCTGCAGGTCACCGGTCAGGTGTCGTGACCTGATAGGAGCCTGTGCGAGAGGCGCCCACCACTGTGTTGTCCGCATCGCCTGACCGGTGACGTGTCCACGTGTTCTCGAAGTGACCGAGAAGGGCGGACCACGCCAGCATGGCAGCCAAGAAGCGATCTCTCATCGGTGGTGTTGACACCCACCGCGACACCCACCACGCCGCTGTCATCGACAGCACCGGCGGTCTCGTGGCCGACGCCGAGTTCCCCGCGACCACCGCCGGCTACGTGGATCTGCTGGCCTGGATGTGCTCCTTCGGGCGGGTAACTGCCGTGGGCGTGGAGGGCACCGGCAGCTACGGCGCCGGCCTGGCCCGCTACCTGACCAGCAAAAAGATCACCGTTATAGAGGTGGACCGGCCGGACCGCTGCGCCCGCCGCAACCAGGGCAAGTCCGATCCGATCGACGCGATCACCGCCGCCCGGGCCACCCTCGCCGGCACCGCCATGGGCACCCCGAAGACCCGCACCGGACCGGTCGAGGCGATCCGCGCCCTCAGGGTCGCCCGCCGAGGAGCGGTCAAGGCCCGCACCGCCGCCTTGAATCAGATGCGCGGCCTGGTCGCCGCCGCCCCCGAACCTCTGCGAGCCCACCTGACCAGGGCCAGCGCCGCCGTGCTGGTCAGCCGCTGCGCTGCCCTGACCTACGACCCGGCCAGACTCCACGAACCGGAGCACGCCACCGCCGCAGCCCTGGTCGGGCTCGCCCGCCGGGTCTCACCGCCCTCACCGAGGAGATCACCACCCTCGACCGGCAGGTGACACCCATCGTCCGGAAAGCGGCACCCCGCACCATGGCCTTGTTCGGCGTCGGCCCCGATGTCGCCGCGCAGCTGCTCACCACCGCCGGCGACAACCCCGACCGGCTGCACTCCGAAGCCGCCCTCGCCCACCTCTGCGGCGCCGCACCCATCCCCGCGAGCTCCGGACGGGTGCGCCGCCACCGCCTCCACCGAGGAGGCGACCGCGGCGCCAACCACGCCCTGCACACCATCGCGCTCTGCCGCATGCGCTACGACCAGCGCACCCGCGCCTACGTCCACCGCCGCATCACCGAAGGCCTCAGCAAGCAGGAGATCCTGCGCTGCCTCAAGCGCTACATCGTCCGCGACGTCTACACCGCCCTACGCGCCGCCCTCGCCGCCCTCGCCCCTCGACCTCCATAGGAGCATCGGGATGGCAAGACAAGCGTGGGTGTTCGCCCTATCAGGCGCTCGGTCAGGAACTGCAACTGCCGTGGCAACCCCGGTACTCGCCGAGTCCGTAGCGGAGTCAATGTTTCAGGGCACTGATCGCCTGCCGCAGGTCTCGTTCGCTTGCGCCAGGCTCCAGAAGGCCCTTCCGAGCGAACCGGTCCCGGAGCCTCTCGGCCAGGTGCCGGGGAGCCTCGCCGGCCATCAACTCGCCCTCCAGCACCACTAGGACGCCGACGAGTACGGCGAGGTCGCACCAGGTCTGCGCCGCCCATCGGATGCTTCGCTCACCATCCGAGGTTGTGCCATCCAGAGGGCCGAGACAAGCGAAGACCCGAGCCGGGCCGTCGCCAGGCTGTCGGAACGGAGACGCACCACAAAGGCCGCCCCGGCCAGGGCGGCCTGTGTGGGAGCTTCCGGGTCAGCCGGTGAAAGCCTCGGGGCCGAAGCGGCCCCAGGCCACGAAGACGGCCATGGCCAGGTAGACCAAGTCGCCTACGACCGTCTTCCTCTCGCCACGACGCAGGCGCACGATCACCGCGCCGGTGAACAGCAGCGCCACGCATGTGGCGGTCACCGGCACCATGATGGGTCCGATGTCCAGGACTGCGGGCAGAATCAGGCCTGCCGCACCGAGGATTTCGAGGGTGCCGATGGTCCTCAGCGCGCCGGGGCTGAAGTCCAGCACCCACTGCGCGGCGGCACCGCCCATAGCGGCGATCTTCTCCCTGGGCACAAACATCTTGGCGGTGCTGACCATGAGGACCGCGGCCAGTATTCCAGCAGCCATCCAAAGAGCGGCGTTCATTAATATGTCCGTTCGGGGTTGAGGTGTTTTTCGCGTGGGCCGCGCAGCCCGGATGGCGACACGCTACGTGTCGTCAGGCCGGAGTGTCAACACGACACGTTCCGTTTCCTGGTATCGTGTGGACATGCCCACACCGCCAAACCCGCTCCGCCGCAGTGAGTCCAGCCGCCGGGCGATCCTGGAAGCGGCGCTACACCTGTGCGATGAGGAAGGGTATGGGCGGCTGACGATTGAGGCCATCGCCGCCCGCGCCGGCGTCAGCAAGAAGACCATCTACCGGTGGTGGCCCTCCAAGGGAGCCGTCATCTTGGAAGCCGTCGACGACGCGGCGAACGTGGTCGCCCAACACGTCGACACCGGTGATCTCGCCGCCGACCTACACACCCAACTCACGGCCGTCATCAACTTGCTCAACCCGCCGAACAACTCCGCCGTCACCGGGCTCATCTCCGAAGCCCTCCACGACAACGAACTAGCACACGACCTGCGGGAACGACTCATCCAACCGCGCATCACCGAATTCAAAGAACGCATGCGCAAAGCTCAGCAGAGCGGCCAGCTACCCGCCGACGCCGACCTGGACGTCGCACTCGACCTGCTCTACGGGCCGATCTACCACCGGCTCGTCTTTCACCTCGGCATGCCCGACCCCGAGCAACTCCACACGCTCATAGCGCACGCCCTGCGCGCCTTCAACGCTCAGCCTTCAACCCGATGATCGTGCCCGCTCATGCGTCATGACCCTCCTTCGCGCGGCTGGTACGGTCACAACCGACCCCTGAATGGGCAGGCCTGTGTCGAAGTGTGCCTCCGCGACAACGCGCCTGGCCGGGTCTCGAGGTCCGTTGCGGCGGTGCGGCTACACGGCCCGCGGCGCGGCCATCTCGCCCTGGGCGCGCGCCGGGTTGAAGGCGGTGCCACCAGCTACGCCTTCACCGCCGACACCTGCACCACCGTGCTACCAGCGCAGGCGGGCACGCCGCGGAAACCACTGCGCGTCTCGTCCGCGGCGCTTTCAAAGGCTGAGTACGAGTCGAGGAGTTTGGCTATGACGGGAGTGTGGCCGTCCGCCCCGCCTACCGAGATGTCGGCGTGGGGCGTGCAAGCCCACTATTGACGCGGGGTGGCCGTGTCGCCTCGTGCGATCTTGGTCAGAGCGAGGAAGGCAACCGTGACGACGGTGAAGATGTTGATCGTCATCATGGTCTCGTTGATCGCGCTGATGCCCCATTGGGCGCCGGCCATGTCGACCACGGTGCCCGGTTCGGCGGCGAAGAAGTACGGGATCGAGGTCAGGCCCAGTGCGGCGTAGATGAGCACCGGCTGGGTGAGTGACCCCGGCACGACGACACTGCTCGGCTGGGGGTCGCGGGTCTGTGCTGCTGCCAGGAGGAGGGCGAAGATCTGGAAGAAGATGTAGGTGACCAGCCACCAGCCGAGGTAGTTGGTGTACGGGACGCCGAACACGCCGCCGCCGTCGTGCCAGATCCACGTCTCGATCACGGTGGATGCATGGGAGTCGCTCGCCACGTCGAACATGGTCATGACGGCGGCGGCCAGGGCAGGCAGGGCGACGACGTTGAATTTGCCGATGCGTTCGCGCCAGTTGAGGCGTTCGTCGGCGCGGTCGAGGACGGTGGAGGCGGTCAGCCAGCTGATGTAGCCCAGGCCGAAGTAGATCGGGCCGATGAAGATCGGCACGTAGAACAGTTTCAGGTCGCCGGTGTAGTGGTAGTTGCCGAACGGAAAACCGGTGACGATGCTGAGGTTCTCGAAGGCGTTGCTCACCACGAACGTCACGGCGAAGAAGGCCAGGAATCGTCGCCAACCGTAGCGGCGGATGCCGTGAATGGCCGCGAAGGGGATCGTGAGCAGGAGCGCATTGAACGTGGCGGTCGTGCCGGTCAGCGGCAGCAGCATCGCCGTGGTTACGGCGAGCCCGACGAAGATCCACTGGACTTTGTCCAGTGCGCGCCCGGTCGGGCGTTGGGTCGCTATGGTCGTCATGGCTTACACCTCGATGTCGTGATGGTGGTCTCGGGGGTGTGGTGACTGCGGTCGTGGATTCGCGGCGTGCAGCGCGGGGAGCATGACCGCGTCGACGAGTTCGTCGATCTGCATGGCGGACAATGGTGGCTCGCCCAGCAGCGCCCGATTGGTGATGAGCGCAGGCGGGACCCGTGGCAGCAGCTGACCGGTGGGCTCGCCATGCAGTTCACCGCGGGCACGATCGACCATGGCGCTCCAGCCCGCCGCGCTGGCCTCACCGAGTGCGGTGACGAGCCGTTCGGCCGGTTCGGGGGTCTTGGGAGCGGCGAGCCGTAGGCCGGCCAGGATCCGGGTGCGTTGTCGTTGACCGCGTCGGACGTCAGGGTCGTCCAGGCCACGAGGTCCGCGCGGAGACTGCCTTGATCGGGAAAGGCCCGAGGCGCGGCCTGTAGCTCATAGTCCAGGGCCGCGAGGACAAGTTCCGGCTTGGCGGGGAACCGCCATAGATCGCCGGCGTCGACCCGGCTCGCCGCGCGACGTCGGCCACCGACAGCGCCTCGACCGTCGCCTCGAGGATCGTTCGATCCGGACTGGGGCACCACGGTGATATCCACGTCCCTGGTGAACGCCGTTGTTTGAGTCGGATGTCCGAAATGATGCGGACATAACCGGCATAGAGGGGGTACACGGGACTCCGGCTGTTGAACCCATTTCCGTGGTCAACCCCCGTTTTCGAGGTCCCGTTTGTCTACGAACTGCGGAACGCGGGGTAAAGCAGTTCCCGCAATCGACCCGATAGACGTAGATGCTTAAGGTCGTCTCAGTGCAGGGTGAGCGGGGTTTCGGACTCGATGCGGGACAGCTTCTCCGGGTTACGGACGTAGTAGATGCCGGTGACGCGAGCGTCCTCGATCCGCAGCGCGGCGACGCCGTCGATCTCTCCGTCGAGGCGAAACAGCAGTGCCGGGCTGCCGTTGATCACGGTCGGTTCGGTGGTGAGCGTGCCTCCGACTTTTTGCATGCTACCGATGAACAGGCGGATCGCCTTCTCCGCGCCGACGATTGGCCGCAGCGCGGCCTGTTTGACGCCGCCGCCGTCGCTGACCACAACCACCTCGGGCGCGAGCACGTCGAGCAGGCCCCGCAGGTCGCTGGTGTCGACCGCGCGCTGGAACGCCTCCAGCGCCGCCCGCCTTTCACTCGGGGAGACCACCTTGCGGGGGCGGCGGGCATCGACGTGCCGCCGGGCGCGGTGCGCGATCTGGCGTACGGCCGCCGGGCTCTTGTCGACGGCCGCCGCGATCTCGTCGTAGCTGACATCGAAGGCCTCGCGCAGCACGAAGACGGCGCGCTCGGTCGGCGAGAGCGTCTCGAGGACGAGCATCAGCGCCATCGACACACTCTCGGCCAGCTCGACATCCTCGGCCGTGTTCGGCGGGGTGAGCAGCGGCTCGGGCAGCCAGGGACCGACGTACGCCTCCTTGCGCCGCTGCATGGTGCGCAGGCGGTTGAGCGACTGGCGGGTGGTGATCCGGATCAGGTACGCACGCTGATCGCGTACCTGATCCAGATCGACCTTGACCCACCGCAGCCAGGTCTCCTGCAGCACGTCCTCCGCGTCGGCCGCCGATCCGAGGATCTCGTAGGCGACGGTGAAGAGCAGGTTTCGGTGGGCAACGAAGGTCTCGGTCGCCGGGTCACCGGCGTGGTCGCTCATCTCGGCACCTCTCCTCAGGCCCGCCGGCCGGTGACCGCCGGCGCCTCGCCGGCCTTGGCACGCCGCAACTCCTGGCGCTGGCGATCCTTGAACCAGAGATTGAGCGAGCCGGGTTTGCGCGCCTCTTGCGCCATCTGCCAGACGGTGCTCTTGCACACGGTCTCCTTGAGCATCGCCATGGACCGGCCGCCCAGGTAAAACACCCCTGTCGCGGTGTCGTCTTTCTTGGCGTACTGGACGATTCCGCCGCGGCGCCCCAGGCTGATGCACTGGCCGAAAAACCCGACGTTGAAGTCGGCGGGCTGCTTGCCGGCGATCCGGCTCAGCACCGTCTCGGCGGCCTGCGGGCCCAGCTGCACCGCGGACTGGCAGCTCATCCGCACCGGCAGGTTCGACGGTGCCGCCGAGTCCCCGGCCGCGACGACGCGTGTGTCGTCCACGCTCGTGAGCGTCTCGTCGGTGAGCAGGCGCCCCAAGGCATCCGTGCTCAGCCCGCTGCGGGCGGCCAGATCCGGCACGCCGAATCCCGCGGTCCAGATGGTCACGCCGCTGTGCAACTCGCGGCCGTCGGCGAGCTGGACGGTATCGCGTGTCACGCCCGTCACCGTCGCGCCGGGGCCCTCGATCACGGTCACCCCGAGCTTGGCGAGCCGCTCGGCCACCGAGCGCCGGGCCCGGGGATGCAGGTAGGGCCCGAGCACCTTTCCGCACACCAGGGTCACCTTCCGGCCCAGCTCCGCCAGTTCAAAAGCGGTTTCAAGGCCGGTCGACCCGGCTCCCACCACCGTCACCGCAGCCGATGCGGGCGCGGCGTCGACGACCGGCCGCAGCCGCCGCGCCTCCTCCAGGGTGGAAATCGGGTAGGCGTGCTCCGCCGCGCCGGGAACGCTCGGGTCGGCGCTGCCGCTGCCCACGGCGTAGATCAGGTAGTCGTAGCCGAGCGTGCCGCCGCTCGCCAGGGTCACGCGACGCCCGGACGTGTCGATCCGGGTCACGGTGTCGACCACCAGCCCGACGCCGCCGGCCAGAATCCTTTGGTAGTCCACAACCGCGTCGTCCGACCCGCCGACGAGCTGGTGCAGGCGGATCCGCTCGACAAACGCCGGACGCGGGTTGATCAGGGTCACTGTCACGCCGTCGCGCCGCGTCAGGCGGTTGGCCGCCATCACGCCGGCGTATCCGCCGCCGACCACGATGACATCGGTGTTCTCAGCCATGGTCTCTCCTTCGTCTGCAAGGTGCGGCCTCAAGACACCGCGCGTCCGGCGGTTTGTGACATCAGTGAGTCAGATCACTCGCCGAGCGCCGAGTCAAGCACGTGTTCTGCGTGCTGGAGCTGTTACACGACGGCCTCAAGCGCCGCGACATTTCGCCAAGGAGTCCGACCGGTTCGCCGACCCGCGGGCCCGGCTGCTGTCCGACGACGCGTGGGAGGCGGTCAAGCAGCCGGTACTGTCCGCGTTGCTGCTGCCCGAAGACCCCAGCGAGCTGCTGGAGGCCCACGCTGGTGACCTGGACGAGGCGTCGCGAGCGACCGCCGCGGGCCTGGACGCCAACACGCACCTGAGGGTGGGCGCCGACGGCCGGCTGCACCTGGGCAAGGACGATGCCCTGGAGGAGCCGTCGAGCCTGAAGGACCTGCGGACACCGGTGGAGGGCATGCTCCCGCGGATCGACCTGTCCGAGCAGATCCTGGAGGTGATGAGCTGGCACCCGCAGGTGGCCGACGCGTTTACGTCGGTGACCGGCGGCGCGTCGCGGTTGGCGGATCTGCACGTCTCGGTGGCGGCGCTGCTGACGGCGCACTCGCTCAACGGCTGGTGGCCTACTCTCCACTCGGGCACGGCTTCCTCACCGGGACCATCCGTAGTGCCGCTGACCTCCCGCGCCTCGATGACAGCGACTTCCGCAAGAACAACCCGCGGTTCGCCGGAAAGAACTTCGAGCGCAACCTGCGCATCGCCGACGAAGTGCAGGCCGTTGCCGACCAGACCGGTGCCACACCGGCCCCAGGTCGCTCTCGCCTGGCCGCTGGCCAGGGGTGACGACATCGTTCCCATTCCCGGCACCAAGCGCGTCCACCGTGCCTGGAGGAGAACATCGCCGCCGACGCCATCGAGCTCAGCGCCGATCAGATCGCCCTCCTGGACCGCCGAACCCGGCCGAGGGCGGCCACCACACCGAAGCCCAGATGCAGATGATCGAACGTTAGCGCCCGCCACCGCGGCAGCAGGCCGACGACCCTGGAGGCGAACGACATGCATGACCCGGCACCGGCAGTACGACGACGGTCGCTGCTGCGCTTCGCCGGTCTGGGCGCGGTCAGCGCCGTGGTCGGAAGCACCCTCGGCGGCTGCGGGGCCGAGACGCCCCGCCAGCCGACAGCAAGCGCTTCACCCCGCACCTCTGCCACACCGAGCGAGCGGCCCAGGGTGCTGTTGGCGTACTTCTCCCGTGCCGGCTGGAATTACCACTACGGAGGCCGTAAGTACCTGCCGACTGGCAACACTGAAGTGCTCGCGGGCATGATCAGCAAGCTCATCGGCTGCGACGTCCACCGCATCGAAGCAGCCGATTCATACTCCGACGACTACCACGACACCGTCGAGCGCAACGTGCGCGAACAGAACGCCAACGCCCGCCCGGCCATCGGCAACCCGCTCGCGTCGATCGACCAGTACGACACCGTTTTCCTGGCCAGCGGGATCCGGAACGTTCGCGCGCCCATGATCATGTCGACGTTCGCCGACAGCTACGACTTCACCGGCAAGACCGTCCACCCGGTCACCACCCACGCCATGAGCGGCCTGGGCACCCACCGAATGCGACTACGCGGCCTCCTGTCGCGGCGCTGTCGTCGCCGCCGGGCTCGCCGTCCGCGGCGAAGAAGTCAACGATGGCGGTCCCGCCGTCGAAGCCTGGCTTCGGCAATACGGCCTGCTCGACGCATGATCATGCGCCAGAATGGCCCGGTTGGCGCGGACGGCCCGCTCTTGGCCAGGCGGCCACCTCGAGGCATTCGCGGGTTCATTTCGGCTCGCCGGGTCTTCGAGCTGGCTGTCGGCCAGAGGTCTAGCGCAGCGCGAGTCGGGCGACCGGCCGGAATCGACCCGACTACCTCGGGCTCGGTATGACCTGAGAACCCGGCCCAAAGCGGCAATTTCAGAATAGCCGCAGGTCAGCGGCTATCTCGATCATGTGCTTGGGGTTCGACTCGCCCCTCGGACACGAACCGAATCCCAACGGTGCGCGGCAAGGTCAACACTTGCCCGCACCGTTTGTGTTTCCGGGGCGTACGACAGGTGTAGCCCGAGGCTGCGGTAGACCTCCGGCTTGTGTTCCGGCTCGGCGTCCGCAGGGCGCTCACGACGTCGCCGAGCTCTTCGACGACGGCGATGATCTGCTCCGCGCTCGCCGTCGCGTCCCGGTCCGTCGGGATGTCGAGGATGTCGCCATAGGGCGCCTTGGTGATTCGCCCGATCGGGATGAGGCAGGGTCACCCCCGGTCCCGGGAGGCTGTCGAGGTACCAGTTCGCTGCGCGACAAACCAGTTGAGGATCACCGGTGAGATCAAGGAGCGGGAACGCAGGGGGATCCTCCGTCGCCGGGCACGCAGGGTCGGCCAGTTCGAACACGTTCGTGACGCCGCCGGGCGACGTCGACCCGAACAGCGTCGACGCGAGTCTTTCCGGCGGGGTGTTTGACCGTACGCGTGGGCAAGGCGCACCGAATCGAACCGCGGCGCATTGAGGTCAGGGGCTCGTAACTGGTGGTTCGACGGCGATCGGACCGGAGAGGAGAATCAGGTGGAATACGAGGATTTCATCAACGCAGTGGCCACGCGGGCAAAGGTGTCGACCGATCAGGCGGCGACACTCACCAGCGCGACGTTGGAGACATTGGCAGATCGGATCAGCGCCGGCCAGGCTGAGGACCTTGCCTATCAGCTTCCCGAAGGCCTTGACGATCACCTGCGCAAACCGCCACCGCACAGAAGGGAGGAACATGCCAAGTCGTTCGGGCTCGAAGAGTTCGTGCGGCGGGTGGCGGACCACCCGGCCATCGACCGTGCGCTCGCCGGTGCCGGGGTCCGCGCGGTGCTCACCACGCTCCGTGAGGCTGTTTCCCGCGACGAGTTCGAGGACGCGATGGCCCAGCTTCCCAAGGAGTTCCGGCAGGTGATCGAACCGGTGGGTGCCGGTGGCAGGCAGCGTCCCGGCTCGTAGCACGAGCCGGTCGGGGCGCGCGCCGGCGCGGAACGGCGCCCGCAGGTAGACGTAGGAGAGCGAGCATCTCTCGACGCCGGTCACGGACGCCGCGACGCACCCCGACTGGTCTGGAAGGAGAACGCGTGAACTACGCCGAGTTTCTCGAAGCGGTGGGGAAGCGGGCCGAAATGCCGGCGGCGGAGGCGGCGAACGTCGTCGGCGCCACGCTGACGACATTGGCGGAACGGGTCAGCGGCGGCGAGGCGCGACACCTGGCCACGCAGCTCCCCGAGGAGTTGCGCGGGTACCTGCACAAGGAAGTGGACTTCGCCGAACAGCTCGACCTCGTGGAGTTCCTCAATGAGGTGGGGGTCCGCGCGGGAACGGATGACGACCGGAGCGCTGAGGCCGCCCGCGCCGTGTTGACGACCCTGCGCGAGGCGGTGAACGCCGAAGACCTCAAGAACCTGGAATCCGAGCTGCCGAAGGACATCCGGCGGCTGCTTCATCCCTTGGACCGCGGCGTCGGGGGCTGAACCGAGCCACTTCCTGGCCCGATCTGGGTACGGTGCGCGGGTGGAGGTTGGATTCGCCCCGCCCGTCTCCGGCTCGTGGGCGACCCCGGAGAGCATGGTCCACGTTGCCCGCCGCGCCGAGCAGCTCGGATACCACTCGCTCTGGACGTTCCAGCGGCTCCTGGTCCCCGCCGACCTCGGCTGGAGCGAGACTTACCACAGCGTCCAGGACCCGCTGACCACGCTGGCGTTCCTGGCGGCCCACACCACCCGGGTCCGGCTCGGCGTCGCGGTGCTCAACATGCCGTTCATCTCTCCGGTGCTGCTGGCCAAGCAGACCGCGACTCTCGACATCCTCGCCGACGGACGGCTCGACGTCGGACTCGGCCTCGGCTGGGCGGACGAGGAGTACCAGGCGACGGGTGCGAGCAAGCATCGGCGGGGCCGTCGAGCCGAGGAGTTCCTCGCCGTTCTCCGCGCCCTCTGGCAGGACGACGTCGCCGAGCATCGCGGCGAGTTCTACCAGATCCCCCCGATGCGTCTGGAGCCGAAGCCCGTGCAGCGGCCACACCCGCCGATTCTGCTCGGCGGCCAGGCGCCCGCCGCGCTGCGTCGGGCCGGCCGGCTCGCCGACGGCTGGGTCAGTGGCAGCCAGGCGGACCTGACGGGCATCGGCGAGGCGGTCGCGACCGTCAAGGCCGCCGCTGCGGAGGCCGGCCGGGATCCCCGCGCACTGCGATTCGTCTGCCGTGGCGCGGTCCGGGTACGCCCGACGAGCCCGCCCGAGCGCGAGCCGCTCACCGGCACGCTCGAGCAGATCCGGTCGGATCTCGGCAGGCTTGCCGAAGCCGGCATCACGGAAGTGTTCGTCGACCTCAACTTCGATCCGGAGATCGGCTCACCCCGCGCCGACGCGCAGGCGTCGCTGCGCCGGGCCGACGAGGTGCTCGACGCCCTGGCTCCGAGCCGCTGACATCCCCGACCGGCGCTCACCCGGCCGGGTCGGCTGCCGCGTCCGTCGCGGACCACGCCGACCAGCCGGTCACCGCCACCGCGATCACCGGCCCGGCTGGTGGCCGCTGGACGTACTGCGGGTACTTGTCGGCCAGCGCCGCGCGGGCCGCGGCCTCCTCCGCGCGGTCCTGCACCAGCCGGCCGTGCCCATCCAGGCGGACCCACCACAGCCGCGACCAGTCCTCGTCGTACTCGTCGATGAGCAGGCAGGCATGCCCCGTCGCCCGGATGTTCTCCAGCCGGCGTAGCCGCCGGTGGCGCTTGGGCTTCTCGTCCACCGCGTGGTAGACGACATCGTCGAGCAGCACGAAGCACACGGGCACCAGGTGGGGACGTCCATCGGCTCCGACGGTGGTCAGCCGGGCCACCCTGGCCGACCGGACCCGATGCCGGATGTCGTCGGCGGGCACGGCCCGACCGTAACAGCCGACCCCGGTCCTGGTGACTCGTTGTGGCCGAGCTGGCGGGGTGTGCCGGCGGCGCATGCGGGTACGCCCTGCCGATCGGACCCGGGGGAGGTGTGATGGCCAGCGAGGCGCCCGACTACTTCCAGCCCGAGGCTGGGCTGGTGCTCACGCACCTGCTGATCGTGCGGGATGTGGACCGTTCCCGGGAGTTCTACCAGCGGGTGCTGGGCGCGACCGTGGTGCGGGAACGCCAGCCGGCGATCCTGCGGTTGCACAACAGCTACATCGTGATCAACGACGAAGGTGGTCCGACCGACGACAAGCCGGGCGTGCAGGCACAGGCGCCGCCGGATTCGAACACGCTCAGCAGCGCGATGAACGTCCGGGTCACCGACGTTCGAGCCGTCTACGAGCAGTGGCGGTCACGGGGTGGGGAGTTCCTGACCGAGCCCAAGGATCATGGCGTCGAGATCCGGTGCTACCTGCGGGACCCGGACGGCTATCTGATCGAGCTCGGTCAGGGCACCGGGATCCTCGCCGAGATGGGTCGGGCAGCCTCCGCCTGAGCCTGACGATCGGCGCCCGCCGGCAGCCCTGGTCACGGCCAGACCAACCATCGTGATCGGGCCCCTGGTGATCAGGCGGCGGGTAGCGTGAACGTCGTGCAGGATCTCGGCGCGAAGCTGTCGTACCTCGCGCTCGCCGTCGGCACCCGGGTCTACGACGTCGACTCGGCGCCCGTCGGCGTGGTCGAGGAGGTGCTCACCGACGAACGGTGGGACATCTTCCACGGCGTCATCGTGGCGCCGCCGGGGCCGGAGCAGTCCCACCGCTTCGCCCACCGGGAGCAGATCGCCGACCTGTACGAGCGGGGCGTCGTGCTGTCGGTACCCGGTGCCGAGATGCGCGATCCGGGCGAGGACCCGCCGGCTGGAGTGGTCGAGGAAGCGGCTCACCACCCGGTGCAGGCGGACCTGCGCCGCGCATGGCAGCGGCTGAGCCGACCCCGCTGAGCCCGCCGATCTGCGTCCCGGTGTGTCCTACGGCGAGACTCGTACCTCTACGGAGCTGATGAACCACCGAAAGTCGGACGTGCTGTGAATGGCAACGTCGTTGGTGCCGCTCTTGTCGAACGAACGCGTCCCGGCGCACACGACGACGGACTGACCTGCCGGCACCGGTCCCGCGCTGAACAGCTGTGCGAAGTAGTGGGCACCCCGGGTCAACTTCTCCTGCAGGAAGCTCTCGTCATCGTCGGTCGCCTCGTCGAGGACCGACATCTCGGCATATGAGGGCTCGGACACGTTGGGATGCAGGACGTCGAGCATCAGGAAGTTCAGCTGGCCTGTGCGGGAGTTCGACCATCCCCATTCGTCCTCTGTTTCCAGGCGGTGCGTCGCCTCGACGCACTGCGCGTCGATGAGGACCTCGACCAGACCGGTGGTGGGCGGCACGAAGGCGAACGCTATCGAGCTGAACCCGTCGCCGGATGCGTAGTCGAAGTCGCCGGCGTCGCCGTTGTCCATTGTGATCGAGATGCCGACGTCGCCGACGGACGGGTTGAGCGTATGGATGCGATCAACGACGAAGTTGTCGTTGTGTACCGGGACGAAGCCGAAGTTGAACCCGAAGAACGGCGGCCGGAAGAGTTCCCACCGGTGTGGGCCGCTGTCGTCGGGCTCGTAGACTCCCCAGGGAAGCGCGTGCTCGTGGAACGGAGACAGCCCCAGCCATTTGTCGAGGTTGCTCGAGAGGTGGAACCCGGCCGTGACGTTCTCGTCCGCCGTGAAGACGTCGGCTACCGCCTCGTGGTAGTCGGTCGCGATCGCGACAATCGCCTCACGGCTGATGTCCCGACTTCGCATGAATGCGTCAGCCTTATGTTTCCTGGCTTCGTTGAGTTCGTCGTAGGGCGACCGCAACCCTTGCGGTGGCTGAAGCAGGTCGCGAAACGTCAACCGCTCCTGCTGCATGAGTTGCCGCAAGTCCGTCCAGTTGTCGTCGCCCAGCAGGCGCTGCAGCCGGTCGCCAGCATCGGCTGACAGTTTCGCGGCCTTACTGCTGCGCTTTTTGGTGATCTTCCCGAGCCGCTGCTCGCGCTCCTGCGCCGCCGCATCCGCCAACCGCTGGGCTTTGGCGGGGAAACGGCTAAAATTCCGAATTGTCTTACAGGTACTGACCACGTCAACCACCCCACCAAACCCTTGCCTACATGCTGCTTCACATCTCTGCGAGTAGCCATACGAGTTGTGCTATGTACGCAACGCAACATCTACCTTCAAATGTGATCAACCGGACTCTTTGTGAAGCGGCCGGGAACCCAGCCCGGGGCAGCCACGTCGTAGGGGGCATGACGGGTAGCAGCGCCCACGTACCCCAGCCAACGGCCGCCACCGGCGTCCCCCGAGTCATGACTCCAGCTCGCGTCATGGGGCTGGCCCTGGTCGCCGGCCTGGCGCTGGTCACCGGCTGTACGGCGGAGCCGGCCCCCGCGCCGCCACGTGACCGGGGAGTGCCCGCCGGCGGGTTGCGGCTCGTCGCGTTCGACTCCTGCCCGGAGGCGCTGCGGCAGCTGAAGACGGCTGCCAAGGCCTACGTCGGGCCCTGGGGGTTCGGGCCGATCGGGGACATGCGTAGCTTCGGCCGCGCCGAACAGGCTGAGGCGCCCGCCGCAGCGGGGCGGGCGGATGCGGCGGCCAAGGGCTACTCGGGCACCAACACCCACGAGGCCGGGGCCGATGAACCGGACCTGGTCAAGACCGACGGCAAGCGGATTGTCACCGTGAGCCACGGCAAGCTGTACGTGGTCGACCCGGCCACCCGCCGACTGACCGGAGAGCTGGAACTGGCACCGGGTGCCGATGGGTTCGGCGGGGCCGAAGACGCCCTGCTGCTGCACGGTGACCGGGCGCTGGTGCTGCGCCGCGACGGGTGGGCCGGGATGGCGAAACCGGCCGTCCCCGAGGGAGGCGCGCGCGCCGTCCCGGGAGGCGCCCCGATGCCGCACGGCATCGTCGGCCCCCAGCTGATCATGGTCGACCTGTCCGGCGAGCCGAAGATCATCGGCGAATACCGGATCGACGGCAATCTGGTGGACGCCCGCCAGGTGGGCACGACGGTCCGGGTCGTGGTCCGCTCCGCGCCCCGGCTGAACTTCCCGTACCGGCAACGGGCCACCGATGAGCAGCGCACCACCGCCAACCGCGAGATCATCGACAACGCCACCGCCGACGACTGGCTGCCCCGGTACGAGGTCACCTCCGGCGGGCGAACCAGCGCGGGACGGGTCGGCTGCGAACGGGTGAGCCGGCCGGCCGCCTACTCCGGCACGTCGCTGGTGACCGTGCTCAGCTTCGACCTCGGTGCGGCTACGCTCGGCGCTGGCGACCCGGTCACCGTGATCGCCGACGGCGACACCGTCTACAGCAACGGACCCCGGCTGTACGTCGCCAACGACCAGCGCTGGCGGGTGCTGCCGATGCTGACCGCGCGGAACATCGCACCCGATCCCAAAGACGAGACCACCGAGATCTACCAGTTCGACATCTCGGGCGCGGGTGCCCCGCGGTACGTCGCCGCCGCGTCCGTACCGGGCTGGCTCATCAACCAGTACGCCATGTCCGAGTGGGACGGGCACCTGAGAGTGGCCACCACCAGTGGCCGTACCTGGGGCGACAAGCCGAACTCGACCTCCAGCGTGTACGTCCTGCGCGCCGACGGCACGGCGCTGACCCAGGTCGGCAGAGTCACCGGACTGGGCAAGGGGGAACGGATATACGCGGTACGGTTCGTCGGCGGCACCGGGTACGTCGTCACCTTCCGGCAGACCGACCCGCTCTACACCGTCGACCTGCATGATCCGAGGGCGCCGAAGGTGAGCGGCGAACTGAAGATCAACGGGTATTCGGCGTACCTGCACCCGTCCGGCGAAGGACGGCTGCTCGGTGTCGGGCAGGAGGCGTCCGACCAGGGCCGTGTCCAGGGCACCCAGCTCTCGCTCTTCGACGTCTCCGATCCGGCCAAGCCGACCCGGATCGCCCAGCATCACGTCAAGCAGGGGCACTCCGAGGCGGAGTTCGACCCGCACGCGTTCCTCTACTGGCCGGCCGAACGCCTGGTGGTGGTCCCACTGACCGTCCACGGCAAGGGCCTGCCGAGCAACGTGGCGCTGGCTCTGCGAGTCGGTGACGGCGGGTTCACCGAGGTCGGCACGGTCGACCACACGCGGGGCACGGGGCGCCCCGAGGATCTGGCGCCGATCCGCCGGTCACTGGTGGTCGACGGAGTCCTCTGGACTGTTTCCGACGCCGGCCTTGAGGCGACCAGCCTCTCCACCATGAAGACCCTCGGCTGGCTGCGCACGGCGTGACAGGCACGCCGGTCCTGCGCAAGAAGGCGCGGCAGGCACGACGCGCCAGGTTTGTTCGTCCTGATTCGGGTCATTCGTGGGCAACATCAGGTCGGGGAGACGGTGAGGTGACTGGTTGTGAGTCTCTTGCGCAGGAAATCGGTCGAGCAGTCGATGCGCGACACGGAGCAGCCGGAGCACCGGCTTCGCAAGGACCTCTCCGGCCTGGATCTCACCGTGTTCGGCATCGGGGTCATCATCGGTACGGGCATCTTCGTGCTGACCGGGGTGGCCGCGAACCAGACTGCCGGGCCGGCGGTCGCGCTGTCCTTCGTCGCGGCCGGCATCGCCTGCGCGCTGGCGGCGCTGTGCTACGCGGAGTTCGCGTCCACCGTGCCGGTCGCCGGCAGCGCCTACACCTATTCGTACGCGGCGCTCGGCGAGCTGATCGCGTGGATCATCGGCTGGGACCTCATCCTGGAGTTCGTCCTCGCCGCTGCGGTGGTGGCCGTGGGCTGGTCGCAGTACCTCGCGGTGCTCCTGGAGACGCTCGGGGTGACGCTGCCGCCCGCCATCACCGGGGGCGAGGGCGCCGCGTTCAACCTGCCCGCCGCGTTGATCGTGTTGATCCTCACCGCGGTCCTGGTCGCCGGCATCAAGATCTCGTCGCGGCTGAACGCCGTGGTGGTCACCATCAAGGTGGCGGTGGTCCTCTTCGTGATCGTCGCCGGACTGTTCTTCGTCAAGCGCGACAACTACACGCCGTTCGTCCCGCCGGCCGAGCCCGCGTCGGGCGGTGCCGGCGCCGATGCGACCCTGCTGGAGGCCGTCTTCGGGCAGGCCCCCGCCAACTTCGGGATCAGCGGCATCTTCGCCGCGGGTGCGCTGGTGTTCTTCGCGTTCATCGGCTTCGACATCGTGGCCACCGCGGCCGAGGAGACCCGGGTGCCGCATCGCGACGTGCCGCGCGGGATCCTCGGTTCGCTGGCTGTCTGCACCACGCTCTACGTCGCCGTCTCACTGGTGGTGGTGGGCATGCAGAACTACGCCGAGCTGGACACGGAGGCACCGCTCGCTGCGGCGTTCCAGGCCGTCGGGCAGCCGTTCATCGCCAACTTGATCACCGTCGGCGCTCTCGCCGGGCTGACCACGGTGGTCATGATCCTGATGCTGGGGCAGAGCCGGGTCGCGTTCGCCATGAGTCGTGACGGGTTGCTGCCGCGCTGGTTGGCGCGGGTGCATCCGCGCTTCGGCACCCCGCACCGCATCACCGTCATCGTGGGCGTGGTGGTGGCCGTGCTCGCCGGGTTCATCCCGCTGGAGGAACTCGCCGAACTGGTCAACATCGGCACCCTGTTCGCGTTCGTCCTCGTCGCGGCGGCGGTCATTCTGTTGCGCCGTACCCGGCCGGACCTGCCTCGCGGCTTCCGCGTCCCCTGGGGGCCGGTGATTCCGGTTCTCGCGATGGTTGCCTGCGCCGTGCTGATGCTGTTCCTCACCGTCGAGACCTGGCTGCGGTTCTTCGCCTGGATGGCGGTGGGGATCGTCGTCTACTTCCTCTACGGCTATCGGCGCAGTCGCCTTGCCCACGGCGGGCAGGAAGGCCCACCGATGCCTGGCCAGCCGGACCTCGACACCGGTTTCGGCTCCTCGTCGCCCCCGCCGCGCTGACCGGCTGATCGTCCCGGCCGAGGACTCCCGGCGCGTACGCCGTCGGTCAAGGTTTCCCTCGCGAGCGGCTTGAGGTCCGAGGCCATCGCCGTGCAGTCCATGGCGATCATGTCAGCGAGGCTGCCGATGTTATGTCTCCGTGAGCACCGAGCTTCTGCCGGGTGCTGAACTGCGTCGCACGAAGACCGGACGAGGCCAGCGCCTTGTCTCGGGTCGCGCCGAGGGGCCGCCTTGCGCAGCGCCAGGTTGTTGCACGGGTCGATGACTCTCGTCACCGCAGTACTCATCGTGGCCCTCCAAGCTTCCCCAACCCGGAGTAGGAGCAACTGCTCCCATGCGTGAAGGGGGCTCAGTCCGGACCGCCTGACGATTCGCCAATAGGTGTACATCTAGGACGATATGCTTCACTCCGCGACCGCAGAGGTGCCCTGACGGTCCGCTATGCGACCGAGGCGATGGAAGGACATCCCGTGGATCTGAAGCTCGAACTCATCATGCTGCCGGTATCCGACGTCGATCGGGCCAAGGCTTTCTACGAGGCGGCGGGATTCCGCCTGGATGTCGACAAGGCCGTCAGCGAGGAGTGGCGGGCGGTGCACTTCACGCCGCCCGGTTCCGAGGGCTCGATCATGTTCGGCACTGGGATCACTTCCGCCGCACCCGGCTCGGCCCAGGGCCTGTACCTCGTCGTCTCGGACATCGAGGAGGCCCGCGCGGAGCTCGTGGGTCGCGGCATCGAGGTGAGCGAGGTGTTCCACGATGCCGGCGGACTGATATACCACGGCCACGACGGCGGAGACATCGTCCACCGCGCCGCCGGCCAGGCGCGGATCGCCGGCCCGCAACCCGCCCGTGCCGACTACGGCTCCTTCGCCACCTTCAGCGACCCGGACGGCAACGGCTGGGTACTCCAGGAGGTCAAGAAGCGGGCCCCCGGTCGCTGACACCACCTCAGTCGCCGAGGGCACGACGGGACGGGACCAGCCTACGTGGCGGCCGGCCCGCTCCGCCCTCGATGCGCATTGGATCTCGTCGGCCGCGTCGCCGCGCAGCTCCCCGATGAAGGACCAGTGCGTCGCAGGGCAGGGCCAGGCACCGAGAGGCGGCTGCCGCCGGGGCGCCCTCCGCGGCCTGAGCGTGACCACAGCCATACGCCGTACGGTGGCGCGGCTGGGCCGACCGGGGACCAGGGCACAACGGCGTTCAGCCGAGATCCAGGCCAGGCTCACGGCCCTCCTCGGCGACCCGAGGCGCGGCCTCGGGCACCATCGCCGGCATGCAGCGGCATCAGCGGGCGCTTCGGCGGCGAGCCGGCGTACCGCAGGCACGACCAGGGCGCCTCGGCCCGGCAGCCCCGCTTCTGCGGAAGCCGCAAGCTTGACAGAGTTTCAGACGCAGTGATGGAGGTGGCAGTGACGAACGAGGCACCGCGCACCTACGACGTGGTCGTCATCGGCGCTGGCCCGGTCGGCGAGAACGTGGCCGACCGGGCCAGCGCCGCCGGGCTCAGCAGCGTGATCGTGGAGCGCGAACTGCTCGGCGGCGAGTGCTCGTACTGGGCCTGCGAGCCCAGCAAGGCGCTGCTGCGGCCGGTGCTGGCACGCGCCGACGCCCGCCGCGTCCCCGGGCTGCGCCGGGCGGTGGTCGGGCCGCTGGACGTCGAGGCGGTCCTCGCGCATCGTGACAAGATGTCCGCGTACTGGAACGACGAGGCCCAGGTCGACTGGCTGGACGCGGTTTCCGTCGACCTGATACGCGGCCACGGCCGGCTCGTCGGCCCCCGCCAGGTGGCGGTGCAGACCCCTGACGGCGACACCGTCCGGCTGACCGCACGGCACGCCGTCGCCATTTGCACCGGCACCAGCGCGGCCCTGCCCGACACACCCGGACTCGACACCGTACGCCCCTGGACCAGCCGTGAGGCCACCAGCGCAGACCACGTACCAGGCCGTCTCGCGATCGTCGGCGGCGGCGTGGTGGCCGTCGAGATGGCAACCGCCTGGCAGGCGCTCGGCGCCCAGGTGACCATGCTGGTCCGCGGCGACGCCGGACTGCTGCCGAGGATGGAGCCGTTCGCCGGCGAGCTGGTCGCGGACGGGCTTCGCGAAGCCGGCGTTGACATCCGGTTCGGGGCCTCTGTGACATACGTGGCGCGCGAGGACGGCGAGGTGCGGATGACGCTGGCCGACGGCGCAGAACTGGTCGCCGATGAGATCCTGTTCGCCACGGGCAGAGCCCCGCGGACGGCGGACCTCGGCCTGGAGACCGTTGGTCTCACCGCGGGCGACTGGCTGACCGTGGACGACACCGGGCGGGTGACCGCCGTCGCCGACGGCTGGCTCTACGCCGCCGGCGATGTCAACCACCGGGCACTGCTGACTCATCAGGGGAAGTACCAGGCCCGGATCGTCGGTGCCGCCATCGGCGCCCGCGCCAAGAGAGAGCCGGTCGACGACGCCAGGTGGGGCGTGCACGCCACGACCGCCGACGGCGCGGCTGTGCCGCAGGTCGTCTTCACCGATCCGGAGGTCGCGTCCGTCGGCCTGACCACGCGCGAGGCGGAGCGGGCCGGACGCCGGATCGAGGTGGTCGACTACGACATCGCACGTGTCGCGGGCGCGCACCAGTACGCCGAGGGCTATCGCGGCCAGGCCCGCATGCTGGTCGATGTGGACCGCGGCACGGTAGCGGGAGTCACCTTCGTCGGGCCCGGCGTCGGGGAACTGCTGCACTCGGCCACCGTCACGGTCGCATGCGAAGTGCCGGTGGAACGGCTCTGGCATGCCGTGCCCGCGTTCCCGACGATCAGTGAGGTCTGGCTGAGGCTGCTGGAGACCTTCCGGGGCCGGCAGCAGGATCAAATGCTGCCCCCGGAAGCCTGAGTTGTTGCCGGCTCTGTTCGACCGCGAGCATGTGTTGGATGTCGACTTGGTGGCGCCACTGTGACCAGCGCAGACGGTGAGCGAGGTCGCGGATCGGCTGGATGATGAAGGTGTTGATCAGACGGCGGACTTCGTTGACGGTCAGCTTGATCAATTTGGTGTCGGTGGGATCGTCGGCTCCGTCGGTGGCGGCGTCAGCGGCGCAGATCGCCAGGACGGCGAGGGCGGCCAGGGCGAGGGTGGCGTGGCGGTGCCAGGAGTCCCAGCGGCGGACCTGGGATGTTCGAATCACCCGCCTGCCACTGGCCAGCCGATCAGCCGCCCCACGATGTCCCGCAGTGCCCGGCTGTGACTGCCGCCGCGTCATCACCCGGCGCCAACCGCACAGCCTCCAAACGGCGCGGCCCACGAACCAGGGCCCGACTCCAACGCCACGACCCGCTCGTCCTCGCGCAGCAGGTGCAGCAGGCCGCGCAGTCGCACGTCATCCAAGCGGTGGTAGAGCTGCGTGCCGGGGGAGCGCAGCGCGGCACCGGCGACGTGCGCCGCGCGGCGGTACCAGAATGAAATCGAGGTCGGCATGGTCGGCGTCAACGTGGCGATCCCGGTTCCGGTCTCGTACTACTCGTTCGGGGGGTGGAAGGACTCACTGTTCGGTGACTCGCACGCGTACGGGCCGCACGGTGTGCACTTCTTCACCAGGGCCAAGGTGGTCACCAGCAGGTGGCTCGATCCGTCCCACGGCGGCGTGAACCTCGGCTTCCCACAGAACAGCTGAGCAACCGGTCGGCCGGTAGCAAGACCAAATGCAGCGATCGACGTGTCGGCCGACGCTTCGATCGCCCTGCGGGGAACATGGTGGCCATGGTGTTACCCAAGCGGTTGGCGCGGTTCAACCGGGTCGTCACCAACCGGGTGACCGGTCCGCTGGCCGCTCGGCTGCCCGGCTTCGGCGTCATCATCCATCGCGGCCGCCGCTCCGGTCGCGAGTACCGCACGCCGATCAACATCTTCCGGACGTCCGACGGTTACGTCGCCGCCCTGACCTACGGGGTGGGCGACTGGGCGAGGAACGTGCTGGCCGCCGGCGGCTGTGAGCTGGAGATCCGCGGCCGGCGCGTGCCCCTCACCGGTCCCCGCCTCGTGCACGACCCCACCCGCCGCGACATGCCGCCGGTGGTCCGCCAACTCGTCGGCATGATCGGCGTGACGGAGTTCCTCCATCTCCGCACCGTGCCCCGTGCGGACCACGTCGACTAAACAGCTCCGCCGGACTCCTACCGGAGGCTCGACGCCGGCGGCGAGTCGGCGAGTTCTGCGATCACCTCGGCGTGACAGCGCTCCGGCACACACCAGCAGCCGAGCCTGCGCCCGCGCAGTCCCGGGAGGAGGGCGAGCAGTTCGGGGCTGTCGAGCAGGTATGCGCGGTACTTCTCGACGACCTCGTCCCGGGTACCGTCCGGGCCGGGGCGGTACGGGCTGGACAACGGGGAGCGAGGGAGTTGCCAGCCGCCGCGATACATGGCGCGCCCGACGTAGACCACGTCGGCGTACGCCGGGTCGTCGCGGTGGCCCTTCAGGTTGACGACTGTGGTTGCCTGCATGGCTCGGCTCCTCGGTTCTCCCCGGCAAACGGTAGTCGGGCGATCCACACCCGGGCAGCTTGCCGGTAGTCCAGACTGCACGGGTGAGAGTCACCGCGCTCACCACCAGGTGGACGCCGTGGCGGTTCGTGACCGCCTTCGGTGTTGTCAGCCTGCTGTCGGACGTGGTGTACGAGGGCGCCCGGTCGGTCATCGGCCCCTACCTGGCCACCTTCGGCGCATCCGCGACCGTCGTCGGGCTGGTCACCGGCGCCGGCGAGGCGACCGCCCTGGCCGGGCGGCTGGCCACCGGACCCCTCGCGGACCGGACCCGCGCCTACTGGCCGCTCGTCCTGGTCGGCTACGCCGTGACCATGATCGCCGTGCCCGCTCTCGGGCTGACCACCGCGCTGTGGCTGGCCGCGGCCCTGTTCGTCGCGGAGCGCGCCGGCAAGGCGATCCGCGGCCCGGCCAGGGACGTCATGCTCTCGCACGCCGCTGCGGCAGTCGGCCGCGGCAAGGGCTTCGCCGTCCATGAGGCGCTCGACCAGGCCGGCGGCGTCGCCGGGCCGTTGCTGGTCGCCGCCGTACTGGCCGCCACCGCCCACAACTACCGGCCCGCGTTCCTCGCCCTGGCCGTACCCGCCGTGGCGGCGATGCTCGTGCTGCTGTGGCTACGCGCCGGGGTTCCCGACCCGCGTCGCTTCGAACCGGGCCCTCGACCCGGCGCCGCGCCCGCCCCGCCGGGCGGCCGGCTGCCCCGCGTGTTCTGGACCTATCTGGCGTTCACGGTGCTGACCACGGCCGGCTTCGCCACCTTCGGAGTGCTCAGCTTCCACCTCGCCACCCGCCACGTCGTACCGGTGGCGGTGGTCCCCGTCGTGTACGCCGCCGCGATGGGTGTCGACGCGCTCGCCGCGCTGGCCACCGGGTGGTTGTACGACCGGGCCGGCGTCCGGGTACTGGCCGCCGTACCCGTGCTGGCCGCCCTGATCCCGTTGGCAGCGTTCACCACGACCCCGGTGACCGCAGTCGCCGGGATCCTGGCCTGGGGCGCGGTGCTCGGCATCCAGGAATCCACTATGCGTGCGACCATCGCCGACATCGTCCCCGCCGCGCGGCGGGGCACCGCGTACGGCATCTTCGCCGCTGGGTTGGGCGCGGCGACCCTGGTCGGCGGGCTGCTCACCGGAGCCCTCTACGACTACTCGATCACCGCCGTGATCGTTACCGTGGCCGGCATCCAGGCCATCGCCCTAGCCATGTTCCTCACCATGGTCCGACCGGCTACGCAGGCCCGAGTTCTTCGCCGGTAACCTGCCGGATCGTCGCTCGAGAAGCCGAGGAGTTCCGGCCCGCCGTTGGCCTCAGGCAGTTACGGCCGCGTCGCGCAGCCTGCCTCCACAGGCGCCGTTTTGCCAGACAGCGCTCGGGTAAGCGGCGCTCGTCGCCTCGAAATTGGGGACGCGACGCCGGTCCGGGGAGGGAGAACCCGTGAACTACGCCGAGTTTCTCGAAGCGGTGGGGAAGCGGGCGGGAATGCCGGCGACGGAGGCAGCGAACGTCATCCGCGCCACGCTCACGACATTGACGCAACGGATCAGTGGCGGCGAGGCCGCGACCTGGCCACGCAGCTTCCCGAGGAGTTCCGAGGGTACCTGCACAAGGAAGTGGACTTCGCCGAACAGCTTGACCTCGTGGAGTTCCTCAATGAGGTACGGGCGCGCACGGGACTGGATGACCAGCGGACCGCTGACGGCGCCCGCGCGGTATTGATCACCCTGCGCGAGGCGGTGAGCGCCGAGGAACTCGAGGACCTGGAAGCCGAGCTGCCAAAGAACATCCGGCAGCTCCTTTACCCGGTTGGCCGCGGAGTCGGGGCGTGAGCCGAGCCGTCCGTCCCCTGGTCCGGCGGCAGGTCCCCCTGCGTCGCGCGATTGCCCGAGGGGGACGAGCGCGCACCGGGTGCCGTCGGTGACTATTGGGTTGGGCCGAGCCGCTGCCAGCCATGACGAAACGCCTGCGGCAAGGAGCCGCGATCGCTGTGGCGGGCGGGTCGGCGTGCGGGCGGCGGACAGAGTCGCTCGCACTTCAAAGTCATCACCAGTGGCTGCGCGCGCACAGGTTGGGGGAGCGCGGTGGTGGTCCCTGTCGGGTAGCTTCGCCGGGTGGTGGATCGAGTGGCGCCGAACTGCCCGTGCCGGCGCACCAGCGTGCCGAGGACCCGCGGCGCGAGTTCGCGCAGCAGGTCCCCGACGGACTGGTCGCTCACCACCGCTTCACGACTGGGGCGGCTGGTGGTCCATGAGGCGGCGGACCTCCATCGGGAACTCGATGTAGGCGACCGCCCGCGACGCGATCTCAATGGCCCGCTCCTCGCTCACCTCGACGATCCAGAAGCCCGCGAGAGACTCCTTCACCTCCGCGAACGGCCCGTCCGTCGGCAGCGGCGCGCCGTTGTGGAAGCGCACGGTGCTCGCCTGCGCCGGGTCGACGAGCGCGTCGCTCGCCACCAACTCGCCGTTCTCCCGCAGCTCACCGTCGATCTCCATCATGAGCTTCTGCATGCCGGCAATCCACTCCGGCGACCGGTTCGCGAGCGTCTCACCGACCCCACCGAACATCATGATCATGTACTTCATACCGCGTCCTCTCCGTCCGGCGCTCCTCATCCGGGTCGCGGCTCCTGGTCGAAGCCGCCACCCCTGTTCTGGACGCCCCCGGGGGAACTATTTTCCAACCATCGCCCCGGCGTGGTCTCGCCCCTCGGTAGCAGGCCGCGCCAGCGCATCCGCGACGGCCACCCATCCCCGAAACACCAGCCCGGCGGGTGCGAACGGTTCGCCGCGCCCAGCCGCGATCAGCGCGACGACGCTCCCTCGGCAACACCAGCAGCGCCTTGCTCCATATTCCCCCGGTCGAGGCGCGACCTCGTCCGCAACGCGCTGTCACGCCGCCGACCGGGCGGTTGAGGTGCGCGGCTGGGTCGCCGGGCGTCGCCGGCTCGTACGGCGTGTGGCCGCCACCGTGGATGGCGCTGGCGATTGTCAGAGGCCCGTGGTCGTGGTCGACGCTCGCCGCAACCGGCGCGTGCACGAGGAGTCCGACATGCCGGCCCGACGTCGAGACCGTCCTGACCATGGAGGTCCTGCCTCCGACGGTCCGCCGAGCGACCGGCGCGCCGGCCCCGGCGAGTCGGGCTGGCTCACAGGCAGAGGCTGCGGCAACGGGTAGCTATAGCCTGCCGTCATGACGAGCGCCGAGCTGGATGAGTTGATCGTCGCGGACGCCGACGCGCTGCGCGCGTGGTTGTCGGCCAACCACGCCACGTCGCCCGGTGTCTGGCTCGCCCTGACCAAGAAGGGCGGCACAGTCACGACGCTGACCTGGCAGCAGGCGGTCGACGAGGCCCTGTGTTTCGGCTGGATCGACGGGCAGGCCCGTAAACGGGATCAGGAAACCTCCTGGATCCGGTTCACCCCTCGCAGGCCCCGCAGTTCCTGGTCACAGCGCAACGTCGCCCACGTGGCCCGGCTGGAGGCGCAGGGGCGAATGCTGCCCCCGGGCCGCGTCGTGGTAGAAGCCGCGAAGGCGGACGGGCGGTGGGCGGCCGCCTACGCCCCGCCGTCGGAAGCCGAGGTGCCGGCCGACCTACTCGCCGCCATCGCTGCCGTCCCCGCCGCCCAGGCCATGTTCGACGTACTCACCAAAACCAACCGGTTCGCTCTCATCCACCGCGTCAATGCCGTCAAACGGGCGCAGACCCGTGAGCGGAAGATCGGCGAGTTCGTTGCCATGCTGGCCCGTCACGAAACGATCTACCCGCAGAAGGCCAAGCCTCCGAACTCCCCGCAATCGACATCTTCATGATCATGTGCACTCATCTGCCCCAGACGGCGAAGCGATCACGAGTGGGCCCCGACGTCCGAGCGCCCACACGGTGAGCGCGAAGCAGCACAGTGCCGCTCCCGCGATCGTGACCGCTGTCCAGCCGCCCGCGGACCAGAGCGCGGTCGCGGCGGCGGAGCCGATCGCAGCGCCGATGAAGTTGCCGGTGGCCAGCGCCGTGTTGAGCCGGCTGCGGGCCTCGTGGGAGAGGGCGAACAGCCGCGCCCGGTTGAGGAGGGCCTGCGTCTGGAGGACAACATCGATCACGATGATCACGATGATGATGAGTACGACGGACCGGCCGGCGAACGCCGCGACGACGAAGGCGCCGAGGGCCAGTACCCAGGCCGCGCCGGTGGCCGGAAGCGACCAACCACCGTCGTGCAGACGACCGCCGTGCAGGCCGGAAGGGACACCGGCGAGGCCGGCCAACCCGAACAACCCGATCACCGCTACCGGGTACCGGAACGGTGGGCCGCTCAGCAGGAACGTCAGCGCCGTCCAGAACAGCGAGAACGCGGCGAACCCGGTGGCGGCGAGGACCAGCGTCCATCGGGCCGCCCGCTCGCGCATGACCACCGCGCCGACCGAGGCGATGAGCGCCGGGTACGGCATGCGCGTCCGCGGTGCCAGCGGTGGAATCGCGCGATGAAGCAGGACCGCGAGCAGGACGGCGACGACCGCGGCGAGAGCGAAGATCGCACGCCACCCGGCGGCATCGGCGACGAACCCGCTGATCGTGCGGGAGGCCAGGATACCGGTGAGGGTCCCGGACCCGATGGTAGCGACGACCCGGCCGCGGTGGGCGTCGCCGGCAAGGTCCCCGGCGAGCGGGGTGAGGACCTGCCCGGAAACCGTTGTCACGCCGAGCACGCCCAGTGCGAGCAGGAGTACGCCGATCGACGGCGCCAGCGCGCACAGCAGCAGTGCGGCGGCCGAGGTCAGCAGCATCACCGGAACGAACCGGCGGCGGTCCAGCGTGTCGCCGAGCGGCACGAGCAGCAGCACGCCGACGGCGTACCCGACCTGCGTCGCGGTGACGAGCCAGCCGGCCGTCGCGGTCGCGGCGCGCAGGTCGCCGGCGATGAAGCCGAGTAGCGGCTGCGCCCAGTACAGGTTGCCGATGGCCACTCCCGCCGCCACCGCGAACAGGAACGTCAGCCGGCGGCTCATCTCCGACGGCGGTGCCATGCGGGGTGCTGCCACCCAGCCACGCTAAGGCGCGGGATCAAGGCGCGGCGGAAACGACGGTGTTGTCCGGCGCTGTCCCGATGCGGTTGCGAGATCATCGGCCAGCCAGGACCAGTCGTCGCCGCCCCAGGAGGCTGTGGGACGCGGCCGGTGGGCGCCGCCGCGGTGCCGATGCGGCACCGCGGCGGTCCCCCGCCGGTCAGGCCGCCACCGGCACCCGCTCCTGCTCGCGTTCGGCGGCGCGGGCCGCCAGCCGGCGCTCCCGCTCCTGCGCGCCGATCAGGTCGTCCGGCAACGAATCCGGCACCTCCAGGTCGAAGCGGCGCAGCAGCCGGATCGCGAACCCGCCGAGGGTGATCAGCACCAACGCCGCGCCGAAGCAGACGTAGGCGAAACCGATGCCGCGGCCCTCGCCGGTGCCGATCACCGCGCCCACCGACCCGGCCAACGCCCCGCCCGGGGCGAGCATCGGCTCGAACAGGGCCGTCGCGCCCGGGGCGAGCAGCGCGAACCCGATCGGCAGCGTCGACCAGGAGATGGTCTGGTTCAGGCTGAAAACCCGGCCGTGGAAGCGCTGCGGCACCTTGACCTGGACGATGGTGGCGTAGATGGACTGCGCCGTGGTCATCGCCATGGCCAGCCAGAACGCGCCGACACAGATCATCGCCAGCGAGGCGTCCAGGCCGATCAGCACGCAGCCGACCGCGGTGCCCAGGTTGCCGATGAGCACGCCGATCATCCGCCGCCGCCGGGGCCCGCCCCAGACGGACATGAGCACACCGCCGGCCACCGCGCCGAGCGCCTCGGCCAACGCCACCTGCGCCACCTGGGTGGCGGTGCCGAAGGAGAGCACCAGCGGCGTGGTGAGCACCAGCGCGGGCGCCAGGAAGATGTTGCCCAGCGCGAAGTAGCCGAGCATCAACCGGAAACCGCGGTGCTGCCAGGAGTAGCGCAGCCCGTTGGCGATGGCGACGAGCAGCCGTTCCTTCGGCCGCCAGCCGAGCAGGTCGGGGAAGCGGACCACGGCCAGGGTCAGCACCGCCACCACGTAGCTGGCCACGTCGATCAGCAGGATGCCCCTGAGCTCGATGGCGGCCAGCAGGCCGGCGGCGAAGACCGGCATCAGCAGCATGGCGAAGCCGTTGGTGAGCTGGGTGATGCCCATGGCGTGGCCGAGGTAGCGCTTCGGCACCAGCTGCGGCACCGCCGACTGGAACGCGATGCGCTGGAACGACCCGGCGACCTGGCTCAGCGCCACCAGGAGGTAGATGTTCCAGAGCTGGAGGTTGTCGGTCCAGAGCAGCGCGGCGAGGACCAGTTGGATGGCGCCGGCGCTGGAGCTGGCGATCATCATGATCTTCCGGCGGCTGATCCGGTCGGTGACCGCGCCGGCGATCGGCAGCATCAGCACGCCGCAGATCAGCGCCAGGGCCCAGAGCATCCCCAGGTCGGCCACCGAGCCGGTGCGGGTGAACAGCCAGATGGGCAGGGCGAACGCGGTCAGCGCGGAGCCGGTGGTGGAGACGAGCTGCCCGGCGGTGACCGCGACGAACCGGGCCATGGAGGGCGTGACCACCGCCTTCTCCGGCCGGTCGTCCAGGCCGATCCGCTGGTGGTCGGCGACCACCCAACCGGCGTCCTCGCCCCTGGCGGCAGGGGTGAGTTCCGCGACGTCGCCGGCCACGACCGCGGGGTGGACCCGCGTGACGATCTCGGCCAGCTCGTCGGCGCGGTACTTCAGGAAGAAGTGCCCGGCCTGGTCCAGCACCACCAGGCCGAGGGTGTCGCTGAGGAACTGCCACTCGGCGTACCGCTCGGTGTGGTAGTCGGTGACCGGGTCCTCGGAGCCGACCACCGAGATGATCGGCACGCGCAGCTTGGGCGCCCGCCGGTCGAGTAGCCCGGTGAAGTACTCCTCGGAGGCGCGGGAGTCGGCCCGCATGTTGCTGATGATCCGGTCGGCCTGCTCCGGCTCCAGCTCGTCGGTGTCCACCCCCATCGACTTGAGCCAGCTCGCGTAGTGCCGGTTGCTGCGCAGCTGCTCCAGCCGGTTGCGCATCGCGGCGAACACGCCCTTCGGGCGGGCGAACGGGAACATCGCCCCGATGTAGAGCGCCGTCAGGTTCCGCCCGGCCACCTCGACCTTGCGGGCCACCTCGGCGACGATCGCGCTGCCCACGCCGCAGTGGCCGTACAGGGCGACTGGGCCCTCGATGCGCTCCAGGATCTCCTCGGCGACCCGGCTGGTCAGCTCGTCGAAGGGCAGGCCGTCCTCGGTGAGGCCGACGTCGTGGCCGGGGATGGCCAGCGACCAGAGCGCGTACCCGGCGGGCAGCGCGTCCGCCAGCGGCTGGTAGACGATCGCGCTGCCGCCGCCGTAGGGGACGCAGACGTAGGTGAGCACCCGCTGCGCCGCCGGGATCGGCTTGGTCAGCTCGTAGAGCAGCCGGCGCGGCCCCTCCGACCCGGCGCTGCCGGCCATGAAGGCGGCCAGGTCGCGGATGGTCCGCTGCTGGAACAGGTCCATCACGCCCACCGGCCGCCCGCCGTGCCCGGCCTTGCGGATCTTCGCGACCACCTGGGTGGCGAGCATGGAATGCCCGCCGAGGTCGAAGAAGTCGTCGTCGATGCCGAGCGTGTCGACGCCGAGCACCTCCGACCAGATCCCGGCCAGCAGGCGCTCGGTGTCGTCGCGCGGCTCCACCAGCGCCACCGACGCCTCGCGGGTGACCACCGGGGCGGGCAGCGCCCGGCGGTCGAGCTTGCCGTTCGGGCTCAGGGGCAACGCGTCCAGACCGACGATCGCGCTCGGCACCATGTACTCGGGCAGCGTCTCCTTCAGCGCCGCCTTCACCTCGGCGTGCTCGGCTGCGCCCACCAGGTAGGCGGTCAGCCGCTTGTCGCCGGGGCTGTCCTCGCGGACGATCACCGCCGCCTCGGTGACCCCGGGCTGCTCGCGCAGCGCGCTCTCGATCTCGCCCAGCTCGATGCGCAGGCCGCGCAGCTTGACCTGGTGGTCGATGCGGCCGAGGAACTCGATCACCCCGGTCGGCCGGCCGGCCACGTCGCCGGTCCCGGCCGTCGGGCCGGTCGCGGTGGGCCCGGCGTCGACCGCCGGAGCGGGTACGGCCGGAGCGACCCCGGACGCGGTCGGGGCGACCACCCAGCGGGCCAGGTCGCCGGTGCGGTAGAGGCGGGCGCCCGGCTCGCCGGAGAACGGGTCGGGCACGAACTTCTCCGCCGTGAGCGCGGGCCGACGGTGGTAGCCGCGGGCCAGCCCCACCCCGCCGATGTGCAGCTCACCGGCGACCCCGACGGGGCACTCGTTGCCGGCGGCGTCCAGCACGTGCAGCCGCAGGTTGGCGATCGGCGCGCCGATCGGCACGCCGGTCAGCCCGGCCAGCAGCGCCGGATCGCACCGCCAGGAGCTGACGTCGATGGCCGCCTCGGTCGGACCGTACAGGTTGTGCAGCCCGCACCAGGGCAGTCGGGCGGTGAAGTCGACCGCGGAGGCCAGCGGCAGTTCCTCACCGGAGCAGATCACCCGGCGCAGCGCCGTGGCCGCCTCGACGCCGTCCTCGACGAGGAAGACGGTCAGCATGGACGGGACGAAGTGGGCGGTGGTGACCCGCTCGCCGACCAGCAGGTCGCGCAGGTAGCCGGCGTCCTTGTGCCCGCCGGGCTTCGCCACCACCAGCCGGGCGCCCTCGCGCAGCGGCCAGAAGAACTCCCACACCGAGACGTCGAAGCTGGCCGGGGTCTTCTGCAACACGGCGTCGTCGGCGCCCAGCCGGTAGGTCTGCTGCATCCAGTCGAGCCGGTTGACGATGCCCCGGTGGGTGTTCGGCACCCCCTTCGGGCGGCCGGTGGAGCCGGAGGTGTAGATGACGTACGCCAGGTGCTCCGGCCCGGCCGACGGCGTCGGGTCCTCGGCGGGCTGGTCGGCCCAGAGCGCCGCGTCGTCCAGCGCCAGCACCTGCGCGCCGGTGGCCGGCAGCACGTCGCGCAGGTGTTCCTGCACCAGCACCACGGGCGCGTCCGCGTCGGTGAGCATGAACGCGAGCCGGTCGGCCGGGTACTCCGGGTCCAGCGGCAGGTAGGCGCCGCCTGCCTTGAGCACGCCCAGCAGGCCGGCGACCAGCTCCACCGACCGCTCCGCGCAGACCCCGACCAGGGTCTCCGGGCCCACCCCGGCGCCGCGCAGCCGGTGCGCGATCCGGTTCGCCGCGGCGTTCAGCTCGGCGTAGGTGACACCACGGCCCTCGAAGGTGAGCGCCACGGCGTCGGGGGTACGGGCGGCCCGCTCCTCGATCGGGGCGTGCAGCGTCTGGGCGGTCGGGAAGTCGGCGGCGGTGTCGTTCCACCCGGCCAGCAGCTCCCGCTCGCCCGCCGGGAGCAGGTCCAGCGCGGAGACCGGGGTGTCCGGGGCGGCCACCACCGCCCGCAGCAGCGTGGTGAGCCGCTGCGCGATCCGCTGCACCGTGTCCCGGGTGAACAGGTCGGTGTTGAAGACCAGCTTGCCCCAGAGCCCGTCGGTCGTCTCGACGGCGTGCAGCTCGAAGTCGAAGCGGGTGGCGCGCAGCTCCATCGGCGTCCACTCGAAGGTGACCCCGGCGGCGTCCGACACCTCGGTGAACCGGCCCATCTCGTAGTTCTGCAGCACGAACATCGCCTGGAACACCGGCGAGCGGCTCACGTCGCGGGGCAGCCCCAGCTCGTGCACCACCTTGGCGAACGGCACCTCGGCGTGCTCCAGGCCGTCCAGCACGCTACGCCGGGTACGCGCGAGCAGTTCGGTGAAGGTGGGGTCACCGGCCAGCTCGGCCCGCAGCGGCAGCATGTTGATGAACATGCCGACCACGTTCTCCAGCTCCGGCGCGGAACGACCGGCCACCGACGCCCCGACGGCGAAGTCGTCCTGCCCGGTGTGCCGGGACAGCAGCACCTGGTACGCCGCGAGCAGCGTCATGAACAGCGTGCCGCCGTAGGAGCGGGTGAGCGCGTTCAGCCCGTCGGTGCCCGCCCGGTCCAGCTGGAACTCGACGAAGTCGCCGGCGTAGGTCTGGGTGGCCGGGCGGGGCAGGTCCAGCGGCAGCTCCAGCGGGGTGATCCCGGCCAGCCGCTGCTTCCAGAAGTCCAGGTGCCGGCGGGCCTGCGGCCCGTCCAGCTCCCGGGCCTCCCAGTGGGCGAAGTCGCCGTACTGGACGGGCAGGGTGGGCGGCTGACCGCCCCGGTAGAGGGTGATCAGGTCACGCAGCAGCACGTCGACCGACCAGCCGTCACCGACGATGTGGTGCTTGCCGAGGAACAGCACGTGCTCGTCGGCGGCCAGCCGGATCAGCAGGGCCCGCAGCAGCGGCCCGTTCGCCAGGTCGAACGGCTCGGCGGCGGCGGCGTCCACCAGCGCCTGCCCGGCGCTTTCGTCGGCGGCGTCCACGATGGCCAGTGGAACGGTCACCGCCTCCTCGATCACGACGGTCGGCCGGCCGTCGGCGTCGGCCGGGAACCGGGTGCGCAGCGACTCGTGCCGCCGGGTCAGCTCCGCCAGCGCCCGGCGCAGCGCCGCGACGTCAAGCGGCCCGTGCACCCGCAGCGGCACCGCGATGTGGTACGCCGCCTCGCCCGGGGCGAGCTGGTCCATGAACCAGACCCGCTCCTGGGCATACGACAGCGGCACCTCGGCGTCCGGCGGACGCGGGGTGATCCGGGCCGTGGGCGGGGCGGCCTGCCGCCTGCGCAGGCGTTGCGCGATCAGCGCCTGCCGGGCCGCGTCCCGGGCCGGATCCTTCAGGTCGGTCATGACGGGGCGTCCTTCTCCGCCGCGAGCAGCGCGGCGACCTCGGTGTCGGAGAGCTCGTCGAGTTCGGCGGCGATCCGCTGCTCGATCTGGGCGGCCAGGTCGGCCACCACCGGGGTGCTGAACAGCGCCCGCATCGGCAGGTCCACGTCCACCTCGGCGCGGATGCGGGCCATCGCCCGCATGCCGCGCAGCGAGTTGCCGCCGAGGGCGAAGAAGTCGTCCAGCGCCCCGACCTTGTCCACCTGGAGGATCTCGGCGTAGACCTCGGCGACCAGCGCCTCGGCGTCGGTGCGGGGGGCGACGAACGCGTCGGCGGCCTCGCCGGCGGCCGGGGCGGGCAGCGCCGCCGGGTCCAGCTTGCCGTTCGGGGTCAGCGGCAGCGCGTCGAGCCGGACGAACGCCGACGGCACCAGATGCGCCGGCAGCTCACGCGCCAGGTCAGCGGCGAGCGCCGACTCGTCGACGGTCCCGACCAGGTAGCCGACCAGAGTCGGCTCGCCGGAGTCGGCGCGCACCACGACCGCCGCCGCCCGCACGTCCGGGCGGGCCAGCAGCGCCGCCTCGATCTCGCCCAGCTCGACCCGCATGCCGCGGATCTTGACCTGGTTGTCGCGGCGACCCAGGTACTCCAGCGTGCCGTCGGCGCGCCACCGGGCCAGGTCGCCGGTGCGGTAGAGGCGGGCGCCCGGCTCGCCGGAGAACGGGT
>NZ_JAMOKF010000069.1 GCF_023656545.1 Micromonospora phytophila | reverse complement strand
GACGCGTACGCGACGCCGACCGGGCTGTCCCCGGCCCAAGCCGGTGGCGCCGTCGCGGCGACCTCGAGGAGCGGGAGGCTGCCGCCAGGCTCCCTCGGCTCGCGGGCGCTCCTGGCGTAGAGCCGGCCCCCGACGGACCGCACCACCGGGGACCGCTGCAGGCCGCCGGGCAGCAGATCCGGATCGAGCAGCGCCGAGACGATCCGGTTGATGAAGTGGAAGGCGAGCAGGGTGCCGGTGACCTCGGGGCGGTACGGGCTGGTCCAGGCGGCGGCCCGGGGGCTTCGGCTGGCCTCGGCCCAGCCGGCGAGCTCGGCGTGCCTCGGCTCCGGTGGCGTCCCGCCCCGGGCGATGACCTCGGCCAGCTCATGCTCGCTCAAGGCGTGCAGCAGCATCACGTGGGCGTCGACGCAGAACCGGCAGCGGTTGGCCCGGGACACCGCCGACGCGACGAGCTCGCGGTCGACCCGGGACGCGTCCCCGGCGAGCAGGGCCTCACGCATCAGCGCCCAGGTCGCGGCCAGCACCTCCGGCACGGCCGAGAGCGCCTGGAAGGTCGGCACCGGCCCGAGGAACTCGTCCCGCAACTGCCGGTAGACCCGCGCGGTGAGACCGGTCGCAGCCTTCGCCGGACCGGGAGTGAAGAAGCGGTATGTCATGGGCACGATGCTTGCCTCGGCAGGCCGGGAAAACGTCGTGCCACCGCAGGCACTTGCCCGGCCCCCGATACCGCGTCCGCAGTACGCCTCATTACCGCAGACGCGGGATGTTCCCTGACCGCAACCGTTCTACAGTGCCGTCATGCGCCGCGACCTTCCGTACGCTCTCAGCGGCGCCGCCCTCGGCGTCCTCCTGCTCGGCAACGCCGCGCTCGCGCCGGACGCCGCCCCGGTACGGGCGATCGACGTCGCCCTGGTCCTGGTCATGGCGGCGGCCCTGGCGCTGTGCCGGCGGTACCCGGTGGTGGCGCTGATCGCGGTGACCGCCGCCATGCTGGCCCTCCACATCCGGGTACACCCCGGGGTGTCCGCCGCGTTCCCCGTCCTCGGCGCGGTCTACGTCGCCGCCTGGCGGGGGCGCCGATCGGCCGCCGCCCTGGCCAGTCTCGTCTTCCTCGGCGGCTTCCTGGCCCGCGACATCTCGGTCGCACCCGCCGACCGGCCCGCGCAGCAGATCACCGAGCGGACCGCCCTGCTGCTGGGCTGGTTTGTGGCGGCCAACGTCGCCGGGCTCGTCGCGCGGCAGCGCCGGGCGTACCTGGAACAGGTGGAGCAGCGGGCGATCGAGGCCGAACGCACCCGCGAGGAGATGGCGTTGCGCCGCGCCGGGGAGGAACGCCTGCGCATCGCCCGAGATCTGCACGACTCGCTGACCCACAACATCTCCCTGATCAAGGTGCAGGCCGGGATCGCCGTGCACCTGGCCCGCAAGCACGGCGAAAAACCGTCGGCCGCGCTGCTGGCGATCCAGGAGGCCAGCAGCGCCGCGATGCAGGAACTGCGGGCGACGCTGGACGTCCTGCGCTCACCCGCCGACGCAGACTGCGTCGGGCTGGCCCGGGTGGGCGAACTCACCGAGCGGACCCGGGCGGCCGGCGTACCGGTGCACGTCACCGTCACCGGTCAGCCCCGCGACCTGCCCGCCGAGGTCGACCAGGCCGGGTACCGCGTCGTCCAAGAGGCCCTGACCAACGTGGCCCGCCACGCCGGGCCCGCCACCGCCCAGATACACGTCGAGTACGCCCCGGCACAGCTGACCGTCTCGGTCACCGACGACGGCCAGACGTCGCCGGTCCGGCCGGTGACACCGGGTGTGGGCCTGCGCGGCATGCGGGAACGGGTCACCGGACTGGGCGGCACACTGCAGGCCGCCGCCCGCGACGGCGGCGGGTTCGCGGTACGGGCCACGTTCCCGCTGGACGGTTCAGCATGACCGAGCGCTTGCGCGAGGTCCAACCAGCTCGGTCCGCCACGGATCGTGGCGGCTCCGACCGGAGGGAGGAGCCGGCATGACCGAGCGCTTGCGCGAGGTCCAACCAGCTCGGTCCGCCACGGATCGTGGCGGCTCCGACCGGAGGGAGGAGCCGGCATGATCCGCGTCCTGCTCGCCGACGACCAGGCTCTGATGCGGGCCGGATTCCGGGCACTGCTCGACGCCGAGGACGCCCTGGAGGTCGTCGGCGAGGCCGCCGACGGCGCATCGGCCGTCCAGCTGTCGCGACGCCTGCGGCCGGACGTCGTGCTGATGGACGTGCAGATGCCGAGGCTCGACGGCATCGAAGCCACCCGGCGAATCGCCGCCGACCCCGGCCTCGCCGCGGTCCGCGTCCTCGTCCTCACCAACTACGGGCTCGACTCTTACGTCTTCGCCGCGCTCCGCGCGGGCGCCAGCGGGTTCCTCCTCAAGGACGCCGACCCCGCCGACCTGCTGCGCGCCGTCGCCGTCGTGGCCCGCGGCGACGCGCTGCTCGCCCCGGCGGTCACGCGTACGCTCATCAGCGAGTTCGTCGCCGGCCCGTCGCCGGCCGACCCGGGGGCCGGACGCGACGTGCTGACCGCCCGGGAACAGGAGATCGTCGAACTCGTTGCCCGGGGGCTGAGCAACGACGAGATCGCCGAGCGCATGGTGATCAGCCCGCTGACCGTCAAGACACACGTCAACCGGGCGATGATGAAGCTGCACTGCCGCGACCGCGCCCAGCTGGTCGTGTGGGCTTACGAGTCGGGGCTGATCACGCCGCGTCGCCGGTGACAGCCGGTGGCGGTACGCCAGCAAGTCCATTTCGACGTGGTGAGTAGACGCAGCGCCAGTGGTACCGGCGGTCGCGCAACGCCGAGGAACTCGTGTTCGTTGTGTCCTTCCTATGCGGCCCCCGCTCGCCGTCGTAGCCCGCTCACCGCAACCCAGCCGAGAAGGCCAACCGCTGCCAGCTCCAGGACCACCAGCAGGATCGGCACGAATCGGGGGACGACATAGGCGCGCATGTGGTGAGCGACGGCGACCTGATGGCGAGCGGCCTCCGGCACGTTCACTTCCCACTCGTAGTTCGGGCCCGGATCCACCGTGAGCGCTTGCCAGTGCTGGCTGACATCCACGCCCTTGACCGGTCCCGAAACGACACGGCCGGCCCGCGTCCAGTGCCCCACACACCGGCTGTGCAGCCGCTCCTGACGGTCATAAGTGACGTAGCAGTGGTCGACTGTCGCCCGAGCAGCATCGCCCGGGATCATCCCCGCGACGTAGCCCACCGTGGCTACCGCTGCCACAAGGCCACCCGCGACGGCCGCCCACCTGCCTGACATCGCTCTCCCTCACTGATCACGGCAACGCCGATCGTCAGTGGAGCCGCCTCGTAACAGTAGGCGCCGGGCGTGCGGCAGTGGTGCACTGAGCCCAGCGGCTGGCAGTCAACAACCCCGCCGTGAGCGCCTACCGGGCGCAGGTCCAAGCCGCCGCTCCTGCCAGGCTCCGGTGATGTTCTCGGGCACGATCTCGATGGTCACCGGGTCCCCAGTTTGGTGATCTTGCCGACGAGGGCTACGTCGCTGTCCGCCATCTGTCGAGACTGTGGGCATGGAATTCTTTTGCTACCACCGTGACCGGCCCGGCTCCGTCGCCCTGCGCGACGAGTTGTTGGAAGAGCACAGGTCCTACATGGACCGGTACGCGACGGGAATGATTGCCCGCGGGCCGACCCTCGCCGACGGCGGCGGCACGCCCACTGGCAGCCTGCACATCGTCGACTTGCCCGATCCCGCCGCTGCTCGCGCGTTCGCCTTCGACGAGCCCAACTACCAGGCGGGCGTGTACCGCGACGTGCTGCTGCGCCGGTGGCGCAACACGCTGGGACGGACCATGTGGGAATTCCCCGGCGGCCGGACCGGCGGCAACCGGTACCTGGTGCTGGGCCTCGGCACGGGGCAGGCCGCCGACCTGACCGTGCCGCCCGATTCGGACGAGCTGATCGCCTACGGGCCGCTGCTGTCCGACAACGGCGCGACCTGGCTGGGTACCGCAGCGCTGGTCCGGGCACCGGACCCGGACACGGCAAGCGCCATCCTGACCCCGAACCGGTACGCCGACGTCGAGGTGCACAACTGGCAGTTCGGCGGGCGGCGGCCATGAGAACGAGGACGTTGAAGGGCTGGCCAGCCCTTCAGCGTCGGGAGCTCCTGTGACCCCCGTCACCCCGCCTCACGACGGGTCCTCACCCCCTCGTCTCGAGGTTGTCGTCCTCAACGCGAGAAGGAGCAGGCACATGAACAGGATCGTGATTCTCGGCGCGGGGTACGCGGGAATGGCCGCGACCGTGAGCCTGGCCGCGCGCACCAAGCGCCGCGCCGACGTACACATCACCGTCGTCAGCGCGGACGAGCGGTTCACCGAGCGGCTGCGGTTGCACCAGACCGCCTCCGGGCAGCAGTTGGCCGATCTGCGCATCTCGCACCTGCTGGACGGTACCGGGGTGGACTTCGTGCGCGGCTGGGTCACCGGCGTGGACTCCGCCGCCCGTACCGTCCGCATCGACGACGAGCGGTTGCTGGAGTACGACCGGCTGGTCTACGCGCTCGGCTCGGTCGCCGACACCGCCGCCGTTCCCGGGGTGGACGACCACGCGTACACCTTGAACAGCGCCCACGACGCCGAGCTTCTGGCGCGGCGGCTGGCCGACCTGGGCACCGGAACCCTGGCCGTCTGTGGCAGCGGGCTGACCGGTGTCGAGGCGGCGGCCGAGATCGCCGAACGGTACCCCGCCCTGGACGTGGTGCTCATCGGCAGGCAGGAGCCGGGATCGACGATGGGGCCGAAGGCGAAGGCGTACGTGCAGGGGGCGCTCGCCCGGCTGGGTGTGCGCGTCCTGAGCGGCGCTGAGATCGTCAAGGTGCGGCCCGAGGCGGTGGATCTCGCCGGCGGCGACAGCGTCCCGGCCGACCTGGTGCTGTGGACCAGCGGGGTGCGGGTGTCGCCGCTGGCGGCCGCGGCGGGTCTGCGGGTCGACGAGCGCGGCCGCATCGTCACCGACCACACGCTGCGGTCGGTGTCGCACCCGCAGGTGTACGCGATCGGTGACGCGGCCGCCGTCCGGCAGGGCTACGGGGTCATGCACGGCACCTGCCAGAGCGGCATGCCGACCGGTGTGCACGCCGCGCTGTCGATCGCGCGGGAACTGACCGGTCGGCAGCCCCGCCGGTTCCGGTTCGGCTATTTCCACGCCCCGGTCAGCCTGGGCCGTCATGACGCGGTCGTCCAGTTCACCCATCCCGACGACAGCCCCAAGAGGCTCTGCCTGACCGGCCGGCCAGCCGTCTGGTACAAGGAGACCGTGAGCTCGTCGCCGTGGCCGTCGTTCGTTCGGCTGAAGAGATTCCCATCCGCGGGCTTGTTCGCGTGGCGTCGCGGCGGCCGATACACCCGATGACTCCCGACCCGCGTGGGCAGGTGTTCGACGAGCATCGGAACCTGCTGTTCTCCGTGGCGTACCGCATCCTCGGCACCGCGGCCGACGCCGAGGACGCGGTGCAGGACGCCTGGCTGCGATGGTCGGCGGCCGACCGGTCGCAGGTGGCCGACCCCAAGGCGTACCTGGCGCGGATCGTGTCGAACCTGGCGCTCGACCGGTTGCGGTCGGCCCAGGTCCGGCGGGAGACGTACGTCGGCCCGTGGCTTCCCGAGCCGATCCTGACCAGCACCGACACCGCCGACGACGTGGCAGCCACGGACGCGCTGTCGATGGCCCTGCTCGTGGTGCTGGAAGCGTTGACCCCGCTGGAACGTGCGGTGTTCGTACTGAAGGAGGCCTTCGGCTTCAGCTACGCCGAGATCGCCGAGGCCGTCGACCGCTCGGAGGACGCCGTACGCCAGGCCGCGCACCGCGCCCGCGGGCACGTGCAGGCCCGGCGGCCACGCTTCCCGGCCGATCGCGCGCGGCAGCGGGAGGTCACCGAGCGCTTCCTCACCGCCGCCACCGGCGGCGACATCAACGTGCTGATGCAGTTGCTCGCACCGGACGTGACGCTGTGGACCGATGGTGGCGGCAAGGTCCGCCAGGCGATGCGCCCGGTCACCGGCGCGGACCGGGTCGCCGCCTGGTTCGCGGGCATCGCCACCCGCCCCTATCAGGGCGTCGAGCCCGCCGACATGGCGGTCGAGTTGGTCGAACTGAACGGCCGGCCGGGCATCGTGTTCAGCGGCAGAGGCCGCGTCATCGCCACGCTCACCCTCGACCTCGACGAGGACGGCCGCATCGCGGGCATCCACAACGTCGCCAACCCCGACAAGCTCCACGCCGTCGCCACCCGGACCGTCCACCGCATCGAGCCCGCCCGCTGACCTGTTCCGTCGACGCGGTGGGAGGCGGCGCGACCTGGGACACGCGGCGACGTCCTCGCCTTGCCGCTGCTGGGGTATGCGGCTGTGGCCGGTGACCGGGGTGGTGCGATCCACGGGCCGGCCAGCTGATCGCGGCGACGGATGAGGTACGCGTCTCGGCGGTGTTGCCGGCCAGCTGGTCGTAGAGCGCGACGACCTGCGACGACCTGCTCATGGCCTGGGAACCGGATGAGTAGGACGAAACGATGCGGCACCTGCTGCGCCCAGGGCCGACGGGGACACGACTGCTCAGCTCCGCCAGGTCTGCCGCAACATTCGGCCGGCTCGGGTCACCCGAGCTGCAACCAGGGGTAGCGAGCGGTGTCCTGCCCGGCGTAGTCGGGATCGAGGTAGATGAAGACGCGCTGGATCTTCCAGTCCCGGATCTCAAACACGTCGCACCAGCGTCCGGCGCCCCACTCGGGAAGCCCGGCACGCCACGGTCCGTCCCGGTGCTCGCCGTGGCTGGCGCCCTCGCACACCACGGTGTCGGTTCCCGAGAAGATCCAGTTGAAGTGCGAATAGTGGTGCTCGATCTTCTTGATCGTGCCACCCACCTCGGCGAACAGTCTGCCGATCTGTTCCTTTCCGGTGGCCAGTCCCCACTTCGGGAAGTACACCTGGGCGTCGTCGGCGAACAGGTCCAGAATGGTGCCCCCAGTGGAGGTGACACCACCGTTGTCGAAGCCTTTCAGGTATTCCAAGGCGACCGACTTGCGCTGTTCATCGGTCATGGTCTGGTTGGTCAGTGCCATGGTCGACTCCTTTCGATTCGATGGTTTCAGGGCGGCTCGAACAGCCCCTGGTGCGCCGCCCGCGCGGCTCGTTACGAGGCGGCGAGATCGCCGGTGACGAATACCCCGGGATCGGCGTCCGCCGGGGCACATGTCGGTTTGGCACATGCTGGATCCGGTGGCACTGTCCGAGGCTGCGTGTCAGGTGCCGGTCATCGGCTTCCTTTGGGGGTTCGATTCAGCAGCGGGACCGCGAGTAGACGCGTAAGTTCGTCGAACGTGCAGTCGAACAGCTCCCGTACTGCCACACCCTCGTCCTCGATGAGGAACACCGCGAGGTCGGTGTAGATGCGGCTGACGCAGCCCACACCGGTCAACGGGTAGGTGCACTCCGGCACCAGCTTCGGAACCCCGTCCCGCGACAGCAGGTCCATCATCACGAACGTCTCCTTGGCCCCGATGGCAAGGTCCATCGCGCCGCCGACGGCCGGGATGTCGTCGGGCCGGCCGGTGTGCCAGTTCGCGAGGTCACCGCGGGCCGACACCTGGTAGGCGCCGAGCACGCAGACGTCCAGGTGGCCGCCGCGCATCATGGCGAAGGAGTCGGCGTGGTGGAAGTACGAGGCGCCGGCCAGTTCGGTCACGGGAACCTTGCCGGCGTTGATGAGGTCGAGGTCGACCGCATCCCCCTGCGCCTCGGGCCCCATGCCCAGCATGCCGTTCTCCGTGTGCAGCACGACGCCGCTGTCCGCGGAGAGGTGGTTGCTGATCCGGGTCGGGAGCCCGATGCCGAGGTTCACGAAGGCTCCGCGCGGGATGTCGCGCGCGACGCGGGCGGCGAGTTCGTCCTTGCCGAGCCCGCGCCGGGTCACCCCGGTCACTGACCCGCTCCGACCGGCTCGGGCACCGGCACGGGTGCCGGCACGCGGACGATGCGGTCGACGTAGATGCCCGGAGTGACGATGACCTCGGGGTCGAGCGCGCCGACCGGCACCACCTCCTCGACCTGCACGACCGTCGTCGTCGCGGCCGTCGCCATGATCGGCCCGAAGTTGCGGGCGGTCTTGCGGTAGACCAGGTTGCCCAACTCGTCGGCCCGGTGCGCCTTCACCAGGGCGTAGTCCGCTCGCAGCGGGTATTCCAGCACGTAGTGCCTTCCGTCGATCTCCCGGACCTCCTTGCCCTCGGCCAGCGAGGTCCCGTAGCCGGTGGGGGTGTAGAAGGCCCCGATGCCGGCACCCGCGGCACGGATGCGCTCGGCAAGGTTGCCCTGCGGAACGAGCTCCAGCTCGATCTCACCGGCCCGGTACTTCTGGTCGAAGTGCCAGGAGTCCCGCTGGCGGGGGAAGGAGCACACGATCTTGCGCACGCGGCCCGCACGGATCAGCGCCGCCAGGCCCACGTCCCCGTTTCCGGCGTTGTTGTTCACCACGGTGAGATTCGTGGCGCCCGACGCCATGAGCGCCTCGATGAGCTCGACCGGCTGACCGGCGGTGCCGAATCCGCCGATCATCACCGTGGCGCCGTCGGGGATCCCGGCGACCGCCGCGTACGGGTTGTCCAGGATGCTGGCCACGGCTCAGGCGTCCATGTTCTCGAGGACCATGGCGAGCGCCTGCCCGACACCGATGCAGATCGCGGCGACCCCCCACCGCTCGCCCGAGGCCCGCAGCGAGCGGGCGAGCGTGCCGAGCACGCGGGTCCCGGAGGCGCCCAACGGGTGGCCGATGGCGATGGCGCCGCCGTGTGCGTTGACGATGTCGGGGTCGACGCCCCAGGCGTTGATGCACGCCACGGTCTGGGCGGCGAACGCCTCGTTCAGCTCGACCGCGCCCACCTCACTCCAGCCGATGCCGGCGCGCTTGAGCGCCAGGTTGGCGGCCTCCACCGGCGCGAACCCGAAGTACTGCGGGTCGTTCGCGGCAGCCCCGCGACCGGCGACGCGCGCCAGCGGCGGCCGACCGACGATCTCCTCGGCGGACGGGCTGCCCAGCAGCACCGCGGACGCGCCGTCGTTGAGCGGCGAGGAGTTCCCGGCGGTCACCGTGCCGTCCTGGCTGCGGAACACCGGTTTGAGCGCGGCGAGCTTCGCCAGGCTGGTGTCGGACCGGATGGACTCGTCGCGGGCGAGTTCCACCCCGGGCACGCCGACGACGAGGTCGTCGTAGAACCCCGCCTCCCAGGCTCGGGAAGCCGCCTGGTGCGAGCGCAGCGCGAAGACGTCCTGCGCGTCGCGGCCGACCCGCTCACGGATCGCGAGCAGCTCGGTGGCCTCGCCCAGCGAGACCGTCCACTCCGGATTCATCCGCGGATTCACCAGGCGCCAGCCCAGGGTGGTGGACACCAGCGTCGCATCCCCGGCCGGGTAGGCCTTCTGCGGCTTGAGCAGCACCCAGGGCGCGCGGCTCATCGACTCCACACCGCCGACCAGCAACACGTCCGCCTCGCCGAGGGCGATCTGCCGGGAGGCGACGATGGCGGCGTCCAGGCTGGAGCCGCACAGTCGGTTCACCGTCGTGGCCGGTACCGACGTCGGCAGGCCGGCCAGCAGGCCGGCCATCCGGGCGACGTTGCGGTTGTCCTCCCCGGCGCCGTTGGCGTTGCCCAACACGATCTCGTCGACGCGGTCCGGTTCCAGCGCGGGCGCGCGCTCGACCAACGTCCGCAGCACGTGCGCCGCCAGGTCGTCCGGCCGCACACCGGCCAACGCACCGCCGTACCTTCCGAACGGGGTGCGTACGGCGTCGTACAGGTACACGTCGGTGGGCATGGGTCAGGCCTCCTCGTGAGCCGCCGGCGCCAGGACGATGTCGAACCGCACGCGTGACCACGCGCGGTCTCCCAGGTCGCGGCCGTCGGGGGTGGGGGAACCGGCCAGCTGTGGCTCGAATTCCTTGACCAGCGAGTCCCGTACGCCGAAGACGCTGTCGCGGTCCAGCAGCTCGTCTCCGCGGACGAAGATGTGCGTCACCAGGGTTCTGAATCCCTCCCCCTGGATCATGAAATGCAGGTGTGAGGCCCGCATCGGGGACCGTCCGGTGGCGGCCAGCAGCCGGCCGACCGGGCCGTCGTGCGGGATCGGGTACGGCGTCGGAGTGACCCCCCAGAAGCGGTAGCTTCCGTCCGCGTCGCTGTACAGGTGGCCCCGGGCGGCGACCCGGTCGTCGCCGTACTGGACGTCGTAGAAGCCGTCCTCGTCGGCCTCCCAGACCTCGATCCGCGCATGCGGCACCGGCTTGCCGTCCGTGTCGGTGACCGTGCCTTCCACCCAGCACGGCTGCCCGGACGCTCCGGCCGCGATGTCACCGCCGAGCTCGATCTCCGGTGAGCCGTCGACGAAGAACGGGCCGAACACCGTCGCCTCGGTGGCGTCGCCGTACGCCTCGTTGTTGACGGTGATGGTCTGCATCGAGGCGCCCAGGACGTCGGAGAGCAGGATGAACTCCTGACGCCGATCGTCGGTGATGTGCCCGGCGGCGGTGAGGAACTCGATGGCGCGCTGCCACTCCTGTTCGGTCAGCCGCACCTCCCGCAGGAAGGCGTGCAGGTGCCGGGTGAGGGCCTGCATCAGCTCCCTGACCCGCTGATCCGGCGCGTTGTCGAACGACGCGACCACCCGTTCGACGAGCTGCGACTCGCGGTTCTGCTGCTCCAGGCTCATGCCGGCTCCCCTCCGTCCCATGCTCGGCGTAACAGGTCCTCGAGGTTCTCCCGGGTGACCGGCGTCGGGTTGCTCGGCGGCACGACCGCCAGGACCGCGTCGACCGCGGCCGGGATGTCGGTCTCGCGCAGCCCGTAGTCCCGCAGGGCGCGAGGTGCCTCCACCCGCTCCCGCAGGCGCTGCAACCCCTCCAGCGCGGACGCCTCACCGAAGGCCGCCGCCATCCGCTGCCCGATGTCGGGGACCGACGGTGCGTTGAACGCGAGGACGTACGGCAACACCACGGCGTGGGTCTGCGCGTGCGGGAGGTTGTACATCCCGCCGAGCACGTGGCAGATCTTGTGGTGCAGCCCGGAGCCGGCCGAGGCGAACGCCACGGCGGCCAGGTAGGCCCCGTACAGCGTCTGCTCGCGCCCCTCGATGCCCTGCGGATCGCGCACGACCTCGGGGAGTCCCTGGCGAAGGGCGCGGATGCCCTCCAGCGCCAGGGCCTGGTCGATCGGGTCGACCTGCGGCGCCCACATCGAGTCGACACAGTGCGCCAGCGCGTTCAGTCCGGAGGCCACGCTCAGTGGCACCGGCAGGGACAGCATCAGGCTGGCGTCGTAGACGACGGACCGCGGCAGCACGCGGGGATCGACCCCGGTGGTCTTGCGGCCGCACTCGGTCAGCCCCCAGACGTTGGTGGCCTCCGAACCCGCGTACGTGGTCGGGACGGCGACGATGGGCAGCCCGGTGGTCAGCGCCACCGCCTTGGCCAGGCCGGTGGTGGAGCCACCACCGATGCTGACGACGACGTCGACGTCGTGCTTCTCGGCGGCCGTGCGGGCCCGCTCGGCAACGTCGGTGGGCACGTGCATCACCACCTCGGTGTGGCGCACCGCGGTCGGCAGGGCGGCCACCAACGGGTCGGCCAGCGCGCTGTCGGCCGCCGCGGCGATCACCATCGGGCGGGCGGCGCCGAGCCGCGCCACCTCGTCGGCCACGAGACCCGCCGCCTCGTACGAGGCGAACACCACCCGCTGCGGCAGCGTCTCGTGCGTGAACCTGACTCTCACGCCGCACCACCCCGGCCGAGGATCGCCGACATCGCCTCGCGCAGCGCCCGCTCCGGATCGGCGGGCAGCCGCATCGACCGCCAGCCGATGTGCTTGTCCGGGCGCACCAGCAGCACGCCGTCCTCCTCGACCTCTCGCACCCGCGCCCAGTCGTAGTACAGGTCGGTCACCTCACACCCGGGGCCGATCACCACGGCCTCCAGCGGCACGCCGAACTCCTGGCCGACCTTCTCGGCAGCCGCCACCCACGGCTCCCCGGCGATGCCGGTCAACACCGTGAACCGGGTCATCGGCGCCAGGTCGAGCGTGGAGACCTTGTGCCGGGCATCGCCCACCCAGGCGTGCGGCAGCCGGGATCCCGGGACCGTGGACGTCTCGTAGTACAGCTCCGGGTCCCGGCTCGGTTCCGGCCGTCGCGTGGCGTCGGAGACCACCGCGTCGGACTCGTAGAACTGCCCCAGCTCGACACCGTGGGCGTTGAACTCGTAGTGCTTGAGCTCCATGGCCGACATCAACGCGGCCCGCTTGGCCGCCCCCTCGGGGGTGTTGGCCTTGCGCTCCTCGATGCGCGCGGCCATCTCGGCCTCGTCTGAGGCGTCGAGCAGGCCCAGCGCCTCGAAGAACTGAACGAACTCGCGACTGGACCTGTTCGCGCGCTGCACGATCTGCCTGGCCACCGGCGCGCGTTCCACCGAGTAGGTCTCCAGCAGCGAAGGCGCGGCCTGCCGACGGAGGACAGCCGCCAGCTTCCAGGCGAGGTTGTAGGAGTCCTGGATCGAGGTGTTCGACCCCAGACCGTTGCTCGGCGGGTGGCGGTGGACCGCGTCTCCGACACAGAACACCCGCCCCGACTGCAGGTGGGTCGCGTACATCTCGTTGTTGCCCCACAACGACGTGCCGGTGATCTCCACCTCGATGTCCGGCAGCCCCAGCAGGTTGCGCACGATCTGGACGGCGGCGGCCTCGTCGACGACCGGTGGGGGTTGGCTGATGTCGTAGCCCCAGACGATGAGCCACTCGTTCCAGGGCCGCACCATCCGCACCAGTCCGGCCCCGATTCCGCCGACGTTCGACCCGGGCTGGATCACCCAGTAGAGCACCGACGGCCGGTGTCCGACGTACGACGAGATGTCGGCCTTGAACGTGATGTTCATCGAACCGGCGACGTCCATCGCACCCTCCATCGGAAGGCCGAGGTCGGCGGCGACCTTGGAGCGGGCGCCGTCGGCACCGATGAGGTACTTGGCCCGGATCGTGTACTCCTCGCCGGTGAGGCGGTCCCGAACCTCGACGCTGACGCCATCGGCGTCCTGCCGGTGCCCCAGGTACTCCGTGGAGAACCGGGCCTGGGTACCCCGCATCACGGCGTTGCGCACCAGGATCGGTTCCAGGTGGGTCTGGGGAATGTCGACCGGCAGGCACGGTGACGCGAGGCGGTAGTCGGCCTGCCGGGCGGGATGCGTACCCCAGGTGAGGATCCGCCCGATCTCCTCGCCGGCGATCGAGGTGCAGAAGACGGTGTCGCCCATCAGCTCGTGGGGAGTGGCGTCGGCGAGCACCTGGTCCTCGATGCCCAGGTCGCGGAAGACCTCCATCGCGCGCTGGTTGGTGATGTGCGCCCGCGGGGTGTTGGCCGTCCAGCGGTACTTCGTGATCATGATGTTCGGGATTCCGAGTGTGGACAGGAACAGTGCTGCTCCCGCTCCCGCCGGGCCCGAGCCGATGACGACGACGTCGGTCGTCACCGTCGATCCCTGAGGTAGCGGCGTCTCGGCCATCCCGTCGCTGAACTGTGCCATCAGCTCCCCCACTCCACTGCCGGGCGTGTGGTCCTGGCCACTCGCTCGACAAGTGTGCGGCGGCGCTCTGCCGCCGCAGCAAGGGCTGAAGCCGTAACACGGCGGAAAGGCGAAGCTGTGGCGGAATTCCAGAACTAACCGAGCCGGCCCGCCCGGGCCTGCCGACGCAGGTCCGTGGCGCGTAGGCCGAAACGCGCCCGGAACGCCTGCGAGAAATGGGTGGCCGAGCCGAAGCCACAGCGCGCCGCGACCTCACCGACCGGCAACTGCGGCGAGGAGGCGAGCAGCGCACGGGCACGTTCCAGCCGCCGCGCCAGCACGTACTGCGGAACAGTGGTGCCGGCGGCGGCGAACGCCCGGGACAGGTGGCGTTCGCTGATGCCGATGCCGGTCGCGACCCGGGCGGCAGTCAGGCCGCTGTCGGTCAGGTGATCCTCGATGAACGTACGCGCGTTGGCCAGATGCACCGTGCCGAGGTTGACCGGGCGGCTGCCGGCCATGCTCGCGAGCAGGTCGAGCGCGATCCGTTCGTCGACGGGCTCGCCTCCCTCGGGACGCAGAGCACGGTCGATCAGCCTCGCGAACGTCCGTGCCGGCACATCACCCCCGGCGAAACCGCGCACCAACGGGGTGTTGAGCGATTTGAGGCCGGTCAGCTCGCGGAAAAGCGGACGCGGCACCTTGATCGCGAGTTCCTCCAGGCCATGCGAGAAGCCGCGCATGAACGGACGATCGGCATCGCAGATCAGGGCCTGTCCCGGCCGCAGGGTGAGCACCCCGTCGTCGTGGTAGAAGAATGCCTCCCCGACGAGGGTCAGGTAGACCGCGACCGCGTCCGTCGGATGCTTGCGGATCACCTCGGCCGGGCGTTCGACGACATGTGCGTTGCTGCGGACGCGGGCCAGATGCAACTGCTCGAGCTCGAGGTTGAGCTCGGTCCCGTCGAACGGCGTCCCGCCCAACGTGTGACACCGCAGGCCGATCAGTGCGTGCGCGTTGTGGTCCTCCCACAGCGCGATCCGCTGGGCCTCCGGGAGCCCCCCGGTGCTGAAGCTCACCGGCCGCCGGGCCGTCGCCGAACCCGTCGTCACGGTCACCCCCACTGTCTTCGGCCCCGATCCCGAAGCCAGCATAGCGCGATGAATGACACATCGCACTCAAAGAAATGCTCCGGATACGCGAATTGCCCGAGGTCGATGGATGCCTTATCGAAATCCGCGAACGGCCTACCCGAGGCACCTTGCGAGCACCCGATCAGATGGTGCTGGAAAATGGCCCCCGTCGTCATCATCTGACGTTTCTCGCTGGGAGATTCGTCGCTATTTCTCAGCCGCTGTGGCGGGTTGGGTCAGGCCGGGCCGGCGGCTCCTGGTCACACCCCCTGCACATAGGCAGCCCGCCACTCCGGCGAGGGGTCCGCGCCTGGCCCTGGCCGGTCTGCCCGTGTCGGCCCTGGCCAGGAACGAAACGCTGGCGTCGCTGCGTACCCACGGCTGGTTGTTGAACTCGCTCGACGGCGGGCCGCAGGCCGCCCCGGTCGCCGCGGCCACCGACGACACCGCGGCACTGGGTCCGCAGGACGTGGTGATCCTCGCGGTGAAGGCGCATTACCTGCCCGCGCTCGCGCCCGCGCTGGTGCCGCTGCTCACCCCGGAGACCGTGCTGGTCCCGGCGCTGAACGGGGTGCCGTGGTGGTTCTTCCACGACTTCGGCGGCCCACTGGCCGGCATCGGCCTGGCCGCGGTGGATCCCGGCGGGTCGTATCGAAGGCGTTGCCACCCGGGCCTCTACTGACCGATCATGCCGACGGGTGCCGCTTCGGTGGTCGATCGTCGCCGGCCCGGGGTTCTCCCAGCCTCCGGTCGATCTGTTCAATGGCGATGAGGTCTTCTGGGGCGAGCCGGTCGATGAAGTGGCGTCGTACCGATTCGACGTGGGCCGGCGCGGCCTGTTCGAGCGCGTCCAGACCTTGCGGCGTGAGTTCGAGGAAGCAGCCTCTGCCGTCGGTCGGATCGGGTGCGCGCCTCAGGAGACCGCGTGCCTCCATCCGGGTGGCGTGCCGGGACAGCCGGCTGCGTGACCAGCCCATCTTGTCGGCCTGTTCCCCCAGGGTGCTGGTGTGGCCGGGCCGCTCCGACAGGGTGCTCAGTACCTCGTAGTCGGGTTCGGAGAGCCCGACCGCGGCCAGATCCCGCGCCGTGCCGGCCTGAACGGCGACCACTACGCGCAGGAACGCCCGCCACGCCCGCTCCTCGTCAGGGTTCAACCAGCGTACGGTCCCGGGCGGCGGCTTAGTTGACATGTAATCAACCTAGCACCTAGGCTTCGTTTCCATGTTAACGAAACCGGTTCGTGTCCTTGTCCTGATGTGCAGCACCCGCCCAGGCGCCCTCGGGCCCCTGGTGGGACAGTGGCTGGCCGAAACGCTCACCCCTCATGCCGCGGAGCTCGGCGTCGAGCTCGTACCGGTGGCCCTCAGCGATCTGGACCTGCCGTTCCTCGACGAGGAGGAGCACCCGTCGTCGGGTGTCTACCGGCATGAGCACACACGTCGGTGGAGCGCGATCGTCGACGCGGCGGACGGGTTCATCGCGGTCACGCCCGAGTACAACTACGGGATGCCGGCGACGCTGAAGAACGCGCTGGACTACCTCAGCCGCGAATGGGCGTGGAAGCCGATCGGTTTCGTCAGCTACGGACACACGTCGGCGGGCACCCGGTCGGTTCAGCATGCCAAGCAGGTGGTGACCACACTGCGCCTGGTTCCGCTGGGCGCCACGGTCGCGATTCGCATCGGTGAAGCCATGGAAAGTGGGCGGCTGCGGTCCGACGCGGCCCGCGACACGGCGGGTGTCGGGCTGCTGGACGAACTGGTCCGGGTCGCTCACGCCCTACGGCCACTGCGCGAACGCGCACGACCCGAAACGCTGTCCGGACCATTGCCGGGGTCCTACGTGAGACGCCTGACCCCCGACGACGCGTCCGAGGCCCTCGTGCTGCAGCGGTGCTGCTGGGTGGACGAGGCCGTCGTCAACGACACCCTGGCCATACCGGCCCTGCACGAGTCGCTGGAAGAGGTACGCGACTGGCTGGCGACCTGGCACACCACGGGCATCTGGCTGGACGGCCGACTGCTGGGCATGGTGCGGGCCCGTCGCGTCGACACCGACTGGCACGTGGGTCGACTCGCCGTCGTGCCCGACCTGCGAGGTCAGGGGCTGGGCCGATGGTTGCTACGCACCGCCGAAGCCGATGCCCAACCGGATTGCCGCCGCGTCCTGCTGTTCACCGGCGCGAAGAGCCTGCGGAACATCGATCTTTACCACAGCGAGGGATACCAGTCGGTGCCACTCGCCGATCCTGACGGAATCACCTGCCTCGCCAAGGACATGTCCGTCAGGCAGTGCTGACGCTGACGTTGACCGCCCGGTGCGCAGCGGCCGGGCTGCCGACGAATCTTCAGTGCTTGATCGAGCCTCCGCACATCGGTACGGCGGCTGGGTGACGCTCGGTTCACAGCCGGGCACAATCCTGGATGACCAGGTCGGGCTTCCTCACCGTGAGCCGGCCATCGCCTCGGCCGATGCCATCAGGAGAAGCGGTCAAGTCACTCCGCTGCTCCCGATCGGCTCCCCGACTGGACCGCGCCGTCCTTGGGCCCGCGCCGACCGGTCGCGCCTCGTCAAGCGGCCGGCTTCGCCTCGTCGGGCAGTTTGACGCTCGGCTGCCCGGCCGCTGCGGCGGCCCGGCGGACCGCGAGCGTCTCCCGGATCCGCCGCCGAACCGCCCGGCATCGTTGCTCGTCGCGGCTGCTGCGGTGAGCTCCCCCATAAATCATGTCCGACTCCTGAACGACGACACGGGGCGCGGTAGGCATCCGGATACGCGCAAGGGCAACGGCATAGGTCCGGCTGCACGGAGATCCGCTCGCACGACTGACCGAGCCAAGCCCACAACGATCCCTGGATACCTTGCTTGACAAAGCAAAGGTAGTGAGGGTCGCGCCATCAAGCAAGCATCCCCCGTATGGCCATGGTCACAGAGGGTAAGCGCCCGCACCCCCTGCTCCCAGCCCTCGAAGTGCGCGGCCGGGACCACCTTCCGGGACGCTTCGACGTAGGAATCCGGCACCCCGTCGACCAGCTCGACCCGCGCCGCGCCGCGGATCAGCAGCACTCGCGGCGGCCACTCGTCCTAGGTGTCGATGGTGAGGGCCACCCTGGGGTTCTGCCGCAGTGCCCGAACCTTCGCCGATTTCGGCACGGTGGCCATGACCAGCTGCTCGCCTGCGGGCACGCGGACGCCGGGTTGGCTGGTTCCCATAGTCTGGCCGGACCGGACCGGCGGTAGGCGCCGTCCACGTGCCGGGAGGAGTACGGGATGACCGGAAGCGTCCGCCGGGCCGTCCCGGCCCGCTCTGACGACCCGTGGCTGGCAGAGGTCGCCCACGCCGCCAGCGCCGACGCCGGCGGGGTGCCGGTGGAACTGCTCGGCGACTACTTACGGCTGCTGGCCGACGCGGCGGCGACCGGGCGCCGCCCGCGCCGCAGCGAACTCGACGCGGTCGGGGTGCTCGGCCGGCGCGCCGCCGAGCAGGGTGTCTCCGCGGGGCGGGCGGTCCGGCTCTACCTGTCCGCGGCCCGGCGGTTCTGGCAGCGGTTGCCACACCTGGAGCGCCCCACCGACAGTGAGGCCGTGCGCGCCGCGGCGGAGGCAGTGCTGCACGTCGTCGACGCCGCGGTGGCCACCCTCGCCGAGGGGTACGCGGTGGCTCGCCGGGAACTGGTCCGCCGGGAGGAGGCGCTGCGCCGTGAACTCGTCGACGACCTGCTGCGCGGCGACTCGGACCTGGGCGGCCTGGTGGAGCGCGCGGAGCCGTTCGGGCTGGACCTGGCGCGGGTGCACCAGGTCGCCCTCGCGTCGCCGAGCCTACGACTGCCGGACACCGACGCGGCGATCAGCGCCCTGGAACGCGTCATCTTTGACCGGCTGGGCGACCGGGACGTGCTCGTGGCCACGAAGGAGGGGCTGCTCGTCGTGATCGCCCCGGCGGACACGGTGACGCCCGACCGCGGCTCGCTCGAGGGCGCGTCCGTCGGCGACCTGGGCCGGCTGATGCACGCCGAGCTGGACCGGCTGGCGCGCGGCCGGCCCTGGCAGGTCGCGGTCGGCCGCCCCCACCCCGGCCTGTACGGCATCGCGCGCTCCTACGAGGAGGCCCGCGAGACGCTGACCATGGCCCAGCGGCTGCACGCCGACACCGCCGTCATGGACGCCCACGACCTGCTCATCTACCGGGTTCTGCTGCGGGACCAGCCGGCCATGGTCGACCTCGTGCAGGCGGTGCTCAGTCCGCTGGCCCGGGCCCGCGGCGGGGCCGAGCCGCTGTTGGACACCCTGGATGCGTACTTCACCTGCGGCGAGATCGCCACCGAGGCCGCCCGCCGGCTGCACGTGTCGGTCCGGACGGTGACCTACCGGCTGGACCGGATCCGGACGCTCAGCGGCTACGACCCCGCCGACCCACGGCACCGGTTCACCCTGCACGCCGCCGTCCTCGGCGCGCGGGCGCTGGACTGGCCGCGCCAGCCGCTGCCGGGCCGCTGACGTAGCCCGTCAGTCAGGGGCGGCGACCAGTTCCGGGAAGCCGAGCAGGGCGGCCAGGGCGGTCGCCTGGGCACGGGTAGGGCGAGGCTGACCATCCGGTCCGGGTCGTCCGGGTCGTCGTGGACGACGTCCCGGCGGTCATTCCCGTGGTACTCGACCACGCCGATCCGGCGGCGCTGTGCCACGCGACCGGCACGGACAGCCGCGACGACCACGCCAGCATCGACAGCGCGTCGCCAGCGGTCAGCCGTCGAACGGCGGGCGGTCGTCCTCTCCGGCGGCCGGCAAACAGGCGAGAGGTTGTTGGCCGGCACCGTGCAATGTCAGCTCCTGGTTTTCGACCGACGCTGGAGGTCCGACGCGGACCCGACCAGTGAGGAGGCGGTGATGACGACCCGTACGCCGGTGGCTTTGCCACCCCTGCCCGCCGGTTGTCCGCCGCCGCCCCGGCCGGCGGAGCGGTCGGCGCCTCCAGGCCCGGTGACGACAACACTCCCCGGCATCTGGGCCTGACGCTCCACCCGCGCCTCGTCTCCCGGCGTCACCGCCTACCTTCCGCGCCGTCCCGCCGACGGCGCCGGGACCGCCGTATCCCTCCGTGAAAGAGGTCGGAATGCCCGTCCACGTCACCTCTGGTCCCGCACCGGACAGCGCCAAGGCCGTCGCCGGCCGTACCCGGGCCACCCGACCGGCGGTGACCCTCCACCCCGACCCGATTGCCGTCGACCTCGGCAGCGCCAGTTGCGGATGTGGCTGGGGCCCGGCGGTGTGCTGAGCGTCCCGGTCGGCGAGGGGCTGCGGACGCCAGTGGTGCGGCGTGGCCGGGTCGTGGACGGTCCCCGCTGTGTCGTCGAGTTGCGGCGGCTGCTGCGGGACCACCGCACCCCGGTGCCGGTGGGGGCGCTGGTCGTGGCCTGCCGCCCGGTGCTCTCCAGCAGCGCGGACCAGGAGGCGATGCGCCGCGTGCTCACCGCTGTGCTCGCGCCGTCCCGGCTGCTGTTCGTCGACACCGTACGGGCGGGCGCCATCGGGGCCGGGGCTGCCGCTGGCACGTTGCTGCTCGCCGACGTCGGCGCCCAGCTCACCGAGGTGGCCGTCCTGAAGGACGGCCGGGTGGTCGGTG
>NZ_JAMOKF010000592.1 GCF_023656545.1 Micromonospora phytophila | reverse complement strand
GGTCGGCCACGCGCCGGCGTCCCAGCCGGCGGGCGGAGATCCGTGATGTCGGTGCGGAGCCCTAGCATGAGCGGCGTGCCGACGACATTCGCCTCCGGTCCGGTCCGGGTCCGGGTCCCCGCCACCAGCGCCAACCTGGGGCCGGGTTTCGACGCCCTGGGGCTCGCCCTGGCGCTGCACGACGACGTGGCCGCCGAGGTGAGGCCGGAGGGGGTCACGGTCACGGTCGCCGGGCAGGGCGCCGGGGAACTGCCGGCCGACGACCGCCACCTGGTCGTCCGGGCGATGCGGGCCGCCTTCGACGTGCTCGGCGGGCAACCGCCGGGGCTGGCGGTGGAGTGCGTCAACCGCATCCCGCAGGCCCGCGGGCTCGGTTCCTCGTCCGCCGCGATCGTCGCCGGTGTGCTCCTCGCCCGTGCCCTGGTGGCCGACGGGGAGGCGCGCCTGGACGACGCGGCCGTGCTCCGGCTCGCCGCCGAGATCGAGGGCCATCCCGACAATGTCGCGCCCTGCCTGCTCGGCGGGTTCACCCTGGCCTGGACGGAGCCGTCCGGCGCCCGCGCGGTGTCGCTGCCGGTCGCCGAGGGCATACGCCCGACGGTCTTCGTGCCGCAGGAACGCGGTCTGACGGCTACCGCGCGGGCCGCGCTGCCGGCGACCGTGCCGCACGGCGACGCCGCGCTGAACGCCGGACGCGCCGCGTTGCTCGTGCACGCGATGACCGCGGACCCGGCGCTGCTGTTGCCGGCGACCGTCGACCGGCTGCACCAGGACTACCGCGCGGAGGGCATGCTCGGCACCGCGGAGCTGGTGAAAGCCCTGCGTGCGGCGGGTGTGGCGGCTGTGGTGAGTGGGGCGGGGCCCACCGTCCTGGCGCTGACCGGGCCGCCGGAGGGCTTCGACCCGGGAACAGATTGGCAGGTCTGGCGGTTGGCTACAGACGTGCACGGCGCACGGGTCACCCGGGGTAGACTCGGACACGCGGAGCGGGACCCTGTTGCCGCAGGTCGGAAGAGTTGATTACGCTCTAGACTTAGCACAGCCGCGAAGCATGCGATCTCCTGCGGGTCGGCGCACCCCCGAAGCTCTCGGCGGTCAGCCCGTCACCCCTGCCTAGGCCCACGCCGCACCGCAGTCTTCACAGGTCGCCGCAGACGGCGAGACCTGCTCACCGAGGTCGGTGAGTCGGGAAACCGACCGGCTGCTGTGTCACAAACTCCCGCGACGCGTCCTTGCGAGGCGGGTAACCGAGGCCGCCCGGCCACCTTGCTTGTCGACTCCGGGCAGTCCCGGCCTATCGAGGGAAGGAATCCATTGAGCGACACCACCGACGTGACGTCGGATGTTTCCAACGTCGCTGGCGATGCCACCACCGCCGCCCCCGCCCGCCGTCGGCGCAGCGGTACGGGCCTGTCGGCCATGCTGCTGCCGGAGCTGCAGAGCCTGGCCGCGTCGCTCGGCATCTCGGGCACGGCTCGCATGCGTAAGGGCGAGCTGATCAGCGCGATCTCCGAGCGGCAGGGCGGCGCCGCCGCCGGGACCCCTCGACCGCGGGCCGAGGTCGCGGCCGCGGCCACTCCGGCCCGTGAAGAGGTCCACGCCGAGGTCCGCGAGACCACCGAGCGGCCCCAGGCCGAGCGGCGGACCGCGGAGC
>NZ_JAMOKF010000591.1 GCF_023656545.1 Micromonospora phytophila | reverse complement strand
GCCCGGCCGGCGCGTCCGCCCGCCCGCCGGCCGTCCGGCCGGCCTGTCATGAGGTTGCCGGTGCGCGGCATGATCACGGGCGTGATCGACTCCTCGCGCCGGCTGGCCGCCGGCTCACTCTTCGGCCTCGCCTACGGTGACGCGCTCGGCAAGGACACCGAGTTCCTGACCGTCGCCGAGATCGTCCGCCGCTACGGCCCGTCCGGCCCCCGCGACCTCACCGGCGACCCGGCACTGGTCACCGACGACACCCAGATGGCGCTGGCCGTCGGCTGGGCCCTGCACGACGCCCCCGACTGGTCGCCGGAGGTGGTCGAACCGCTGCTGCGGCGACGCTTCCTCGACTGGGCGGCCAGCCCGGACAACAACCGGGCCCCGGGAATGACCTGCCTGCGCGCCTGCGCGGAGCTGGACCGGGGGGTGCGCTGGCAGGAGGCGACCGTGGCCGACTCGAAGGGCTGCGGCGCCAACATGCGGGTCACCCCGGTCGGCCTGCTCGACGTCGACCTGGACACCCTCGCCGGGCTGGCCCAGCTCCAGGCGGGGCTGACCCACGGCCACCCGACCGCGTTGGCGGCCAGCGAGCTGACCGCGTACGCGGTGCGGCTGCTGCGCGAGGGCGCGGCACCGGCGCAGCTGCCCCGGCTGCTCACCGACCGGGCCCGCGAGCAGCGTCGGGTCTACCGCGCCGACTGGCTCGGCGACCTGTGGCAGCGTCCCGGGATGGCGACGCCGGAGGAGTTCATCGCCCGTGGCTGGGACGAGTGCCTCGCCGTCCTCGGTCGCCTCGACGCCGCGCTGGCCGCGCCCGACGACGGCGGCGACCCGTGCCGGCAGACCGGCGAGGGGTGGATCGCCGAGGAGGCGCTCGCCACCGCGCTGTTCTGCGCCGTCCGGCACGCCGACGACCCGGTCGCCGCGCTGGCCCGGGGCGCCACCACCGCCGGCGACTCCGACTCGATCGCCGCGCTGGCCGGCGCCTTCGTCGGCGCCGCCGCCGGCCTGCCCGCCTGGCCCACCTCCTGGGCGGCCCGCATCGAGTACGCCGACCAGCTCACCACCCTCGCCCACGCCTGGGACTGACCCCCGGCACCCCGCCCGGTGCGCTGTCCCCCGAGGCCGCCGACCGGGACGACCCGCCAACCCCTTTCGGGCGGTGATCAAGAGGTTTGCGTCCTCCAGGACGCCCTTCCCCGCCCCAAACCTCTTGGTCAACTCAGGCATCAGGGGTTCAGGGCGGGGATCGCTCGCCGGGGCCAGGCCACGGGTCACGTCAGCGGGGAGTGGAGCGAGGCGTCCCACCCCGGATCGTGCTCGTCACCGGGTGTGCAGGTGGGGGAGGCGGCGGATCTGACGCCAGAGGGTGGGGTCACAGGTGCCGACGTGGTTGGAGAAGTCGGCGAGCGGGATCCGGGACGGCTCGGTCAGGTTGACGAAGCTGTCGTGGTCGGCGTCCGGGTCCCAGTCCCGGGTGGGGATGCGGACGTGGTCGTCCCGGTCGCTCTTGTCCTGACTGGTGATCTTCAGGACGTCGGCGGCCCGGGCGTCGGCGCGCAGCACCAGGCAGGGGCGCACCTTCGAGCCGGAGCCGTCTGCGAACGGGACGTCGGCCCACCAGATCTCACCGGGGCGCGGCGCCCCGGCGGGCGCCCGCTCGCCGGGGCGTGGCCGAGGCGGAGCGGTGGTGCCGCCCCGGCTGCCGGACGGTGC
>NZ_JAMOKF010000590.1 GCF_023656545.1 Micromonospora phytophila | reverse complement strand
CCAGGTCCAGTACCAGGGGTGGAAGAGCGGGGCGAGGGCGACCGTGGCGGCCAGCGCCAGGCCGGCGTGCCAGATCGGCTCCCGGGTGCGCGCGCGCCACCAGAGCCAGAGCAGGACCAGCGCGAGCGCGGCCAGCCCGATCCCCCGGGTGACCGGCAGCGGGTCGCCGTGCCAGCCGAACGGCGCGGCGAGGTAGGCGACGGTCTGCCCCACCGCCGTCGGCGGCGAGGTCCAGGCGATCACCAGGCCGCCCTGCTCCAGCCCGGTCACCCAGCCGAAGCCCAGGCCGGTGGCGAGGGTCGCGCCGACCACCGCGGCGACCGCCCCGCCGACCACCCACCCGCCGTCGCGCACCAGCGCCCTGATCGAGTACGCCCCGACGATCGCGGCCAGCGCGGCGAACGGCACCACGACCAGCGCGGTCACCTTGATCGCGGCGGCCAGCCCGAGCAGCACTCCCCCGGCGAGTAGCGGGCCGGGGCGGCCCGGCCGGGACACCACCACCGCCAAGCCGGCGACGAGCACCCCCACCATCAGCGCGTCGTTGTGCGCCCCCGAGACCAGGTGCACCCCGATCAGTGGCGAGCCCAGCGCCAGCCAGACCGCCCGGCCGGCCGGTACGCCGCAGCGCCGGGCCAGCACCGGCAGGCAGGCGGCGGTCAGCCCCAACCCGGCCACCGCCAGCAGCCGGAACAGCACGATGCTGCCGACCAGCGACCCGGTCGCCTTGACCACCGCCCCGGCGAGCAGCAGGAACAGCGGCCCGTACGGGGCCGAGGTGTCCCGCCAGATGTAGGAGATGGTGTCCAGCCAGGGGCAGGGCAGCGCCGAGACCCCCTGCTCGTACGGGTTGATCCCGGCGGAGTAGCTGGCGCCCTGGCAGGCGTACGCGTAGACGTCCCGGCTGCCCATCGGCGGCGTGACCAGCAGCGGCAGCAGCCAGAGCCCGACGGTGACCAGCGCCCAGCGCGCCGACGGGACCCGGTCGCGCAGCGTCCACCAGGCGTACGCCATCAGACCGGTGCCGACCAGCCAGGCGGCGATGATCAGCGGCCCGTTCGGGCCCTGCCAGATGCTGACCGGGGTGGGGCGCAGGTCGCCGTCGGGAAACGCGCCGCCGAGGAACGCGGCCAGGGCGAGCAGCGTCGAGCCGGCCAGGCCGGTCCAGCGCGCGAGGTGGTGAGGCACGCCCGACATGCTGCCAGTACCGTGGTCGCGTTACGGAGGTGGGCATGCGGCGCAGTCGGGTGGTGGCGGTGGCCGCCGCGTCCGCCGCCGCCCTCGGGGCGGTCTACCTGGCGCTGCCGGGCATGGGCTCCGACCTGGCCGCGCAGGTGGCGCGGGCCGACTTCTTCGCCGCCCACGGCCTGACCCCGGTGGACCTGCGCTGGTACGGCGGGGTCCAGCAGTTCGGCTACAGCCTGGTGTCCCAGCCGGTGATGGCCCTGCTCGGGGTGCGGGTCACCGGCGCGCTGGCCCTGCTCGCGGCGGCGACCGCCTTGGCGGCCCTGCTGGTACGCACCGGGGTGCCCCGCCCGCTGCTCGGCAGCCTGGTCGGGGTGGTCACCATCGCCGGCAACCTGGTCGCCGGCCGGGTGACGTACGGCCTCGGGGTGGCCTTCGGGCTCGGCGCCCTGCTCGCCCTCACCCTCCCCGCGCCCGGCGGGCGGCGGCTGCCGCGGCTCGGCCTGGCGGCGGCCGGGGCGCTGCTGGCCT
>NZ_JAMOKF010000589.1 GCF_023656545.1 Micromonospora phytophila | reverse complement strand
GCCCGCGCCGCCGAGGCGCGGCACGCCGAACTGGTGGCCGCCCTCCGTGACCGGGGCGTCCGGCACGTCTACGGCGGCTACTGGACCTGCAACCGGCTCACCTTCGCCACGGCCGAGGAGGTGGTCTGCGCGGTGGTCGACGACGACCTGCGCCCGGGCCACGACCGCTACCTGCCGTACCGCCGGGCGGTGCAGCGGGCGGCGGCGCCGGCCTGGGTCGCGCCGGCCGGCTCGCCACTCGCCGCGCGCCTGGACGACCGGATGCGCGCCGAGCCGGGCCGCCTCGACCTGCTCATCGTCGGCGGATACCGCGTCTACCTCCCCCGCGCCTGACCGCTCCCCCCTCCCGTCCACGTTCAGATCCCTCACCTCCCCGGGGGAGCGGCTTGTTTCCGGGGTTGCCGGACGGCTGGTGGCCGGGCAGTGGACATTGATGGTTACCCTTGCGGTTCCCGGCCACACTGGCGGTATGAGTTCGCGGGGCTGGGTCCGGTTCACGGTGCTGACCCTCTGCGTCCTGGTGGCCGTCGAGGTCGGTCTGTGGCGGGCCTGGGAGGGTGCGACTGTGGACCCGCCCTCGCCACGCCCGGTCTGTCAGCTCATTCGGACCGAGGTGTTCAACCTTCTCGTACCTGGCCGCGGGCCGCTGCAGGCCGAGGGCGAGGAGGGGAGCCGCCCCGGTAGCCGCTCGAACACCTGCGCTGCCGAGAGCACGTCCACGGTGATCGGCTCACGAGCCTCGCTGTGGGTCGCGTTGGTCCGCTTCGGCCGGCGCGATGGCCAGGGCCCGCGGTGCATCCAGCGCGACGGGTCGCTGTTGATGCCGACCAACCGTCCCAGCTACCGCGTGGCACTCGGCGACCGCGCTGTCTACTTCATGGAGAACAGCCCCGACACAAAGCGGGTCATCCACCTCACCGCCTGCCTCGGCACCTATCTCGTCTACGTCATCTACGAAGCTGTCGGTGCCACTGACGCATCCATCGTCGAAGCGGCAACCGTCGTCGCGCAGGAGGTGCTGTCGTGGCTGTGATCTGGCCTTTCTCAGCATCTGATCTCAAGAGCGGGCTGCCGCCTCGCGGTCCCGTCGACCGCCGGGTACTGCTGCGGAAATGGCTGTTCGGTCTCGGGGCCGTGACGCTCGTCATCGCCGCCGGGTTCCTCGGCGCACAGCTTGGCCGGATCGCGGCACCCACCGTCGTGCGATGGCAGGTCGACATGGTCGATTCGACGAACCAAGCCCCGCCACTGCCCCACCTGCCGCAGTCTCCGTTCGCGCGGTGACCGCGCCGCTGCCGCCTGGCGCAGCGCACACGAGTTCGAAAGATGAAGGAGTGCCTGCCAGTGGTGGGCGGGCGGCGCGGTGGGCGGTCAGCGTGGGGCAGGGTCGGCGAGCAGGTTGAGGCGGTGGGCCAGGGCCGCCGCCTCGACGCGGTTGGTGACGTCGAGCTTGGCGATGATCCGGGAGACGTGCACGCTGGCGGTCTTCGGCGAGATGAACAACTGCTCGCCGATCCGGCTGTTGCTGTGCCCCTCGGCGACCAGCCGCAGCACCTCCCGCTCGCGCAGGGTGAGCAGGTCCGCGCCGGGGCGGTCCCGGGTCGCGCCGCGCAGCCCGACCCGGCGGGCGAGGGTGGCGGCCTGCTGCGCGAGCGGTGTCGCCGCGAGCCGGTCGGCGATCCCCGTGGCCTCGCGCACCGCGGCGGCGACCTCGTCCCGCTCCC
>NZ_JAMOKF010000588.1 GCF_023656545.1 Micromonospora phytophila | reverse complement strand
GGCCGCTGTCCCGCCCGGGGCGACGGCGCGAGATCGTCGGCAGCGGCCACCCCGGCAGTCTCGCCTGATCGGCGGGATTGTCAAGGGTGCGCCGTCACCAGCGGCGGAGCCCCGGACAGTCCCGCGCGCCAACCTCCGCCGCATCCGCGTCGAGCAGCCCGCGGGCCCGCGACCGGCCGAGGTTGGCGGTGCGTACGCCGTCGTCGGGCAGTTCGGCGGCGATGTCGCGCAGCGCGCAGGAGCGCAGCGGCTCGGGCAGCCGGTCCAGGGCCGGCACCGCGTCGGCGGAGAGCCCGGCGACATACCCGACGTCCAGCCGACCGCTCTGCTGGTACCGGTCGACGTTGCGCTCGGCGATCAGGCGATCCGGGTCGGCCCCGGCCAGGCCGAGCAGCGCGAGCACCGCCGTGCCCAGCACCAGCCGAGGCAGCCAGCGGGCCCGCAACCGGATCGCGGCCACCCCGACGAGGACGAAGAGCAGCCCGAGCCAGAGCTCGACCGTCGCCACCACCAACCGCAGCCGGGTCGCCCCGTACGCGTCGGCGTAGACGTTCATCCGGTAGAGCGCCGACGCGACGACCACCAGGCTGAGCAGCGTCAGCGTGCCCAGGAGGAGACGGATCAGCAGCCGGTCGGCGCGGGTGCCGCGCGGGGCCCAGCGGGCCGCGCCGGCGATCACCAGGAGGGTGAGGGCGGAGACCGCGAGCAGCTGCCAGAAGCCGCTGCGCGCGTACTGGGCGTAGCTGAGGCCGGCGGTGCGCAGCACGTGCCCCGAGCCGCCGAAGAGCACGGTCAGCTGCACCAGCACGAAGGCGGCGAAGAGCAGGTCGAGCAGGGCCAGCGGGAGCGCCCACTCCAGCCGGCGGACCGGCCGGGCCGGCGCCGGGTGCAGGCCGTCCAGGTCGGGCGGCCGGGTGAGCAGGTACGCCCCACCGAGCAGCCCCGCACCGACCAGCAGGAAGCGGAGGACCCAGCCGATCACCCCGGACGACGAGACGTCGGGCAGCAGGTCCGCGAGCAGGTCGGCGAAGATCGCGTCGGCGGAGGAGAAGAGCAGACCGAAGAGGGCCAGCAGTCCGATCGAGACGGCCACGCTGGCCAGACTCCGCCCGACCCCGGGCCCGCCGGGCCGGGTGCGGGCCAGCCCGCGTACCGCCCAGGGCAGCGCCCGGACCGCCGCCAGCGGTGGCAGCACCGCTGACGCCAGCATCCCGATCGGCGTACGCCCGCCGGTGACCGCGAGCGTGGCGGTGGCGGTGGCGGCGATCAGGCAGAGGGCGAAGAGCCAACCGGCCGCCCGGACCGAGCCGACCGCCACCAGGGCGATGGTGGCGGTGGTCCAGACCAGCCGGACCGCCCGCCCCGGTGCCCCCGTGGCACCGGGACGGTCGGTCCCGCCCACCGGCGGTTTCGTGTTCCCCGGGGCCCCCGCCGCAGCGGGCCGGTTGGCCCCACCCGCCGAGGGGTTCGAGTGCCCCGGTGCCCTCGTGTCACCGGGACGCACGGCCGCCCCTACCTGCGGGTTCGTCGTGACCGCCGCGGGTGCCGTGCGGTCTGCGGGCGGCGCGGCGGCGGGCGGCGCGACGGGTGCGCTCTGCCGGCCTGCTGCGTTCCCCGGGACGGGACTGGTGGGGTGTGCGGACAGGCCGGCCACCACGGGCGGCGGGGTGACGCGGGGTCGGGCGGTGGCGACGGTGGTCAGCGCGCCGACGGCGGACAGGGCGGCCAC